>CAZVXU010000006.1:18552-45504 GCA_964631585.1 uncultured Spirochaetaceae bacterium | reverse complement strand
TACCAGCCCTGCCTCGGTTGCGTATGAAGCAATGCCCTGAAATCCGACCAGGGGCGGACGGAGCGTAGAATCCCCGACCAGGCTCGACGCGCTCATGGTGTGCCGGAGTATAGCACTCAGGGGGAGTCTCTGGCTACCGCCTGCGGTCAAGTACGGTCAAGAAATCTCGGGGGGCCGCGCCATCTATGCCCTGCCCCTGAGCTCTTCCATGAGATCGCGAAGCTGATCGGCCGTCACCCTCCCGCCGTAGCTCCAGAGCGACATGCCTGCCGCGAGATTGGCGAGCTCGCACGCGCGGTTGTCCGGCATGCGCCGAAGCCACGCTGCGAGGAAAGCTCCGGCAAACACATCGCCGGCGCCGGTCGTGTCGATAGCCGCGTCGCCGGCGGGCCCCGCAGCCCCGGCAGCCTGTGCGCGGCCACCGGCTGCAGCTGCAGCTGCAGCCGCAGACGCCGAGGCCGTCTCCACGCCGCCACGGTACACGGCGGCGCCCCGTTCACCCCGCTTTACGACCACGACGCCGGCGGATGCGCAAAGGCGTGCTATTCCGCCGGTCGTCTCCACCTCGGCCTCGGTGCCGAACACGAGCGGCCGAACTCCGCCGCCCGACGCCTGCTTCGCGGCGGCCTCCACCACGGCAGCTGCCGACGGGGCGACGCCGGGATGACCGAGGTCCACGACCAGGATTGCCCCCGCGTGCGCCGCGTATTCGGCCGAGCTTGCAGCAAGGGCCCCGCGAGGGGCGATGAACCCCTCGAGAATGACGACATCCGGATCGCGGGGCGCCGTCTCGCTCACGTCCTCGAGCTCGAGCGCCGCGCCCGGCGAAACGATAACCGTGTTCTCGCCGGTCTCATGACGCAGGGTCACACAGGTGCCGGTCGCCGCAATGCCTGCCGAGGAAAGGCAGTCGCCGATTCCGGCCGCCGAAAGCGCGAGCCGATAGCCGGTCCCGCGCTCGTCGTCTCCCAGGGCGCCCGTGAGGTAGGTCTCGTGCCCGAGCGCGGCAAGCAGCGCAAGTGTGTTCCGCGCACCACCCCCGGCGACCCAGTGGGCGTCGGAAACGTGGGGTAGAATCTCCTCCATCTCCCCCGCGGCGAGATGATTGACTGACCCCGATCCGAACCGATCGACGACCTCCATGTTGGAGGAGGCGGGCGCGAACACATCCCAGAGCGGATTCCCGATACCGACGATACGCGCCACGGTCAGAGCCTCCCGATCCGCAGGTGCCCCTCGGCCGCGTAGGCTGCGATGGTCTCGTCGGCAGTCATGAGGGTGGCATGGGACAGACGGGCGGCGGCAACAATGAGGCGGTCCGCGCCGTCTCCGGTGAAATTCCCGGGAAGTGTCGCCGCCTCCGCGGCAAGGGCTCCGTCAATAGGAACGAGCCGCAGCCCCGGCGTCTCGAGACTCTCGGCGATCCAGTCACGGATGGGAATCGAGGGTACGATCCGGCCCCGTTGCGCGTAGGTGGCGATCTCGAAGAGGGAGACCGAGCACAAAAGCAGCGCTCCGGTCTCCGATGCTCGCTCTATGTCGGTGAGGGAGTCTGATCGCCGGATTTCAGGGTTGCCGTTCATCAACCAGAGGAAGGCGTGGGTGTCCAGGAGAACGCGCTCACCCGGAATCGAGGCCTCCCGGGAACTCGCCGGTCGGGGCAATGAGATCCCCGCCGACGGTCAGAAGCCCGCGCATACGGCCGAACACGGGCGTCGGCTTCTCTCCGTGGAGAGAGACCATCTGAGCCACAGGACGACCATGTTTGGTCACCACGATGCTCTCGTGTGTGTCCCGAACATGGTCCATGAGCTTGAGGCATTGCGCCTTAAACTGTCCCGCGGCGATTTCCATTCAGCAGCCTCCCAGTTCACCCACTGCTCAATGTGCTGTCTATAGTCATATTACCATGGTCATCTCGTTCGCGCAAGGGTTTTTTTGATCCATGCGTCACTTTTTTCATGTCGGATGCCGGCTCAGGCGCCGGCCGACACCTTCCCGGGTGGGAAGAGATCGTCTACGGCATCAATGGTAGCTTCATCGATGCGAAGCCCCGAGGCTTTCACGTTTTCCACGAGCTGCGCCTCGGTAGTTGCACCCGCGATAAGCGAATCGATCTCGCGACGCCTGAGAAGAACCGCCAGCGCCAGCTGCGGCGGCGTAACGCCGACCGAGCAAGCCAGCTCGACGAAGCGACGGACCCGTTTATGTGTGCCGTCATCCGAAAGGGCTTCGCGCATATACATGTTGAGCTCATCCCGGGACCCGCGACTGCCCTCAGGTGCACGTGCACCCCCGGCGACATACTTGCCGCTGAGCACTCCCTCGCCCAGAGGAGAGAACCCGATCACACCCAGACCGTGGTGCTCACACACGGGCAGTACACGGGCTTCGGCGCGTCGGTCGAGCAGGGAATATCGGGGCTGGTCAACAGAGGGCGGTATCCACCCGTTCGCCTTACACTTCGAGGAGGCCTCGGCGATCTGATCCGCCGTCCATTCGCTGACGCCCCAGTGAAGGATCTTGCCTGCATGAATGAGGTCCTGCATCGCCTGCAGGGTCTCCACCAGAGGTGTGTGGTCGTCGTAGCGATGGCAGTAGAAGAGGTCGATATAATCGGTGCCGAGACGCGCGAGACTGTCGTGCACCGAATCGAAGAGGTGCTTGCGTGACAGCCCCCGGTTGTTCACGCCCTCGCCCATGGGGAAGTACGCCTTGGTCGCCACCACGAAATCCTGACGGATGGCCGTACCGCGCAGGGCCCGACCGAGCACTTCCTCGGCCTGGCCATGGTCGTCTATGTCGGCGGTGTCGAAGTAGTTGATGCCCAGCGAAATCGCCTTGCGCACCATCCGCTGGGCGTCGGCCGCAGTCAGTTGATTCCCGAAGGTCACCCGAGTGCCGTATGAGATTTCGCTTACCAGCATGCCCGTGTTGCCAAGACGCCGGTACTTCACACATCGTAGTATAGCGCAGCAAGGGCCGAATTGACATACCGACCGACGGCTCCGGCATGTGGCCAGACGTCCTTTAGGGCTATTTTCGCTAATTTCTAGTTTTGCGGCGTCCTATTGGGACACGACGCCGCCGTTGTGTTACATTTTAGGTAAGACAACTTTCACGTGTGGAGAGGCAAATGAAACGAATCCTGCTGATACTTGGAGTACTGGCACTCAGCGTATTCCTCTTCTCCTGTCAGACGGCGCCCGAAGAGGCACCCCCTGAGGAGGAACCTGAGGCAGAGCCAATCGAAGAGGCCGCTGCTACGGCCCCGGATGATCTGCAAGACCGGGCCACGGAGCTGCGCGATCTCATCGCACAATACGAGCTCGACGGGTACGCCGAGGACGAGTTCGCCGCCGGCGAGAACGCCTACCTGACGGCCGAAGAGGCCTATGGCGAGGACAACGAGCTTGCGACGGAGCTCTACACCGCGGCGATCACCAGCTACGAGCGCGTCGTCGAGGTCGGCGCGGGCGAATTGCAGTCGGAATGGGAAAGCGAGATCGAGACGGCCAACGCAGAGGCCCAGGAGCTGAAAGCCCCACGAGCCATGCCGGACGCTTATGAGGATGCCCGCGACGCGCTCGCAGACGCGCAGTCCGCTTTCGATGCGGCTGAGTACGCCACTGCTGCTACGCTATACGGTGAATCACTCGAGGAGCATCGCAGCGTCGTAAATCAGACCCGCGAAAAGCGAGAACGCGCGCTCGGTGCACTCGATGACATCGATTCCAGCATTCAGTCCACCGAAGGTGAGATCGAGGAGTTGGAGCGGCAACAGCAGACCTTCGACCCCGAGGCCGAAGATCTCATCGAGGAAGAATCCTGATCGGGGGTGCACATATGAGATATTCACGAACCATAACTATTGCCGTTGTCCTGTTGTTTGCCGTCACCGGCCTCGCCGTGGGACAGAACTTTCTGACGGATAACCCCTATTACGAGGAAGCCCAGGAGCTCCGTCGTGAGGCCGAGCAGGCGATCGACGACGGCGAGTACGATCGCGCCGTGGAGCTTGCCCAGGAAGCGCAGGAGCTGACGCGGCAGGCACGCGAATGGGCTGAGGAACAGCTGTTGCGGTATCAGGCAAACGCCTGGACGAACCGCGCGGAAGAGCGCCTGCAATTCGCCGAGCGTGTCGACGCCGAGGAACGGTATCCCGAGGAATACGAGAATGCGACCCAATTCTACGAAGAGGCCGAGTCTCTCTTCGAGGAGGAGGAGTACGAAGACAGCATTCAGGCCTCGAGAAACGTCATCTCGGCGCTGCAAAGCGTGCGCGCGGTAAGCCCGTCGGACGACGTGAAGCCGCGCTACTACATCGTACGGCTTATTCCCGAGCGGCGAGACTGTTTCTGGCGGATCGCCGAATACGAGTTCATCTACGACGATCCGTGGCAATGGCGCCGCATCCACGAGGCGAACCGGGACAAGATCCCCGAGCCGGACAATCCCGACCTGATCGAGCCGGGCACGGTGCTCTACATTCCGAGCATCGACGGCGAAACGCGCCGCGGAACGTATCAACCGCCGGAGAACTGACTCTCGGTGAGCCGGCGCGCCCGGAAGGCGTCGGGCGCCTGATGCGCCCGGCAACACCGCGCGGGCAATTGACATGATAACGAGGAGCGGGGTCAGCATGGCCCCGCTCCTTTTTTTGTCCCGCGCCGCTTCTGTTTCCGGAACGCTTCGACCCTGTAAGGCCGGGCCCATTCCGATCGCCGTGTTGAAGCGCGCGCCCACCGCCCGCTATACTCTCACGGGAGAAGGAGTGATATATGTCTACAATTGACGCCGCAACGATCGAAAAGATCAAAGGCCTGGTGAAAAAGGATATAGAGCTCGGCGCCCCGGAAAACACAGGTACGCCCGATGAGTTCTGGCAGCAGTTACGTGCAACCGGCACCGAGCTGTGGCTCGACACCGGCGACATTGATGCAGCCTCCGAGTTGTGGACGGCGGAGATGACCGCCCTTACGACCAACAACACGCTCCTCAACAAGGAGATCCAGAAGGGCATCTATGACGATTTCGTACGCGAGGCCGCTTCGATCCTCGGCGATCTCGATCGCCGGCAGAAGATCTCGGAGATCGCCTTCATTCTGAACGCCCGCCACGGCCTGAGACTCGTGAAGGCCTTTGGTGGGGACGTCAGCGTGGAGTTGCACACGGATCTCGCAGACGACCTGGACGGCATCGTGCACTACGGCCGGCGCTTCCACGAAATCGAGCCCGACCATTTCATCGTAAAGGTACCCCTCACCGCCACCGGCCTGCTCGGCGCGAGAAAGCTGCGCGAGGAAGGTGTCCGCATCAACTTTACTCTGGAGTTCTCCGCCCGGCAGAACGCAGTGGTGGCCGCCGTGGCGATGCCCAACTACTGCAATGTGTTCCTGGGTCGACTGAATGCCTATGTGAAGGATAACGGACTGGGCACGGGGGTAAACGTTGGCGAGAAAGCCACCATTGCCTCCCAGAACGTGGTGCGGGAGCTCACGGCCGGCCGCCAGGTGCCGACCAGGCAGATCGCCGCAAGCCTCAGAGGCGGCGACCAGGTCGAAAAGCTCGCCGGCGTCGATGTCTTTACCATGCCGACAAAGGTCGCGCAGGAGGCCCACGAAACGCTCCAGCCGGATTTCGCATCTCAGGTCGCCACGAGCTACGAAGTGGAGCTGAACCCGGATGTCACCGAGTCGCAGGTTCGCATCGAGAAGTTATGGGATGTCGACGACTCGGTTCGCGCTTTCGCGGAGAGCCTCGACGAGAACACGCCCGAAAGTGGAAACGAGCTGGCCGCACGTGCTCGGGACATGGGGCTCGGCGATATGTTTCCGCGGTTGAGCAGCGCCGACCTCGATCAGATCGCGGCGGACGGAAAGATTCCGAAGCACGAGCGTTGGCAGGACAGGATCGAGGCAGGCGAGCTGGCCGTCGACACCCTGTTGAACCTGGCGGGCCTCGCGTCGTTCACGCAGGATCAGAAAGCCCTCGACGACCGGATCGCGGGCCTCATATAGGGTATCCAGGAGCGTGTTGTGGCCGGGTGCGCACCAACACGGTTCTATATACCTCAAACGCTAATCGGTTTTGAAGCGCTCGACCTCGTCGTAAATACGCTTGATGTTGCGCGTATTGGTTTCTCCGCTCTCGGAGATGGTACGCATCGCGGTATTCACCTGGGAGATGTTGGTTCCAATGCCGTTTATGGACTCCTTCACATCCTTTGACACCTCGGAGACCGTTTCGATGTTCCCGCTGACGCTCTGAGCGCTGGTGTCGATCTCCTGGGAGGCGGATTTTACCTCAGTGGAGAGCTCGTCGATGCTCTGCAGCGAGCGCAGAACCTCCGAGCTGGCAACAGCCTGCTCGTTCATCGAGGCGACGATCTCGCTCATGGAATCCACCACCTGCTGAATGTCCTCCACGATGCGCTCGAAGGACTCACCGGCGGCGCGATTACTGTCCCCGGCAAAGCTCACCTTCTCCACCTCGGACTTCAAGGTCGAGCTGATACTCTTGGCATTCTCCGCCGTCTGCTCGGCGAGATTTCGGATTTCCTCGGCGACGACGGCGAATCCTTTCCCGGCCTCACCGGCGTGCGCCGCCTCAATCGCGGCGTTCATCGACAGGAGGTTTGTCTGGCCGGCAATCGTGTTTATGACGTCGATCGCCGAGAGTATCTCGTTGGTGGAGGACTCGATGCTTCCTATTGCCTCCACCGATTCATGCATCTTCTCGTAGCCGGACCGGGCCATATCGAGGAGTGCCGTTGCGAGCTCCTTGCGGTGATTGGCGAGGCTCACGAGGTTGTTAATGGAGGAGTTCATCTCCTCGACCGCGGCTACCGCGTCGGAGACGGAGGAGGCCTGATTCGTGACAGATCCGGCGAGGGAAGAGATGGATGCCGAGATCTGGTTGACGGCAGATGCGGACTGCTGGATTTCCTCGTCGAGGGTCTCGATGCGCGTCTTCACGCTGAGCACGGACGCGGAAATCCGCTCGAGGTGCCCGGCCGACTCCTGGGCGCTCGCGTTGAGCCGCTCGCCGCTCTCCATCGTCTCGTGCGTCGCCTGCTTGGTGGCGTCGACCACAACGCGGATACGCTCCACGAACCCGTTGAACGCGTCCGCGATTCGCCCGATCTCGTCATTCGAACGTGAATCGAGTCGTGTGGTCAGATCACCCTCGCTTCCCGAGATGGCCTGCAGGTTGGAAAGCAGCGCTCTGAGGGGGCGCACCAGGCTGAACGCCAGGAAGGCATAGGTCACCACGACCATTGCCGCTACGATTATTACGAGAAGACCGATAATCCGAAGCACATAGGCCTGAACACCGGCCGTAACGGCGGAGACATCGAGCTGCACCTGCACACCGCGCTCGGTGTAGGTCATCACGTCGCTGTCTATCTCCTGCTGCACACCCTCGGTTCGGGGTACCGCCTCGATGTCGAGGAGCTCGAGCTCGGAGAGACGCGAGCGCAACGAGTCGACATACGCCGGGTCGTCGAGGCGATCGCGGTCCACCGCCCGCACGATGACCTGCCCCTCGAAGCGATAATGATCCACCAGGCGGTCGCGCTCTCCGAAGGCGGAGAAAATCAGTATGACAGCCTCCACGAACAGGAGAGAAGCGACGAGAATCGCGATAATCTTCACACTGATCCGTTTGTGCGCCCTGCCTCTCGACCGCTTTCCGCCCATGATTACCCCTTATTGCTTACCTCATATGTCGGTTGCCGTGCGTCACTGCTGAAGCTCGCTGAGATAGAGGTCGAGCTTTTCGACCTGCCGGGCGAGCTCCTGCTCCTTCTCGCGCTCCTTCTCGACAACGGCCTCCCCGGCGTTCTCCAGGAAGCCGGGATTCTCGAGTTTGCGCCGCGTGGATTCCAGCTGTTTCGCCGCCTTCTGACGGTTCTTTTCGAGCCGCGACACCTGAGCGGACACGTCTATCACGTCCCGCACATACACGTACACCTCGAAACCCACCGCAACGAGCGCGACGCTTCCCTCACGGCTCGGTCCGCCGGAGGTGAAGCCTATATCTTCGGCGCCGGTCAGCATCGTGACGAGCTCCACATTGTCCTCGAGAAAACGTCCGCCGTCGAAATCGTCCTCGAACTTCACCTCGAAGGAGATCCGCTTTGCCGGCGGGATGGTGAACTCACTTCTGAGCGTGCGCACCAGCCGCACGAGCTCCTGCAGGGAGCCGAAGCGGGCGGCGACCTCCGGTGCGTGCCGCTGCTCTGCCGCCTCGGGATAGGGAGCCACGATGATGGCCTCGGCCTTTCCGGCGAAATCCGGCAGGCGGCTGAAGATCTCCTCGGTAATGAAGGACATGAACGGATGCAGGAGTCGCAGGCTCTCCTCGAGCACGTATATCAGAAGCGAGACGCCACGGTCCTTCTCGGCCTCGTCGTCGGAGTAGAGCGAGAGCTTAGTGGCCTCGATGTACCAGTCGCAGAAATCGCTCCAGAAGTACTCGTACACCGCCTGGGTGGCGTTGGAGAAGCGGTAGGCCTCCATGCTTCGCCGCACCTCGACGGCAGCCTCGTTCAGTCGGTGGTAGATCCACCGGTCCACGTCGCCGAGGGCAATATCCTCCCGCGGCAGCAGGGTGCGGCCCTCGAGGTTCATCAGGATATAGCGCGACGCGTTCCAGATCTTGTTGGCAAACTTCGAGCCGAAGTGGAAATCATCCTTCTCGAGGAGGATGTCCTGGCCGGATGTCGCGAGGAAGGCCAGGGTGAACTTGTGCGCGTCGGCGCCGAACTGGTCCACAACCTCCAGCGGATCGATGCCGTTCCCCAGGGATTTGGACATCTTCCGGCCCTGCTTGTCGCGAATCAATCCGGTGATGTAGATGTCGCGGAAGGGCGCCTTCCCCATAAACTCCATGCCGGCCATGATCATCCGCGCGACCCAGAAAAAGATAATGTCGTAGGCGGTAACCAGGGCACTCGTGGGGAAGAAGGTCCTGAGGTCCTCGGTATCCTCGGGCCATCCGAGGGTCGAGAAGGGCCACAACCAGGAGGAGAACCAGGTGTCGAGCACGTCCTCATCCTGCA
The DNA here is from genome assembly GCA_964631585.1 of uncultured Spirochaetaceae bacterium. Lineage (GTDB taxonomy): Bacteria > Spirochaetota > Spirochaetia > DSM-27196 > PWMO01 > JAAAOH01. Next base: position 36,437 of record CAZVXU010000006.1, on the reverse strand, counting down.
CGAGGTTTCGTCCGGCGTTTTCGGGCTTCTCGGTGGGATCCTCGCGGGAGACGATCATGTCTCCTGTGTCCTGGTCGTACCACACCGGAATGCGGTGTCCCCACCACAGCTGCCGGGAGATGCACCAGTCGCGGATGTTCTCGAGCCATCCCGTGTAGGTGTTCTCCCATCGCTTGGGATAGAAGCGCACCTCGTCACGGCGCCAGGCCCCGAGTGCCTTTTCGGCGAGCGGGCGCATCCGCACGAACCACTGCTCCGACAGGTAGGGCTCAATGACGCTGTCGCAGCGGTAGCAGTGGCCGATCTGGTGGGAATGATCCTCATCTCCGAGGTAGTAGCCCTGCTCTTTCAGGTCCTCCACGACCTTCGCCCGTGCCTCCTTTACGCTGAGGCCACGGTAGGGCTCGGGCACCTTGTCGTTGAGCGTACCGTCGGGATTGAGAATATTCACCAACTCCAGATCGTGGCGCATGGCGATCTCGTAGTCGTTGGGGTCATGGCCCGGCGTGATTTTCACCGCGCCCGAGCCGAACTCCATATCGACGTAGTCGTCGGCGATGATGGGGAGGCTACGGCCCACCAGCGGCAGGGTGACATGTTTGCCCACCAGATGGGTGTAACGCTCGTCGGTCGGATTCACCGCCACCGCCATATCACCAAGCATGGTCTCGGGCCGCGTGGTTGCGATCTCGATGTTGCCCGAGCCTTCCTCCAGTGGATAGGTGTAGCGGTAGAGCTTACCGGTCTCCTCCCAGTGGACAACTTCATCGTCGGAGAGCGCCGTACCGCAGGAGGGGCACCAGTTCACCAGATAGTAGCCGCGGTAGACGAGGTCACGCTCGTAGAGCGTAACGAATACCTCGTTCACCGCTCGCGAGAGGCCCTCGTCGAGGGTGAAGCGCTCGCGCGACCAGTCACAGGAGGCACCGATCTTCTCGAGCTGTCTGGTGATGGTACCGTGATGCTCTTCCTTGACCTTCCAGGTCTCCTCCACGAACTTCTCGCGGCCAAGGTCGTGCTTGTCGATGCCCTGCGCACGGAGCTTCCGGTCCACCACGTTCTGCGTGGCGATACCCGCATGATCGGTTCCCGGAACCCACAGCGTCGGCTCACCGAGCATGCGATGGTAGCGCACCAGCACGTCCTGCAGGCTGTTGTTGAGGCCGTGCCCCATGTGGAGCACACCGGTTACGTTGGGCGGCGGAATGACGATGACGAAGGGTGAGCCCTTCTCGGATACCTCCCGCGGGTCACCGGGGGAAAAACACCCCTGCTCCTTCCACATCGCATAGATACGATCCTCGAACTCCTTGTGGTTGAAGCTCTTTGCAAGCTCGACCGCCTTCATGAACGCTCCTTCTGCCTCGCTGTAGCCGTCGTGATAGTGGCCGCCATGATACCCATTTTGCGATGAGTCATCAATGTTGCACCGACGGTGACGATTTGATCTATTGACCAATTGCCGATATTTTGCAGTATATCGCCCCATATGTCGGAACGCGTACTCGTTATCGTCGAATCACCGACCAAAGCGCGGACCATTAAGCGCTTCCTCCCCAACAATTATCACGTCGAGGCCAGTATCGGCCATATACGGGACCTCCCGCAGAGTGCCTCCGACGTTCCGAAGAACCTGAAGCAGGAGGACTGGGCCCGCCTCGGCATCAACGTCGACAATGACTTTACGCCCCTCTACATCCTGCCCAAGGGCAAGACCAAGATCATTCGCGAGCTCAAGTCGAAGCTCAAGCAGTCGGACGCTCTGGTGCTCGCCACCGACGAAGACCGTGAGGGGGAGAGCATCTCCTGGCATCTCATCGAGGTTCTCAAACCCAAGGTGCCCGTGCGCCGGATGGTATTCCACGAGATCACGAAAAACGCGATTCATGAGGCATTGGAGAACTACCGGGACATCGACATGAGCCTGGTGAAGGCGCAGGAGACGCGCCGCATCCTCGATCGTCTCTACGGATTCACGCTCTCGCCGCTCATCTGGAAGAAGATCGCCTACGGACTTTCAGCGGGGCGTGTGCAGTCTCCCGGCCTCAGGCTCCTCGTCGAGCGGGAGCGCGAGCGTATCCGCTTCCGCAAATCCGTGTACTGGGACCTCAAGGCCGGTCTGAGCTCTCCGGCGGATTCGACCGGGGCCGTCTTCGAGGCGAAGCTGCAGAGCGTTGAGGGCAAGCGGATCGCCGGCAGCAAAGATTTCGACGCCACTACCGGCGAGCTCGCGAAGAAGAACGTGCGGGTACTCAGCAAGGAGGAGGCCGAGGAGCTGAGCGAACGCCTGGGCAAGGCCTCATGGACGGTTCGCGAGGTCTCCGAAAAGGAGACCACCGCTCGCCCGGCGCCACCCTTCATCACGTCCTCGCTCCAGCAGGAGGCAAACCGCAAGCTCGGACTCTCCGCCCGCGACGCCATGCGCATTGCCCAGCGCCTCTACGAAGAGGGACTCATCACCTACATGCGAACCGATTCGCCCCATCTCTCCGGCGAGGCGATCGGCGGCGCGAGGCGCACCGTGGAGGAGCGCTACGGCGCGGACTACCTCTTCGAGAAACCACGGCAGTTCTCCTCGAAGGCGCGCGCACAGGAGGCCCACGAGGCAATCCGCCCGGCCGGGGCCACCTTCAGGGCACCGGAGCAGACCAACCTTACGGGCAAGGACCGCGCCCTCTACGACATGATCTGGAAGCGCACGCTCGCCACGCAGATGGCCGATGCCAAGAAGCTCCAGGTTTCCGCGCGAATAGAGGCGGGAGAGTGCGAGTTCACCGCAAGCGGCACGCGCATTCTCTTCCCCGGCTTTCTGCGGGTCTACGTCGAGGGTAAGGACGACCCCGATGCCGCGCTCGACGACAAAGAGGTGCTCCTCCCCGACCTCACCGAGGGACAGACCCTCGATCTCAGGAACCTCGAGGCCCTCTACCACGAAACCAAACCGCCCGCACGCTTCACCGAGGCCTCCCTGGTGCAACGACTCGAGCGCGAAGGTATCGGCAGGCCGAGCACCTACGCATCCATCATCTCCACGCTCTACGAGCGGGGATACGTGCGCAGGCAGGGCACGGCACTGGTGCCGACGTTCACCGGCTTTGCCGTCACCCAGCTCCTCGAGCGACACTTTCACTATCTCATCGAGTACGGATTCACCTCGGAGATGGAGAACGCCCTCGACGAGGTTGCCTTCGGCGAGCGCAACTCACTGGAGTATCTGCGTGAGTTCTACCTCGGCGAGGATGGGCTCAAGCAGCAGGTGGATCACCGCGAGGGCGCCATTGACCCGAGCGAATCACGCAAAGTCGCCCTGCCCCAGCTCCCCGAGGATACCGAGATTCGCGTTGGCCGCTACGGGCCCTACCTCGTTCATCAGAACGACGGTGAAGAGGCGGTGCACGCCTCCATACCGGAGGAAGTCGCTCCTGCCGACCTCGATCAGCAGGAGATCGAAGAGCTCATCGAGCTCAGCAAGCACGGCCCCGAGCCGGTCGGGACGGACCCCGAGAACGGCCTCGACGTGTACTGCCTCGTCGGCCGCTACGGGCCGTACGTGCAGCTCGGCGAAAAGACCGAGGACGGGGAAAAGCCGAAGCGGGCGAGCCTGCCGAAGGGAATGAAGCCGCGTGACGTGGACCTCGATACCGCGCTGAAGCTCCTGAGCCTTCCGCGCACCCTCGGTGTCCACCCGGAGACGGGGAAGGAAGTCATGGCAAACAACGGGCGCTTCGGCCCCTACGTCGTACACGACGGGGACTACCGCTCGCTGAAGAAGGATGATGATGTCTACACCATCGAACTTTCCCGCGCGCTCGAGCTCCTGAAAGAGGAGAAGAAGGGTCGCGGCGGGGCGAAGGTGCTCCGTGACTTGGGGAAAGACCCGGAGAGTAACAAAAAGATAGCCGTCTACGACGGAAAGTACGGTCCTTACATCAAATTCGGCACCAAGAACATAAGCCTGCCCGACGACAAGAAAGACAAGGAAGCCATCGAGAAGATGACGCTCGAGGAGGCCATGGCACTCGTAGCGGCCTCACCGAAGGCGGGCGGGAAGTCCGGCGGCAAATCCAAAACCAAATCGGGCGGCAAGTCGAAGGGCTCCAAGACCTAGACCCGAAGATCCTCCGGAACCGCCGGCGCGTTTGAGAATCCGTGCTTCTCGAAGTAGCGCTGGTGATAGTCTTCGGCGGGATAGAAGGTTTCGGCGGGCTCGATCTCGGTCTGGACGGGCCCGTTCATCCGGCGGGACCCTTTGCCGGCCTCCACCTCGCCAACCGCACGCTCGGCGGCGGCACGCTGCTCAACTGTGGTGTAGAAAATGGCGGAACGGTACTGCTCGCCGATATCCGGTCCCTGCCGGTTTTTCTGCGACGGATCGTGAATAGTGAAGAACACCCGTAGCAGGTCGTCATAGCTCACCTGCTCGGGGTCGTAGGTGACCTCAACTGTCTCCGCGTGACCGGTGGTGCCGCTGCACACGTCGTCGTAGCTCGGATTCGCGGTGTGGCCGCCGGCATAGCCGGAGCGCGCCGACGAAACCCCCTTCACGTTTCGGAAGGCGTCTTCGACGCCCCAGAAGCAACCTGCTGCGAAATATGCGGTTTCCATGTGTCTCCCTTTGTAACGCTGTAATGCTCCGTGCCCGGGCATCCGGGCCGTCGGCCGGGGCGGCCGCCGCCGGGGCGATTGCTCCCGGACCGGGATTCAGCTGATCCGTTTCTGCTGTTTGCGCGCCCGCTCGATTTTTTCCATCTTGCGGTAGTACTTGGCCTGTTTGTCGACCTCTTCGAGGTCGGTCACGTGGATGCGGTTGTCCATGGCTTTGAGCTTGGTGTTCCGCAGGAGTTCGCGCATGGCCTGGTTACCCTCCTCCATGGGAAGGCCGACCATGTTGATGAGCTCGCGGGTGCCGAAATCGAAGGTGTAGGCTTCGCCGGAGCGAATAGGCACACGGTTTTTCTCGAGCTGGATGAGTAGCGCGTCGTAGAGCCGTCCCACCTTGTCACCCAGCAGCGTGTTCGCAAGCTGCTTGTAGATGAACCAGATGCGCTCGGCGAGCAGCGTGGTGAGCCGCGCAATGATCTGCGGCTGGCTCTGCACCATGCGCTCGAAGTTCTCCTGATTCACCGCGAGCAGCACCGACTCCTCGAAGGCGATGGCACTGGCCGAGCGTGGCTTGTTCTCGATGAGCGACATCTCGCCGAAGATGTCACCGGCCTTGAGCACCGCAAGCAGCACCTCGTTGTCATTGACGATCTTGGTGATCTTCACGCTGCCCTTCTGGATGATGTAGAGCTCGCGTCCGGGCATGGTCTCGGCGAAGATCATGGTGTCTTTGGGGTATTCGCGGGTAAAAACCTCGCTGTCGCCGTCGAGATGGACCGCCTTCGAGTAGGGCTTGATCTTCATCATGCGTTCGCGCGCGGTCTGCACGTTTTTACCCTGCGGAACGTGCTTCACGTACTGATAGTACGCGTAGTAGGCCTGGTTGTACTGATTCTGCCGGGCATAGTACTCGCCGACGTAGAAGAGATGGCTGGGATCGGGCTCGGCTGTTTCCTTGAACGTGAGCTGGGCGAGTTTCTCATCGAGGTAACGCATGCGGCGCGAAAACGCCTCGATGATCTTCATTGCGACCGGGGCGTTTCGCTCGATTAGCAGGGTATAGTTATCACGGTTTACGGAAATGAGGGTCACATCGGTCAGCGCCTGCGCCGTCTCGATGTGGCTGTGCCCGGACATGGTGGACACAACGCCGAAGAAGTCCCCCGGGGCGAGAACGTTTCCGCCCTCCTCCTCGACGATTTCAACCTCTTTGCTAATGCGCACCTTACCCGAGCGGATTATGAAGAACTGGTCGGCCTTTTGCTTGCCTTCAACAATGATGTACGCACCCTTGTTGAAGTTGACCATCGAAAGCTGTAGAGGGTTGCCCATCCTGCATTCCGCCAGAGTGACTCTTTGAGTCAGTATACGAGCCCGTTCAGAGCTTTGTCAATGCGACACACTCTGAGCGAGAACTTCGGGATAGAGGGGGAATCGACCCGAAAGTCGCTTCACATCCTCCCCAACCTCTTCCACCACTGCATCATCGCCCTTCGCGGCAAGCACCCGGACTATCAGCGAGGCTACCGTTTCCATGTCCCCCTCGCGCATTCCGCGCGTCGTCAGCGCCGGCGTGCCCAGCCGAATTCCGGACGTTACCAACGGACTTCTAGTATCGAACGGAATTGCGTTCTTGTTGACGGTGATATTTGCACGGTCGAGCGCCTGCTCAGCCTCCTTGCCGGACATGTCGAAGGGAGTTACATCGACGAGCATCAGATGATTGTCGGTTCCGCCGGAAATGATGCGGGCCCCCTCGGTCTCGAGCGCAGCGGCAAGCGCGCGCGCGTTGGCTATGATCTGCTTCTGATACTCGCGAAAGTCCTCCGATTGCGCTTCCTTGAAGGCAACCCCTTTCGCTGCAATGATATGCATGAGCGGGCCACCCTGTATCCCGGGCATCACGTTCGAGTCGATAATCTCGCTCCAGCGCTTCACGCGGCCCGATTTGGCGGCCTTGATCCCGAGGGTGTTCTCGGTATCGTTACCGATGAGGATAAGCCCCCCGCGCGGCCCCCTGAGGGTCTTGTGGGTCGTCGTCGTTACGAAGTGGGCGTGCGGTACCGGGGAAGGATGCTCACCGGTCGCGACGAGCCCGGCGATATGGGCCATGTCGACCACGAAGAGTGCCCCCACCTCGTCGGCTATGGCGCGGAAACGCGCGAAATCAATCACCCTCGGATAGGCCGAAGCGCCGGCGATGATGAGCGCCGGCCGGGTTTCGCGTGCGACGCGTGCAACCTCGTCATAATCGATGGTCTCGGCCTCCCGGTCCACCCCGTAGCCGGCGATATTATAGAGTTTTCCGGAAAAATTCACCGGCGCACCGTGAGTCAGATGGCCGCCGTGGGACAGATCCATTCCCAGAATGGTGTCGCCCGGCTTCAGCACGGCGAAGTACACCGCCATGTTGGCGGAGCTTCCTGAATGCGGCTGGACGTTGGCATGTTCGGCGCCGAAGAGCTCTTTCGCGCGGTCACGGGCGAGATTCTCCGCCATATCGATGTATTCACAGCCGCCGTAGTACCGCTTTCCCGGATATCCTTCGGCGTATTTGTTGGTGAGCACCGTCCCGGCCGTTTCGAGAACCGCACGACTTGCAAAGTTCTCCGAGGCAATCAGCTCGAGTTTCTCGTGCTGTCGTTTTTCCTCGAGCTGAACAATGTCATACATCTCGGGATCGGTCTGCTGCAGATAATTCAAGAAGCGACTCCTCCGCCACAAAAAATGAGCCTTCCGGCTCTTCTCACCATAGGTGTTGCGCGGACCGGTGTCAATAATCGCCGGACGTCAATAATCGCCGAGGTAGGTCACATCATGCCATCGCACGCGATACCAGCTGATATCGCCGACGGCTTCATGGTGATGGGTCTGCAGGGAGTACATGGTCTCCACCCGCCGGGGGCGCCCCTCGGGATGCATGCGCGGCACCTCGATAAGACCCTTGCTGAAAGTGATGCGATCGGCGTCGCTGTTGCCGAAATAGTACGATGCCGGATCCTCGGGCACCGCGAAACTCTCGCATACGGCACCGTCGGCCGCCGCGGGATCCAGGGGCACCCACCCGAAGTTCTCGACGTAGAACTCGCCCCAGTAGTGGCGCTCGATGGCCGCGGGGTCGCAGACAAGGTAGCCGCTCACGAGCCGGGCGGCGATATCCTGCGCGCGCAGCAGGGAGACCGTGAGAGCGGCGTAGCCGTACGCGTTTGCAGCTCCCGTTTGGAGGGCCTCGACGGGCTGAACCGCCCCGACGCGCTCGATCGGCGAGAGGATCGCGAGAACACGCTCGTAGGTGCGCAGGGCCCTGACGTAGGGGTTGCGCGCGGTTCGAAGCAATCGTGCCGCCTCCGTCTGAATGGGCGCGGCGTCAACGGGCAGGAGCTCGTCCGCCTCGGTGTAGCGGCGCAGAAACTCCGCGGAGCGGTCATACTCGAGCGGCACCGCGGCGGGCTCGAGCTGCGTTTCAACCGCGTAGCGGTCGAACAGGGCGGTTCTGCGCATCGACCACGCGGTATCCGGCGCAGGATTCTCAATGCGGTGGAGGGAGACTCCCGATGTTCGGGAAAACAGGGGTGCGTCGGTTTCGGTCAAAGCCTGATAGTTTCGTTGCTCAGGCGTACGAGCAACTGTCGGAACCCACAGGAACACGGTCGATCCGTCTGCCTCCCCGGCAAGCTGAACGGAGTCCACACTGACCGATACCGCGACCGCGTGGCTTCGCCGCCCACTGAAACGTTTGCGGCCCGCCGGATGCTCGACCGTGACGTCTATACCCGAACTTTCACCACGAACCGTTTCGATCGAAACCGGTCCCGACACGGCGCCGTCGGGTACCCTTACGCGTACCTCACGTGCGGACCAGTAGACATATCCGTCCTCGTCCCCGGCAACCGCGATCCGGCCTTCCTCACCGTCCTCGGATTCCCAGGCGAAGGTCACCCGCGAATCCTTTCGGTTGCTCCCAAAGCGCTCGCCGTGGATTGTGATGACATCGCCGACGGCGGCGCTCTCCGGCGTAACGGAGCCCACGGCCGGGCGCGCCGCGGAATCCTCGGCCGCATAGTCGGTCGGAACGTGCGCCGCGTTTGCAAACAGCACCCCGTTGCTGCGACCGCGCTCGGTTTCCACGTACACGAGCCCGGAGTCGACGCCCTCCGGCACCTCCATCACGATCCGCTCATCGCTCCACTCGCGATACGCGGAGGACGTGGGTGTGCTCCCGGCGATGCGCACCTTTGCGCGGCCGCGGCTGTTCCCGAAGTGTTCGCCCGTGATCTCTATAGGCTCTCCCGGCGCCGCCGTCTTCGGTTCGATGTCCTCGATGACCGGAGTACGCCCGGTGAAGCTGACGAGGGCGTAAAAGGTACTGAGGAGGATCAAGAACGCCACCGTCGCACCTATGGCGCTCCGGGCGTGACTACGGGTAGGACTCATGTGTCGGCGCTACTCATTCTTCGCGGTTTCGCCGTCGTAGGGGACGACCGTGACCTCGAGCTCGATGTTGAGCGACGCGCTCTGCTCGGTTTCGACGTCCATTGTAAGCTCATTGTCGCCGAGCGGCAAGAAGACCACGGTTTCTCCGAGTTGAATGGGCATGCTCTCGAAGGCGGTCTGGTAGTCAACCGCCTCCTCGTTGCCGTCACGCGATATCCAGGTCTGCCCCTGGGCAACGAGGAGAATGGAATCTCCCGAATCCCGATAGGGGGTAAACTTGGCCACCACCGTCACATTGCTCCCGTCGAGCCTGACGGTCACCGCTCTGCCGGAAATGGTGACACGTGTGACATCCATGTCCCAGACGGTCTGCTCCGACCCCTGAGTGATCCTCGCGGTGATGTGGACACCCATGGCGCTGTCCGCAAGCTCGCGCAGTGCTTCGTCGATAGTTTCGAGCCCGCCGTTATCCTGCGCGACGACAGGCTGCGCCGCGAAGAGCAGCAACACCGGCAGGGCAATGATCGCGATACGTACCCTCATGCGCATCAGTCGCCCGGCGACTCACCCCGTGCGCGGAACTCGGTCACTCTCATCAACTGCGGTTCGCCCATGATCCGAAAACGAGCGTTGTCCGGCAGCTCCATGCTGACCTCGCCGGCCTGATCATGCTGCTGGAGCCAGCCGAGGAGATCCTCGCCGTCGAGGCCGCCGACCGCAACTTGTGCTTCGGCCGCAGTTGCCGCGGCACGTTCGAACTCGCCGATCCCGGAGCTCGACGGCCCCACGAACCAGACCAGCAGCCCGGCCAGAGCGAAGACGGCAACGGCTGCGGCTGCCACTGCCGGATACGGGAGCGATACACGGCGCCGCCACAGAGGCTGCTTGAGTCCGAGCCGATTCTCGAGGCTCATCCACACGCGCTCGTGGCCGGCCTGAAAATCCGGCTCCTCGACATCATGCAGCGTGCTGCGAAGCCCGCGAAGCCGCTCGAGCTCTTCGCGCGCGGTGATATCCGCCTCGAGCTTCCGTTCGAGCTCGCGCGCGGCATCGGCGGGTAGCTCTCCGTCCAGGTATGCGGAGATGTCTTCCCCGTTATGGTACATAGATGTCGGCCTCCTTGAGCACCTGGCCAAGGCGCTCACGTGCACGGTGCATCCGCACTTTCACATTCGATTCGCTTATCTGAAGCGACTCGGCAATTTCCCGATAGCTCAGGTTTCCGTACTCCCGCATGACGAGAACGGTTCGCAGATTCTCCGGCAGCTCCCGCAGAGCCTGCTGAACGGCCTGAAAAGCCTCTGCCCGCAGCACCGACGTCTCCCCGGACTCCGGCCCCTTCTTGGGTTGGCGATAGGCACGTTGATACGCGTTTCGTTCCCGCCCGCGTTGCTTTTCGTGATTGAGCGCAAGGTTCTTGGACACGCGGATGAGCCAGAACTTGGCCTGCTCCCCGGTGGGGATGGTGTCCATGCGCTGATAATACCGAATGAAGGCGTCCTGGCACAACTCCTCCGCTACGTGGAGTTCTCCCGTGATACTGTAGCAGATTCGAACAATAAGCGGATATACCGCATCATAGACTGCCTTGAACTCCGCCCGTTTATCCATAGAGTAAACAACCCAGACCCCGCCGAGGTTACAGCGTCTAGAGTTTTTTCCACCTGGTTCCGTCCGGGGTGTCTTCCAGTATGATACCGCGCTCGGCAAGCATGTCCCGGATTTCATCGGCCCGGGCGAACTTCCTGTTCTTTCGCGCCTCCGTACGCTCCTCCACGAGTTTGCGGATATCGTCGTCCAGAACCGACGTATCTGTCGACGCCTGGGCCTCGAGGAGATCCAGCGCGAAGATCCGGTCCATGCGGGCCACCAGGTGGAGTTTTTCCGCGGCAGTCAGCGCATCGTCTTTGACCACGCCCCAGAGGTCGGCGAGACACTTGGGGACGTTGAGATCGTCACCAAGGTGCTCCTCGAATCCGGAGAACCAGGACGAGGCCCGTTCGCCGAGACGGGTCTCCGAGCCGGCGCCCCCGGAGCGGGCACCTCCGTCCCCGGCGGCGGCGCCGGCGGCTTCCTTGATGGCGGCAATGCGATCGAGGAGGTTTCGGCGGGACTGACGGGCGGCCTTGAGCGCATCGTAGGAAAACTGCAGCTGCGTGCGGTAGTGGCCGCCAAGGCAGAGAAAGCGGAAGTCGAGCGGCTCGAAGCCCTCTTCCTCGAGAACACCGAGGGTGACGAAGTTGCCCTTGGATTTCGACATCTTGCCGGTGTCCATCAACAGGAACTCACCATGGATCCAGTAGTCGACCCACTTGTGGCCCGTTGCCGCCTCGGTCTGGGCGATCTCGTTGGTATGATGCACGGGGATGTGGTCCACCCCGCCGGTGTGAATATCGAAGCGCTCACCGAGATATTTGGTGCTCATGGCACTGCACTCGATGTGCCAGCCGGGATAGCCGCGGCCCCACGGCGAGTCCCAGGTCATCGCCTGATTCTCGAACTTGGACTGGGTAAACCACAGGACGAAGTCCCGCGGATGTTTCTTGTTCTCGTCGACTTCGATCCGCGCACCGGCCCGCTGCTCCTGGCGATCGAGCAGCGCCAGCTCGCCGTAGTTCGGGAACTTGCTGGTGTCGAAGTAGATGTTGCCCCCCGCCTCGTAGGTATACCCGTTGGCCTCGATGCGCCTTATCATCTCGATCATGTCGTCGATGTGATCGGTGGCCTTGCAGACCACCGTGGGTTGCTCGATATTGAGTTTGTCCACGTCGTTGAAGAATGCCTCGGTGAAGTGCTCGGCGATGTCCCAGACGGTCTTCCCCATCTCCCGGGCGCTCTTTATCACCTTGTCCTCGCCTTCATCGGCGTCGTCGGTGAGGTGGCCGACATCCGTGACGTTCATGACGTGGCGGACCTCGTACCCGAAGTGCTCGAGCGCGCGTCGAAGCTCGTCCTCGAAGACATAACTGCGCAGGTTTCCGATGTGAGCGTACTGATAGACCGTGGGCCCGCAGGTGTACATTCCCACCTTCTTGTCGTCGATGGGCACGAACTTCTGCGTCTCGCGGCCAAGTGTATTAAACAGGCGAAGTGACACGGTCTCTCCTTGTGGGGAATCTGAAGAGGCGGGACGCGGAGGGCGAGAGCCTCCTGTGGAAATTCGCCCCGTTCCTCTGTATCATAATCCTGTGCCTAGGCTAAAAGAAACGCTCGGAAAAATCAATATTGATGGTGTCCTCCGAACCGAAGAGCCCATGCACCGCCACACAACCTTCGAGGTCGGCGGACCGGCGGAGCTCTACGTGCGGCCTCGGACCGTATCCGACGTGCAAACGATCGTACGAGCCGCTGTGGATACCGGAGCACCGCTTTTCACCCTCGGGGGCGGGTCCAACATTCTCGTTTCCGACCGCGGGGTCCGCGGAGTCGTCATGGACATGCGCGACTTTGCCGACACGCGATGCGAGGGCACACGATTCACCGCCGGGGCGGGCCTTGCCATAAGCGACGCGGCGGAGCGCGCCGCCGAGGAAGGGCTCGGCGGCCTTCACTTTCTCTACGCAATGCCCGGCAGCGTGGGCGGGGCGGTGTGGATGAACGCCCGTTGCTACGGGAGCTCCATCGTCGACGTTCTCGAAGAGGTGAGCGTGGTGGGTGAGACGGGAGAGCTCGAGGCCTATGTCCCGAAGGACGGGGATTTCGGCTACAAGCGCTCGCCGTTCCAGGGCCGCAAGGCCGTCATCCTCGAGGCCTCCTTCCGCCTGTCACCGGCGGATACTGCCGAGATACGGGCGGAGATGGACGGATACTACGCCGATCGTGAGGGCAAGGGACACTTCGCCGCCCCCTCGGCCGGATCGGTGTTCAAGAACAACCGGGCCTTCGGCAGCCCGACCGGGGCCCTCGTCGACACACTCGGGCTACGGGGAACCCAGATCGGCGGGGCCCGGCTCTCGGACCGGCACGCGAACATCATCATTAACACCGGCGGCGCTACCGCCACCGATATTCTCAGGCTCATCGAGTTCATAGAGCGACGTGTACACGAGGAACTGGGACTCGAGCTGGAGCGTGAGGTTCTGCTCGTGGGAGACTGGGAGGCCGAACATGCTGTCACTGGTTGAGAACCTGCGCGAGTATCTCCACATCCTCGAGGATTCGGAGCTCAGAAACGTCGTAGCCAATCTTCCGGTGCACGATCTCGTCGATGTCTGGGATTCCCTCGAGGAGGACGAGGCACAGCGCATCTTCCTGCTTCTCGATCTCGATAAGAAGGTCCACCTGATCACCTCCCTCTCGCCCGCCGACCAGGAGCTCCTCATCAAGTCGCTTCCGATCGACAACATACGGCGCGTGTTCCAGGAGATCGAGCCGGACGACCTCGCCGACATCATTCAGGCGGCAAATCCCGAGGTGCGCGAGTCGGTGTGGCACACTATCGCAAGCGACGCCCGCGACGAGACCAAGTTTCTCCTGCGCTTCGACTCTGACGATGCCGCCGGCCTGATGACCCCGCGCTACCTCGCGGTCAGATCGTTTCTGACAGTCGGGCAGGCGCTGGCCTTCATCCGCTCCACGGGTCGGGACGTTGAGACCGTGTACTACATCTACGTCGTGGATCGCCTCAAACGGCTGCTCGGCGTGGTGTCATTGAAGGATCTGCTCTTCCACGACGACGAAGCGCCGGTGGAAGAGATGATGACCCGGGAGGTCGTCTCGGTGCGGGAGGACACCGACCAGGAGGAAGCCGCCCACATCCTCGGCACCTACGACCTCATTGCCCTGCCGGTTGTCGACGATTACAACCGGCTACTCGGTATCATCACCTTCGACGACGTCATCGACGTCATCCGAAACGAGCAAACCGAGGACGTCTACAAGATGGGCGCCATGGACGGAAGCCTCGAGCGCTACACCGAGTCCTCGGTCTGGCGGCTCATCAAAAAGCGCGTGCCGTGGCTAGTCATTCTCCTGATCGCGGGGACACTCACCACGAACGTGGTCAGCCTCTATCAGCCCATCATTGCGGCGGCGGCGTTTCTGGTGTGGTTCGTGCCGGTCATTACGCAGACAGGGGGCAACACGAGCCTGCAGAGCTCCACCCTCATGATTCGCGGACTGGCCACCGGCGAGGTGCACTTTCGGGATATCTGGCAGATCATCGGCAAAGAGGTGTTTGTGAGCCTGCTGATGGGCATCATGCTCGGCGCCGTGCTCGTGCTGCGGGGACTCGTTCTCCCGCCGGGCGTGGATCTCGTGCAGGCGGGCGCGATCGGTGCTTCACTCGTTTTCGTCGTGTTTTTCTCGTCAATCATCGGTGTCATTGCGCCGCTCCTCATCCATCGCCTCGGATTCGATCCCACCGTCATGGCCGGCCCCCTCATGGCCACCGTCATCGACGTTGTCGGGCTTACCGTATATTTCCAGGTAGCCAGACTCGTGCTGCGCATCTAGATCCGCCACTGCGACCCGCAGGCGCAGCTCGAGGCGAACAGAGAGATACTCGAAGGGCGCCTCTTCGAGGGCCCGGCGCCCCTCCCCCGAAAGCTCGATTGATCGCTCGGTCTGCACGTGCAGGGAGATCGCCACGGGCCCCGGCCGAGCGCTGAGGCCCGCCGCACCTTCCAGCCCCGGCGGCACCGCCCGGCGCGCGCCGGCGCCGCCGGACGGAGGCACCCCGGCACCACCCCCTGCACCGCTCCCGGCAACGCCGTCCGGCCAGCTTAAGCGGAGCCAGTGCTCAAAACGCAGCCCGGCCGGCGCCTCCGCTCCGCCGAGCGCGAGCTCCCCGCGCATCGCATCCTCGTACTCGGAGCCTTCCCATTGCCGCCGGATCTCGACTCCCGTCCGCACAAGCTCCTGCCGGTACCCCAGCCCCACCTCGACCTCGCCGTCACGCCCGCGCTCGCCGTCGGAGCTCCGTAGCCATTCCCGCTCAGCCGCCGCCTCGCCGTACGGACCCGCGTCCGCGCCAACCCGGACAGACGGCGACACGGCCAGCTCCCGCGGAAACGCTACGTCGGCTTCGAGCGGCCGGTCCTCGACCACCGAACGCGCATCGACGCGCGCGCGCATGAGCTCGCCGTCGCCCGAGAGCGAGACACGAGCGACGGCTCTCTCCGACGGTCTCTCTCCTCTCCGATTGCGGTACCACGGCTGTTCGAAGCCGAGGACGACGGAGCCTCCGCCCGACGCCGAGCTTCCCAGCGGGCCGGAGAACTCCGCGCGAACGGACGCCGCGCCGCCACGGCGAGCGAAAGTTCCCCCTGACCCGAAAAGCAACGCGTCGACTCTCGTAAGTCGGAGACCGTCGCCTCCGAAGATGGCACCGGCTGCCGGAGAGCCCGCCAGCGTGGCCCGGATCCCGCCGTGAACGAGCAGCCCGCCGGCAAACCCAGGGTCGTCGGGGTACCAGGAGTCGCCGGCGGGCCGCTCGCGGGCGTCGGATACACTGCTCATGAGCTCGAGCCCGAGGACCAACGGGGGCGAGCGGCGCTGCGGCGGTCGCCTTCGGCGCGAATCCCGCCCGGGAACGGCGCCCAGGCGCAGTGCAAGGGATCCGGTCCGCCCATCACCATCCTCGAAAACCGAGATCCCGACAGTCTCATGCAGGAGTTCCAGCTCTCCGCCCATCCTCGAGGTGGGATCCATCGAGGTATCCAGTCGGAGATCCGTCCTCTCCCCGTGCACCGCCGAACGCGGCGTAACGCCGAGAGGCGCGCGTGAGAGCCTGTGCAGCCCCCTGAGGTTTACGGGACCGAAAACCAGCGGGCCCGCCTCGAACCCGAAGGTCGTACGTCCCTCCTCACCAGTACCCCGGTCATCGACCGCTACGGCCTGCACCGCGCGGAGGTCTACCGATAACCTGTTCGCGGTACGACGGGCGGACGTCGCTCGGGTCGTCGATTCGACCTCGCCCGCCGTGACGAGCGTGGGGAGGGCCGCGCACAGGAGAAAAAGCGCGAGTATCGTCGTATATGATGAGCCCTTCACACCTGCTCATACGGGCGGTTTCCGGCTCATGCTTCACGCGAGGCGGGAGAATTTCGGCCCGCAGCCGTTGCCGTTCCCCGCCGGCGCTGATAGGGTTCGGCATACGCTCATGAATCCGGCCCTTTGCCGAGTGGGGTAAGCTGACCGTCAGCGTCCGTCTCGCCCGGCGTGACGAGGGAGTGGCAAGTCTTTCCAATGTGCTCGGAGGCAACATCTTCGATCTGCTCGGAACGTCGGGAGCTGCTGAGAAACGCTTTACAACCGCGCCGCGGAGCTGCGAACGGCAATCTGACACGGGAGGACGATGCGTGAGGGCTCTTCGTCGCACTCGACCTCGCCATCGTCCTCTTCCATGACACGGCGCAACAGCAGGCTTACGGCCGCCGAGCCCATCCCCGAGGCGGGCAGCGCCATGGTCGTAAGCGGGGGATTGAGGTAGCGGGAGAGGTAGTCATCGTCGAAGCCGACGATCGAGATGTCGTCAGGAATGGCGAGGCCGGCGTCCCCCGCAGCACGCATGGCACCGTAGGCCACCACGTCGTTGCCGGCAAATACCGCCGTCGGGAGAGGCTTGGCCTCGAGAATCTGGCTCATGGCCTCGTAGCCGGAGTGCTCGGAGAAGTCGCCGTAACCTATCCACTCTTCCCTGCTGGATATGTCGGCGCCGGCAAGGGCGTCGAGGTAGCCCTCGAGCCGCATGCGGGACGCTGCAAAGACGGTGGAGGCGTGTGTGATCATGGCGATATGACGGTGTCCCAGATCGATCAGGTACTGAGCCATCTCCTCCGCCGCGGCGCGGTTGTCGACGTACACCTGATCCAGCGGTAGTTCGGGCAGATGATCCATGGTGACAGCGGGAAACCCGGATTCCACGATATCGGCGAGGGCCGGGTCGTCGTCGTGGGCGTTTATGAGAACGATCCCGTCGACCTCGTCACGTTGAGCGAGTCCCAGATAGCTTTCCTCGTAGAGAGTGATCGGATGGATGACAAGCCGCACTCGATGGCGATTGACCGCCTGGGCCATGCCCTCCACGACGCGACTTATGAAGGCATCCGAGTACACGTACTGCGAGTGGCAAATGAAGAGCCCGATGGAATGGTGGCGTGCCATCGCGATGCGTCGGGCTTCCTGATCGGGGATATACCCCAGCCGCTCGGCCGCGAAAAGCACACGCTGCCGCGTGGCCTCGGAGATGCTTTTTCCGGGCGTATTGTTAATGACGAAGGATACCGTCGTGCGAGAAACGCCGGCTTCCGCTGCCACGTCGGCTGCGGACACACGTTTTCTCCGCCGTCGTTCCCCGGCTTTCTCGCTCATGTCTTTTCACCAGTTGTTTTCGAGCAAACGGGGCGCCGCGGCGCCCCGCTTTTTCACGTAGCGATTCGTTAACCCTTGACCGAGCCGGCCATCATTCCACGCACGAAGTAGCGCTGCAGCGAGAAGAACACGATGAGCGGCATGACCATGGTGAGAAATGCGCCGGCGGTCAGCACGTGCCAGTCCTGGCCCCGTGAGCCGACAAGCTCCGCCAGCCGGGCCGTCAGCACCGACTTCTCCGGCGAGGTGCCGAGAAAGACCAGAGCAACCAGCAGGTCGTTCCACACCCAGAGGAACTGGAAGATCGCAAACGAGGCGATCGCCGGAATCGACAGCGGCAGCACAAGGCGCGTGAACATCAGCCAGGGCGTAGCGCCGTCGGCGTGGGCCGACTCGATGATGGATTTCGGTATACCGGACACATATCCGTATAGGATGTAGGTCGCCAGCGGTAATCCGAAGCCGGTGTGTGCCAGCCAGATACCGAGGAAGGTCCCGTTGAGCTGCGCCTGGGTGTACAGCCGCAGAATCGGGAT
>CAZVXU010000006.1:1984-18452 GCA_964631585.1 uncultured Spirochaetaceae bacterium | reverse complement strand
ACGGTCCACCACCCGGAGTTGCTGATAGCCCCCCGCGTGCGGAACGAGCTCACCAGGAGGCCGAGCGTCGGCAAGGTCCAGATAATGGTAACCACGAACAGGAACAGCCGCATCGGCACCCCGCCGATTTTCCTTCGAAGCTCTTTCTTTCGCTTGAGGCTCTTCGAGGGGACATTCTCGAGACGACCCTCGGAGCCGCCGGTAGCGAGGGCGGCCGCTTCGGGGCTATCGCCCCGTTCTTTCTGTTGTGCAATCTTGTCGCTCATGCCGCTACCTCCTCTTTTCCTGCATCGATCGCACATTCTGCACCATGAACGGGATCACCACGACGAAGAGAAACACCGCGAGCGCGGCTCCTCGACCGAAGTTCCGGAAGATGAACGCCTCCTGGTAGAACCGTGATGCAACTATACCTGTATCAAAGCGCCCGCTCGTCATGACATAGACGATGTCAAAAATCTTGAGAACCAGAAACAGAATGGTGGTCCAGACCGTGAGAATGGCTCCACTTATGTAGGGCACCGTGACATTGAAGAAGGCCCTGACTTCGCCCGCTCCGTCGATGCGCGCTGCTTCCAGAAGGTCTTTCGGCACACCCTTCACGGAGGCGGAAAGAATCACCATCGCGAAACCGGTCTGCAGCCAGATCATGATGAACAACAGAAAAAAGTTGTTCCACGGCCGGAGGATAAGCCAGGCAACCGGATCACCCCCTAACGCCGTAACCACGGCATTCAGTAAGCCTATCTGGGTAGAGCCCGGGGGCTGGTAATAGTAGACGAAGCGCCAGATGACGCTCGCCCCGACGAAGGAGATTGCCAGGGGGAGAAAGATCAACGACTTCGTCACCTTCTCCATGGTCTGAGACAAGCGGTCGGTCATGACCGCGATAAGCAGCCCGAGCGCAACCGCAAGAGCCGGAACGAAAGCAACCCACATCAACGTATTGCGGAGGATGATTACCATCTCCGGATTCGTGAAGATGAAGGCATAGTTTCTGACGCCTACGAACTCGGTGCTTGTCCGGTTCATGAAACTGATGGTCAGAGTTCGCAACGCCGGATAGACGATGTAGAGGCCCAGTACGGCCGCCGCCGGACCGGCGAATATGAACGGCCGCAACTTTACGCGTGCACGTTCTCCAAGCGACTCAACGAAAAAGTTGAGCGACGCCAGAAGACCCCAGATTCCTCCGATGCCGATGACCAGCGCCAGTATGGCGACGGTCAGCTTCGAAATCTCCGCGTCTCGCATGTACAGGAAGCCCTGGACGAGGATTGCTATCACCGCCAGAAGGGCTGCGAGCGAGACAATCATTTTGCCGTGCCTGGAGGACAGGAATCCCGCCAGGCCTGTATTGTTAGCCGTACTACTCATAGCAGCTCCCGCCTTGCCGCATATTGTTCCCCTCGCGCATGCTGCCGGGGGAGGAAGAAAGCCGGCACGGCCAGGGGCTCGTGCCGGCATCCGAAATGCTTATTCCTCGGGCCAGGATTCGTCGATGTTCTGAAGAACAGTCTCGAGATCCGAGCCGCTGACCCAGTTGGTCATGCCGGTCCAGAAGGAACCGGTTCCAACCTGTCCGGGCATGAGATCCGATGCGTCGAAGCGCACCGTATCGGCGTTCTGCAGGATCTCTGCATAGCCGCGGGACCATTCGGTGGGATACCACTCGAGGTCCGCGTCGTTGTGGGGAGAGACCATCGTCCCTGCTTCAACCCAGGCCTTGGCAGAAAGACCCTCGGAGAGGTACCGCATGGCGGCGGCCGTTGCCGGATCGTCGGTCAAGGGGCTGAGGATGTCGCCGGCGGTCAGCACCGGGCTGCCCTCTTCTTCATCGATGGGCGGGAGGTAGAAGTAGCGCATGTCTTCGCCGAGATTTATATCCTCGGAAAAGAAGCCTACGATGAAGCTTGCCTGACGATGCAACCATGCGCGCGGCGGGTTCTGCTCGAGCGGGGAGACACCGTCACCGAAGGGTACGGTCAGGATCGAGTTGGTGCCGCCGAGGACGTAGTCCTCATTGAACCAGATCTCGGCCATGATGTTTGCCGCTCGCTTGACCTCTTCGGAGTTGAAGGGAAGCTCGCCCTCGACCCACTGGTCGTACTTCTCGGGCGTCGCCGTGCGGAGCATGATGTCTTCCATCCAGTCGGTGGCAACCCAGCCGGTGGCGCCGGAGCTTTCCATGGAGATGCTCCAGGGAGTCTCGCCGTCGGAGACCATCTGATCGGAGAGCGCGAGCATCTCGTCCCAGGTCTCGGGAATCTCGTAGCCCGCATCGCCGAACTCAGGATAGGGATACCAGACCAGGCTCTTGACGTTGGCGCGGTACCACACGCCGGCCTCGATGCCGCCGTAGCGGGCCATCTCGCGCCAGCTTTCATCATAGTTGCTCGACAGCTTATCCTCGGAGACCATGTCGCGGACGTCCATGATGTGGCCGCGGTCAATAAGGTCGTACATGAGACCGGGCTGGGGGAAGGCCGCGATATCGGGGGGATCTCCGCCCTCGGTACGGACGGAAATCAGCGACTCGAAGTCACCGGATCCCTCGTACTCGATTTCAATGCCGGTCTGCTCTTCGAAGGGCACCATGCTGGCCTCGAAGTTCTCCGCATCCGTATCCACGAAAGCGCCGAAGATGTTCACCGTCTCACCGGAAAGATCCTCACCGTTCGTCCACGGGTTATCTGCAGCAGCGGCAGCTGCGGCCTCGGCCGCTTCCTCTTCTGCCTGCTCCTCTTCGGCGGTCTGTCCGCCACCACAACCGGCAAGCACAAGGGTCATGCCGAGAAGCAGTACTACCAGCGCGGTCAGCGCCGGCCGTGTGAACTTTCTCATTTCGTTCCTCCTCTTTGGTATGTCGCGTGGGCAGAAAGACTCAAAAGTTGTGAGTCTACCACCCCCTTTTTTTGAGAGCCCGAGGCTCTTACGCGTTACTAACGATCAGTGTAAACCTGATCGACGAAGAGCGCAACAGAAAATTGTCACCTGTGGCGCAAACACCGGGGGCGCACCACCGGCCATCCTCGATGTTGAAACTTCGGCGGGTCTGTGGGAAAATGCGCGCAACGAACCCACACCAGGTCTAATGACGGAAACCCGGAGGCTGTAATGGTCATTCTCACGCTCAATTGCGGAAGCTCATCGGTCAAATACCAACTCTACGACTGGGAACGAAAGGAGTCGATCGCCGGCGGTGTCGTCGAACGGGTCACCCAGGAAGGGTCGGCCATCACCCACAAGGTCGTGGGGAAGGATGAGCTCACCAAGGAACACTCCTGCCCCGATCACAAAGAAGCGATTCAGCTGATCATGGAGACGCTGGTGGATTCGGACTACGGGGCGCTCTCCGACATCACTGAAATCAAGGCGGTGGGCCATCGGGTCGTTCACGGCGGGGAAAAGTTTGCGAAGTCCGTCATAGTGGACAAGAAGGTGCTCGATGCGTTCCGTGAGATCCAGCCGCTTGCCCCTCTGCACAACCCCGCGAACATCACCGGCATCGAAGCCGCACAGGCCGTGCTGCCGGACATTCCGCACTGCGCGGTCATGGACACCGCCTGGCATCAGACTATGCCCAAGCGAAGCTTCCTCTATGCGCTACCCTACGACTGGTACCGCACGCACGGGGTGCGCCGCTACGGCTTTCACGGCACCTCGTTTCTCTATACGGCAAAGCGCGCCGCAGTGCTCCTCGGCAAGGATCCCTTCGAGACTAACCTCATCATCGCCCACGTCGGAAACGGCGCGAGCATAAACGCGGTGGAGAACGGTGTCTCGGTGGATACCTCGATGGGGCTCACCCCCCTCGAAGGACTGGTGATGGGCACCCGCTCGGGCGACATCGATCCGGCCATCCCATTTCACATGATGAACGTCGGCGGCATGCAGCCGGAGGAAATCGAGCGCGCGCTCAACAAGAAGAGCGGCGTTCTGGGGATAACCGAGCAGTACGTGGATCGTCGCGATATTCAGAAGGCGGCGCAAAAGGGCGATGAACTCGCCGAACTCGCCATAGAGATCGAGGCCTACCGGTTGCGGAAGTACATCGGTTCCTACATGGCCTCGCTACAGCGCGTCGACGCGATCGTGTTTACGGCCGGCGTCGGCGAGCGAGGGCCGCTCATTCGCGAGAAGGCGGTGGAAGGGCTCGAGTTCATGGGCATTCACCTCGACAAGCACCGAAACTCCATCTCCCGCACCAAGAATGCGGAGACGATCATCTCCACCGACGAGTCACCGACGAAGATCTTCGTCGTTCCCACCGACGAGGAGCTGGTGATGACCGAGGACACCTACGCCCTGATGAAGGGGACCTACGACGTTCACACGAAGTTCACCTACTCCTTCCAGGACCCCGGCTACCTCAACAAGGAGCGAGACGGCTGCATCGACAAGGACATCGGAGAGCTCGAGGGGCTCGAAGACATCCTCGCCATGGACCGCGTACCGCAGCAGGCCAAGAACCCCGAGGAGTGTGACTGAGGGGGGAGTTACTCGGCCGCCGCGGGGGCTGCCTCTTCCTTCGTGTCTTCCTGCTTCTGGGCTTTCTGGGCCTGTTTCTTCGCCTCGAGGCGCTTTGCATTCTCGAGCGTCGCCTTGGCCGTCTTGGAAATCATCACCTTTTTACCGTCGATCTCATGCTCGTAGACGAGCTTCACGCCGGTCTTTCCGGTAATGGGGCAGGTGCCGCGGGCACCGTTCTTTTGTTCATCTTTCAGGTTGCGTCCGCGATTGGACTTCGACATATCTTTCTCCTAAACGGGGGATTATGATCTTCGGGTATTTCGAGCCCGAAATATAGCAGAGGCGTTCCGCCCCGGTCAACAGTATCGGCGTCCGGCGCGCGCACCGACGACCGCCCCGCACCACCTCTGTCCAAAAGAACCGCCCGGCGAATCACCGGGCGGCTCCATCTATTCCACTGACGTCGGGACTCAGCGCGCGAGCAGGAACTCGACGCGTCGGTTCTTCCAGACGTTCGCCTTGTCGGCGAACGGCACAATCGGTCGTGCGCCGCCGACGCCCTCTACATCCATGCGATCACGCTCGATGCCGAGGATGATGAGCCCCTGCTTTACCTCCTGCGCGCGGTTGCGCGAGAGCGGGATCAGGGTCTCCTGTTGCTCCATTCGTTTCGACCGCTCGTTCTCGAACAGGATGTGGTTCGCGTGACCCTCAATGAGGATCTCGTAGTCGGGATATCGGTCGAGCACCGTCGCGAGCCGCCGCAGGATGCGGAAGTTCTCGTCCTGCTGATCGATCTCGACATCAAAGAGATCCGCCGTGAATGCGGCGAAATGTATGCTGGGGATCCGTATGCGCAGTCTGTCGCCCTCACGCATGACGAGGATGTCGGTCGGTATGATCCGCTCCACCTCGAACTCGTTGCCACGGGCGTCTACCACGCGGAAGGTTGCCACGTAATCCACCGCCGACTGCACGAGCTCGCCGTCATCGGAGAGACCGTTCCAGGTCAGGGTTCGCGGCGGGTTGCCGTCTCCGCTCCAGTTCTTGAAGCCGTTTGTCATAGGATCGGCAATGTGCACCGACCACTGCTGTACGGATAGTGCACCCGGCACGCGCAGCTGTATGCGCAGCGTGTCGTTTACCCCGTCGTCGTCCGGTGAGAACGGCAGCGGCGCCACGGACATCTCCAGATTACGCATGTCCCCGGTCGGGGCTTCGACGTAGATCGGGCCGACCCCGGTTATCCGTGGTTGATCACCGTTGTAGTAGATAATCTGGAAGTCGACCGTGTACTCGCCCTCGGCAACGGTGCCGCCGGCGTTATTTCTGCCGCTCCAGGTAAACTCGTCGAGGGGCTCGTTGCGATAGACGCTGCGCACGAGCTCGCCATCTGCATTCCGTATCTCGAGGAGGAAGTCGTCAATGTACTCTTCCACCTCGTACTGCGGCCGGATCGTCACGTCCGTATCTGCTCCGTCACGCGTCGGGAAGACCACGTCCCCGTCGATTATGAGATCGATGGGCTTGGGACTGGTGTCCTTTACGACGCTGAGCTCACGGGTCGTACCGACGTTCCCCGCCCGATCCATCGCGCGGAGCTGCAGGCTGTACTCGCCGTCGGGCACCTCATTGCCCTCGAGGTCCGTGCCGTCCCACGTGGTCTCGATCTCCGGCCCCATGATGCCCTGTGCTGCGAGGTCGACTTCGAGCTCGCCTCCCGGCGTGCCGATGACTGCGGTCCAGTCGGCCTCCGGATCGATTTCCGCGTTGAGCGAAAGCTCCTGCTTGTTCGTACCGCCGAATGCAAGCAGCACGTCCCGCGGAGTGGACTGCGGGAGTGTGTCTACGACGAGACTTCCACGAGGCGGCTGGGTGTCGATGACGAACTCACTCGTCTCCGAGCTCACCACGATGCCGTTCTCATAGCGCACATAGAGCCGGGCCTCGTACGTCCCGTCACGCAGCGGTTCTCCTTCCTCATCGCTGCCGTCAAAGGTGCCGCGTCGCGGGATGGGCGCCTCGCCGGTTACCCGGCGGACGACCGGATTGCGCAGACGCGGGTCGCGGACCTCGAGCTCCCACGATGCGGCCCCTTCGGGTTCGCGGACCGTAATCGTGAACGGAAGCACATCCTTGCGACCGTCGCCGTTCGGAGAGAATGCGGCGTTCTCGGCTGCAACGCCCAGCCGCACTCCCCCGGACTGCAGACTGACCGCGATTTCCCAGTCCGCGGTCTCTTCGGCGCTGTTACCCGCGCGGTCGGTGCTCGCGAGGGTGTAGGTGTAGCTTCCTTCCGGCACCCGCGAGCCGGTGCGGTCATCATCTTCCAGACGATAGGTCCCGTCCCACGTAACCGGGGACGGCGGGCTGACGTCCCGTCCGCGATTCTGCGGCATCGGGTTCTCCCAGGTATGCCGCCAGACCGGGTTCCCGTCGGCGTCGGCTATGGTGCCGACCCATTCGACTTCTCGACTCCCGTCCTGGAGAAAACTGACCGTCTTTCGGTCACTGTCCTCGGTGGGAGCAAATACGCGATACTCGGGTGGCCCGAGCTCGGTGATCTCGGGAGCCTCGTTATCCACGGTAACGTTGAACGGAGGTGTGCGCGAGATCCGCTCCTGGTCGTCACGCACGAAGAGCTGATAGTTGTAGTCTCCGTCCTCGACCGGCTCTCCGTCCTCTCCGAGGTCGGAGCTCTGATACGTACCGTCCCAGGTGAGCGTGTCGGGAACTTCCACCTGCGGCTTATCGGCGCCGAAGAGTCTGCCGAAGAAGCCTACACGGCCCTCCTCCACCTGACTTTCCCTCCAGACGACGTTTCCGTCCGCGTCAAAAACCGCGAGCTCGTACTCCACGATGACGGCGTCTTCGGATTGCACTACAATCGTGGAGAACGGGAGCTCGAGCTCATCGTTCACGCCGTCGCCGTCAGCCGGAGAGATATACTGCCGCGGCTGTGGCGGCATTTCGAGCTCCGTGGCTCCTTCCTGTTGTCCGGCGCCGAACAGCGGCGCTCCGATGAGCAGCGCAGCGCCGAGCAACACAAGTGTCTTCTTTACGTTCATGCAGGTACCCCCCAATCCGTTGTGGCAAACCCTTCCAGCACACATAATAGCATGAGCATTGTCCGTTTGCCAGCAGGCTTGCGTTCGAATCGTTTAGCCTATATCAATGGTACGGCCACGCCGGATCGAAAAACAAGAAAATGCGGCCCGAATCTCAAGCAACAGGTGGTGTTAGGCGGTAACCGTCTATGTGGACGCAATGACCGCCCGGGAACGGGCTCTAAAACAGATGGAGCGCTCCCTGCAGCCGCGGGAGAAACTCATGAGCTATGGGCCGGCACATCTCTCCGACCGTGAGCTCCTCACGGTACTGCTCGGAACCGGGACCCACGGGAAGCCGGTGGGGCGCCTTGCCGCCGAGGTTCTCGCCGTCCTCGACGGCTCGACCGGACCGCCCGACCTTCGGGATCTCAGACTCATCTCGGGGCTTGGAGAGGCCAAAAGCAGTCTGATTGCCGCTGCGGTGGAGTTTGCCAGACGCATGCTCTGCCCCGGCGTTCACAGGATTCGGTTTCCGGCCGACGTTCTGCCGCTCGTACGCCACTACGCCGATCGCAAGCAGGAGCACTTCCTCTCGCTGTCGCTGAACGGTGCCCACGAGGTTGCCGCGACGCGCGTGGTCTCGGTGGGGCTTGTCAATCGTGCGCTGGTCCATCCTCGTGAAGTCTTCGCCGAGGCGCTCGTAGATCGCGCCGCGGCGGTGGTCGTGGCCCACAATCACCCCAGCGGCAACGTAGAGCCGAGTCCCGAGGACCGGGATGTCACCGCCCGCCTCCAGAAGGCCGGCAACACCCTCGGGATCGCGATGCTCGACCACGTAATCTTCTCCCAGGAGGGCTACTACAGCTTTCTCGAGCAGGGGGAGTTGTGAGGGGGAACGACAGTCCGGAGACCTTGCCGAACCTTCGCATAATGCATACAATGCATACAGCAGTTGCATGCATTTCGGAGGGTTCACAGATGCAATACACGATCCGGAATATACCGTCCTCGATCGACCGGGAGATTCGGGAACGCGCCCGTCGGAATCATCAGAGCCTGAACGAGGCGGTCGTGGACGCGCTCCGACGAGGGCTCGGCGTGGGCCCCGAGGAGCCGACCTACGACGACCTCGACGACTTGATCGGCACGTGGAAACCCGACGAGGAATTCGATCGCGCGGTAGCTGAGCAGGATTTGGTGGACGAGGATGCATGGCGGTAGAAATCGTTATTGATACGAATCGGTATCGGGATTTCGTCGACGGAAAGCCGGACGCAGTCGCGGTTTTTCGTTTGGCTCCGAAGATCTACGTGCCGCTCGTTGTCGTCGCGGAACTGCGCGCCGGCTTCGCGGTCGGCTCGCGTGGGGCCGAGAACCAGCGCGTGTTCGAAAGGTTCATTCACCGTCCGCGAGTGCAGCTTCTGATGCCTGCTATGGAGACCACGCGGCACTACGCGGCTCTCTATCGACAACTCAGAGACTCCGGCACCCCGATTCCCACCAACGATCTGTGGATCGCGGCGCTTGTCGTTCAACATGATGTCCCACTCTACAGTCGGGATGCCCATTTCGATCTGATTCCACAGTTGCCGAGAATCGAACGCGGCGAATAGTTGCGGCATCGCCGCTGCGATAGTAGGCTTTTGCAAGGGCCTCGGGCGTGAAATTGCAGCCCCTGTCAAGGAGAATCTTCACATGAATCGGAAATATGACCCATCATCGGGACACGCTGTGCGGGCGACGGGTAGCATAGCAGGCCGCGCGCGGGCGCAGCGAGCGCTCGTTCTGACGGCCCTGCTCATCGCCGCTCTCGCGACAGCACCGGCGGCCGCGCAACAGCGAACCCTCGAGCTCTCGAGTGTGGCCACGGCGGACGGATTCGCCTCGCCGGTGATAAACCCCGCCGCGCCGGCCTTCGGAAACGCCGGCGGCATCGGGGCGCTGATCGGCTATGACGAAAGTGCCTTCGGCGGCATCGAGGACGGGGACGCGCCGGATTTCTCGCTCTTTCTCAATACGAGTCTGTTGAGCTACGCCTTCGAGACGACCGCCGACGCGAACCGCCACACCGGCACCCTGTCGGTCCCGCTCTTCGGCGACCTCTACGCCGGGACGAGCGTCTCGGTGCCGGATCTCTCCTTCGAGGATCCGACGACCAGGGCCGGCCTCCTCTTTCGCCCCCTCAACGTCCTCTCCCTCGGCGCAACCGGCACTTTCCCCGAGGTCGGAGATCCCGCCTATCGCATCGGCGGGGCCGTGCGCCCGCTCTTCGTGAACCGGGAGTTGGCTCAGGTACTCACCATCTCCACGGACGTTCGCTACCGCAACGACGACTTTCTCGCGCCCATCCTGGGCGTCGAGATCAGCCCTGAAGATGGGCTCGACCTCGGGGCCGCCTGGGACTTTGACTCCGACCGCCTGCAGCTACAGGCAAGCGTGAGCTACGGTCGGGTTCGTACCGGAAACGGCGGAAGCTTCAACTTCGACGACGGCGGCCCGGGGGCCGTTGCCTTTGCGCATGTTTCAACCAGAGACTTCCGGTCCTTCGCCCCGATCCGGGCCCGCACCTTCGCGGAGTACGCGCCGGGCCCGATGATCGTGGAGCAGCCGACATCGATGCTCTTCAGTCGCTTCGAATCGATCGATCCGAGCGACACGGTCGCTGAGGTCGTGAACGACATACGGCGCCTGTCGCGGAACGACGCGGTGGCCGGCATCCTCTTCAAGAATCACAATCTGCAGGCATCCTATGCCAACTTTCTCGAGATCACGGAGGCGCTCGAGGATTTCAAGGCTTCCGGCAAGCAGGTCGTCTTTTATATCGAGCAGACCAACACACTCAACTACGCCCTCGCGGCCGCCGTCGCAGACCGGATCTATCTCAACCCGCAGGGCTCGATCCTGCTGTCGGGTCTTTCCAGAACGCGGCCGTATCTGAGGGCGCTCCTCGACGATTTCGGCGTGGGCGTCGCGCATATCCGAAGCGCCGAATACAAAACCTTCGGAAACATCTTCTCTGAGACCGGCATGCCCGCGGAGGAGCGAGAGGCCATCGAGGCCCTCCTCGAGGACCAGTACGGCGTTCTGCTGCGCATGATCGAGGGTGGGCGTGGCGACAGGCTCGCCGGCTCGGCCGAAGCCCTCGTCGCCGACGGCCCCTATCTGGTGGCCGAGCGGGCGCTCGAGGCAGGGCTCGTGGATGAGCTCATCTATGCCGACGAGCTCGAATCGCGCCTCGAGGAGCTGCAACGCGGGGCGCGTATCGCGGAGGTCTCCGCCCGCGACCAGATCCGCTACGAGTGGAGCCGCCGTCCCGCCCCGCGCGTGGCCGTCATCTACGCCACGGGCAACATTATCCGTGGCGAGGGACAACCAGGCCGGGTGATCGGCTCTGAGACCATGGCCGAGGCTATCCGGGAAGCGAGGGAGAGCGGCGGCATCGACGGCATCATCGTACGTGTTTCCAGCGGCGGGGGCTCGGCTCTCGGCTCGGCGGTAATCGCGCGGGAAATCGAGCTCACGACTTCCGGTGAGGATGCAAAGCCGGTAGTCATCTCGATGGCCGACAGCGCCGCGTCCGGCGGGTACTACATCTCCGCGCCGGCGGACCGCATCGTGGCGCATCCGGTGACCGTCACCGGCTCGATCGGCGTGGTTGTGCTGCTGCCCAATATCGAGGGGCTCTCGGAGGAGTACGGGGTAAACTGGGACACGGTGAAGACCACCGACACCGCCGACCTCGGCGCCCTCTACCGCACCCTGACTCCCGACGAGCGCTCGCTCGTGCAAAACAGCGTCGACACCCAGTACGAGCGTTTCGTCTCCTACGTGGGCGAGCAGCGCGGCATGAGCACCGAGGATGTCGAGCGCGTTGCCCGCGGGCGGGTGTGGAGCGGCGAAGATGCTCTCGAGCGCGGTCTCGTGGACCGGCTCGGCGGCCTCAAGACCTCGATCGACGTGATGCAGGAGCTCCTCGAAAGCGGGGTGGAACCGCAGATCATAGAGGTGTTCCCCGGACGCTCCTTTTTCGATGCGGTGCGCGTGAGCGAATGGGCGGAGGCGCGGGCACGAAAACGGTTGCCGGCAGAGCTCCGCAGCCTGCTCGCTGCCCAGGATGAGCTCTCGCGGTACGGTGATGAGATGATTCTGATGCTCGCCGCCCTCGAGGCGGAGGAGGACTGAGGGGGCGCGGACGACCGGCGACAGCAGTGTCACCGAGGGTAGGCGGTGCCACCAGCGTCGGCGCCGCCACCCGGGGCCCGCAGCGCCACCAGCGTCGGCACCGCCAGCCGCCGCCTCAGCTCGACTTGGCCTTCGTTCGCTGCAGCGCCCAGGTGGTGTATTTGCGCACCCGCTTATCCGGGTCGTTCTGCAGCTCTTCGAGGATGTCGGAGCCGGAGTCGGTGTTCAACGTCTCGAGGGCGCGGGTGACCTTGACGCGGACGTCCTGGTCGGGGTCACGCGCGGCGAGAACTATGCCGCGGAACGCCGAGGGCGTCCCGATAAAGGACAGGATTTCGGCGGTATTCCGCCGTACTTCAGGACTTCTGTGGGAAAGACGCCGCACGAGGCTCTCCACGTAGCCGACCTTCTCGAGCATGTCGGTGACGAAGGGCCGAAGCGACGGGATATCCTGCTGGAGCAGATCCACCATCGCCTCTTCACCATCGGTCGCCATGACGCGAAACACGTCGGTCAGCCGATCGCGGAGGGCCGGCTCGGCATCCTTCATGTGATTCACGATCGCCTCTATGTCGCGACGGCTGCGTTTGGAAGCGAGAGCCCTCACGGCATCGTTCCGCAGCTCACCTCCGAGCTCGAGGATATCCACGAGAATGTCTACCGAGGCCTTCAACGTGGAAGCCCCGAGTCCCCGAATGGCGGCGGCCTTCACCGTCTGCACTTCGTTCTCGTCGGCAACTATGCCTTTGAGCTGTTTGATGATCTGCTCACCGCCATGGGCTCCGAGGGCATCGGCGGCCTCGCGGCGAACACGCTCTACGGGGTCCCGCAACATGTCGCTCGCCCGTCCGAGAGATCGCTTATCGTCGAAGTCGGCAAGGGCCCAGACGGCCGATATGCGCACATCGGGATCCGCATCGCCCACCGCCTCCCGGATCTGCCTGAGAAAATCCTCTTTCTCGGTAGCCGGAAGCGCCGAGATGAGCGCCGCCCGAACGCCGGCATCCGGCGTCTCGAGCAGCGCCTCCACCCGTCTATCGAACTCAGCACCCGCATAATCCGCCAGGGTGCGGGTGAACTCCCGCGCCTCGTCGTGCGGGAGGACCGCCAGATTCTCCAGCACGAACTGCAGAGCCGCGGTATCGCCGTACGCGCCGATCGCCTTGAGCGCCCTGATCCGTACCCGATGAGGGTAGACCTCGCGTCCCGCCTTGATGATGTCCATCAGATCGGGCATCACGGCGGGATACGGCATTCGCGCCATGGTCTCGACGAGCCGGGGCTCCACTTCGAACTCGGGATCGGTAAGACAGTCGAGAAACGTGTCGGAGAAGACGAGGTGTGCTCGCTTCGGCACGTGAGAGAGAATGCGTTCGGCGTCGGCGGTGTCGTGGCGCCGGCGCGCGAGCTGACTCCGCATGAGCGCGAGTGAGGCATCATCGCCGCGCATCTCTATCATCGAGAGAAGCGCCTCGAGGAGCTCGTTACGAATCTCGGGCAGATCGTCGAGGTGGGCGAACCCGGCCTCAGCCACCGGTACGATCAGCGAAACCGGGCCTTTTCGCGCAAGAAGCCGCGCGGCCAGCAACAACACCGCCGGCGACTCGGGTTTGCGGACCTCCTCGAGAAAGCCCGTAACATTGACGTCGAGAGCGTTTTCCAGCAGGCGGGCGGTCCGATCGAAGGATTGGCGGTCGCCGAGATCCGCTGCGGCGAGCATCTGCGAGAGCGCCCCGCGTCGCTCCAGGAAGCGCGCCGCGGGCAGGCGAAACTCGCGGTTCTTGTGTGCGAGGTAGGTCGTGGCGACGTTTTCGTCTTCCTTGGAGTCGTCATGGAGCTGCTCGAGGACGTGTACCATCTGCTGCGGGGCGAGCTTCGAAGGATCAATCTCGTAGCGCTCGGGAAATTCCGCATCGACGCGCCGCCGCGCAGCCCGGCGGACCTCGTAGGAGGGGTCCTCGAGCAGGCGGGAGTACAGGTGTTCGTAGAGACCTTCCCGCTCGGATGGCTGAAACTCTTCGGCGATGACTTTGCGTACCAGGGAGGCGGCATCATTCACGCACTCCCACACCGCACGCTCGGATCGGGGGTCGTGGTCGTAGAGGAGGATCTTCACGGCGAAGTACCGCACCGGCCAGTCGGGGTCGCCGGTCATCTCTCGTACCTCCTCAATGCGGTGAGAGAACATCTCGAAGGCGGCGTGGCCGCTGAACTCCTCTCCCCTGCCGGAGAGGGCGATGCTGCGCAGAACAAGCAGGTCGCCGGTGTCGTCGAGCCTGGCGAAAAGACGCGGGCGGAGCCGGGGGCGCTCGAGGGCGGCCAGAAAACAGGCGAAGAGTCCCGTTTCCCAGGAGTAATCGAGAACGCGCCGGAAATCGGAGCTCCTGCGCTTTCGAAGCAGTCGCTCCTGCCACAGCTCGTCGATCCCCGTTGCGGGTATAACGTTCATGCTGTACTTGCGGGCCACCGACTCGATGAGCCGGGATCGGCGAAGCAGTTGCCCGCCGGAGTATTTCTGCCGTACCAGCAGCTCGGTCTGCTCCGGATCTTCGGCAGCGAGCCGAAGCCGGCGCACGAAATCTTGCCGGAGCCTGACGGTCACGACGACCACCCCGACGACTGCGACGACGACTGCTGCCGCAACGAAATAAGCCCATGTGGGTAAACCATTTATAAAGCTCAAGATCTCTTGCATCCTCATGCCCCTTTCTTTCGTCCCTTGACGCTGAAAATCTCGATGGGCTCGTTCTTGCCCTTGACGCTCACCGGCTTGCGCTCCTCGAGACGGAAATCCGAACCGAGCAAATCTCTCGTGGCCCTGGTGATAATGACTTCACCGGGACCCGCCACGCCCTCGAGCCGCGCTGCCACGTTGACCGTATCACCGATAACGGAGTAGTCCATGCGCCGGGAGCTTCCCAGGTTGCCCGCAACAAGCTCTCCGGTGTGCATGCCGATGCCGACGCGCAGCTTCGACGCGTCCCCGCGAAAGAAGGTTCTGTCCTTCGAGGAGATGAGCTTCTGCATTTCGAGGGCGGAGGATACGGCAAGCTCGGCGTCCTGCTCCTGAGACATCATCGGCACGCCCCAGGCCGCCATGATCGCATCGCCGATGAACTTATCGATGTATCCGCGGTGTTTCACGATGATTTCGACGGCCTGACTAAAGTACTCGTTTAGAACCTCGATGATGTACTCCGGCCTCTTGTCCTCTGAAAACGTGGTGTAGCCACGGATGTCGGCAAAGAGAATCGTCGCAATCTTTTTGTCCCCGCCGGGCTTTATGAGCTCGGGGTTTTCCATGAGATTCTCAACGACCTCGTTGGAGAGGTAGCGGGCAAACATGTCCTTCACGTAGCGCCGCTCCTCCACCGCCACGTTCATCTTCTTCTTGAGCTCCCGCTCCTTCGTCTGGTCGGCAAAGAGAAGGGTGATGCCCTCGTGGCGCCCCCGCTTGCCCCGCAGCGGCGAAATGTTGAGGGAATAGTCCATCTCATCGCCGTCTTTCTTGTAGATGCCCTCGATGCCCACGATGAGCTCTCCAGTCTTCTCGCACTGCTCGATGCGATCGAATACCCGTTTGTGGAGAGCCTTCTTGAACAGGCGGGCGAACGGTGTGCCGATATCATCTTCGGTCAGCTTGAGGCGCTCGGCGGCGGTCTCGTTGAAGTACTCGATGTGCCCATCGCGGCCTACAGTTACGAGGAGGTTCGTCATCGAGGAGAACACGTTCTCCTGGTAGCGCTCGAGGGACTCGATCTGGCGCAGCTGCTCTTTCAGCTCGTCGAAGAGGCGCCGGTTGTCGAGCATACCGCTGGCGAGCTTCGTGAAGGAGTCCAGAAAATAGAACCGATCCTTTCCGTAGAAACCGGGGAGCTTCGAGTTGAGAACCAGCACACCGATGCGAGCCTTGGGCGTGCTCAGAGGCAGGGCGATACCGCTGAGCATCTGCGCGTTGAGAAAGATGTCGCCGAAAAACGGCTGCTCACGGTCGAGCACGACCAGGGACTCATCGCTGTCCTCCAGGAACTCGACGAACTCCGCCTCGGCGCCGATCGACCGGGCCGCCTGATAGCGGCCGCGCTGGTAGTAGAGCTTGAGCTTGCCACCCGGCTCCCCGGGATCCTCGTAAAGATAGAGACACGCGAGCTCGGAGCCGGATATGTCCACCGCCTGTTCGACGAGCACCGACACCAGATCCTTGAATCCGAACTCCCGTGAAAGCCGCGAGCTCGCACGGACGAGCTCATCAAATACCTCTGCCTCGACGCCGGCTGCAGTCGCCATTCAGCCCCCTAACCGGCAGCCGACGAGGTGCCGAAGTAGTAGCGCATGCCGATACCCCCACCGAACTCCAGGCTGGTCTCCGGGAATATGCCCATCCCCGGCGCAATCTCGAAGAATACGTCGAGCGGGGCAGTCCCAAACTCATAGGCCAGGCCCACCGGAATCCGGATCCCGAGAAGCGGATCCTGGCGAAGCGACATCATCCCCCCTACGCCGACGTAAAGCGGCAACTCTCCGGGGTCGACGGTGAACACGTCGTTGAAGTGCATGAGGTAGTCGGCGTGGAAGTAGAACGAGCCCTCGTCCACGAACGACCACGCGGCCGCAGCGTCGATAGCGGACGTCGGCCCCAGCCGGACTTTTGCGGAGAGCCCGGTGGGTTCTCCCAGCAAGACGCCGATTCCGAAGACGTCCGCTTGTGCAATAGCCGTGCCCAGCGTTATTGAAGACATGAGCAGGATCGCAAGTAGGCGTCG
>CAZVXU010000006.1:0-1884 GCA_964631585.1 uncultured Spirochaetaceae bacterium | reverse complement strand
CAATAGCCGTGCCCAGCGTTATTGAAGACATGAGCAGGATCGCAAGTAGGCGTCGTTTCATCCTTACCTCTCCGGTTTGTGCAGGTTGGAACAATTCAGGATCGCGCGGAGAACAGCCCCTGCACGCGATCGACGAACTCTTTCTTGGTAATAATAATGATATTATCGTCGGCTTGCAGCACATACCCCCCGTGGGGGATCACGTGTTCCTCGCCCCGCGCGACCGACACGATCAGGGAGGCCGATGGAAGCTTCACGTCTTCTATGCGATGTCCGTCCCCCGGGCTTCCGTGGTCGACGGTGAGCTCGAGGATCTCCACGCGACCGTCGGAAATGCTGTGGAGGCTTCGCACCTTCCCGCGGCGGATGATCTTGAGAACGGAGTTGACAACAGCGTTCTTGATACTGACCGTAACGTCGATTCCGACATTGGCGGCGATCTTCGCGTAGTTCAGCTTGTTCACCAGCACCACCGCGCGGCGAATCCCGAGGTTCTTGCCGTAGACCGCGCTGACGATGTTGAGCTCCTGGTTATCGGTCGCCGAGATGATGAGATCGGAGTTCTGGAAGTGCTCTTCCTCGAATATGCCTTCGTCGGTAATGTCGGCATTTATGACAAGGGCATCGGGGAAGCGCTCAGAGATCTGCTTTGACTTTTCGTAGTCCCGCTCGACCACCTTCACGCTGGGCTTCCCCCCGCCGAATCCACCGACAATACGACGCATCATCCGTTGGCCACGCCCGGTCTGTCCCCTGGGGGGCGCGAAAAAATGGTCGAGGATGAGGCTGCCGATCTTACCACCGCCGAGCATGACGATGCGCTTGAGCTCCTGCTTCCGCTTGCCGAGATAGTCAAACAGCCCCTCGAAGTTGCCCTCGGTCGCGACGATATAGAGCAGATCGCCCTCCTGGATGGAGGTGTCTCCCGACGGAATGATGTAGTCGTTCTGGCGCACAATCACCGCGACAAGGAAGGAGAACTGGAAATGCTGGTTGATCTCCTGGAGGGTCCTGTCCTTGAAGTAGGAGGTCCGGTCGACGTTTATGTGGCGCATCTGGACGCCCGCCCGTTCGAAAAGCATCACGTCGCTGGTGGCGCCGCGCTCGATGCTGCGGAGAATCGCCTCCGCCGCCTCGATTTCCGGGTTGACGATCTGATCGATGCCGAGGAAGCTCCGTCCCGCGGTGCCTGTCGCAGCGTAGTCGATGTTTCGCACCCTCGCTATCGTCTGCGGCAGGTCGAACTCGGTGGCCGCGAGGGCGCAGCAGATCATGTTGACCTCGTCGGAGTCGGTGACCGCCACCAGAAAATCCGCCTTGTCGGTGCCGGCCTGCTTGAGCATCTCCACGTTGTTCCCGACGCCGGTCAGCACCATGCAATCGAGGCGCTGCGAGGCATAGTTCGCGTGCGCGGTGTCCTTTTCGATCAGAACGACGTCGCGCTGTTCCGCGATGAGCTGCCGAGCAAGCTGGAATCCGACGGCGCCCGCACCGACGATGACGACTTTCATGGAGATACCGTTATAGCAAGCGCCTACCGGGGTGTCAAACCGCAAAGAGACCGGAATCTCCGGCGCCTCCTCCACTGCACCCCCGATCCCCGGCGCCGGGTCCGCCGTGGTCGCGAGCCCCGGCACCATGTTACCTTCTCGAGCGTATGAGCAACGCCGTGCAGTTGGGTACCTGCAGCTGGAAGTTCCCGAGCTGGGAAGGGCTCGTCTACTCCGCCGGTGACGGCATCAACTACCTCGAGGAGTACGCGAGCGCCTTCGATACCGTCGAGATAGACCAGTGGTTCTGGTCTCTCTTCGGCCTCGATACGGTGAGCCTGCCAAAGCCGGAAACCGTTGGGGAATATCTCTCCTCCGTCCCCGAGAGTTTCCG
>CAZVXU010000005.1:0-47662 GCA_964631585.1 uncultured Spirochaetaceae bacterium | reverse complement strand
ACCACCGAGATCTACACTCTTTCCCTACACGACGCTCTTCCGATCTGAGCTCATCAGTGGTTTGCTTGACCCCGGCGAGCTCCGAGGGATCGTAGAGCTCGCCCACCGCGAAGAAGACCCGACGGATGCCGGCGCCCATTTCGGCGGTGTAGTAGTCGGTGAAGTTGAAGGGGATTTCATCACTGCGATGGTCGAGGGCGCCGAAGGCATCTTCGAGCGCCTCTACCACCGGCTCCACGGACGCGTCGGCGGAGACCAGCGTGGGGATGATGAGTTTTGCAGGTGTAAAGGCGCGCGCTACCCCATTTAGCCTCCGCTCGATTGAACGATTGTAGCTTTTGTACAATAATACTCTCGCAATGAAGCCCGCAACCGGCTTTCCGGAGGAGCTCGAGCAGGCGCTGGAGAAACGCGCCGAACGTCTCGAGGAAAAGGATATTCCGCAACTCAAAGAGGGTTTTCGCCTCTTCCACAGCACGTTCCAGGGTCTGTTCACGGTCCTGCAGCGCAAGGGGCTCGTGGAGGAGGATCCCTACAAGGACGACCAGCGTATTTCGGAGATCGAGCCGCCGCCGGACGAACCTTTTCTCGAATCGGAGCGGGACCAGGCCATGAGCATGCGCCTGTCACAATTCGACAGCATGCTCGACTTTCTCAACAATTACGTTCAGTTCCGCCTCGAGTCCCTCGATCTGCGCCAGATTCGGAACCTCGTCAAACTGACCGGCTACATCAAGTGGGACAACCTTGCGGACTCCTCTAAGAGCCCGACCACGCGAACGCTTGCCGATCATGTAAGCAAGCTTCGGGGCGACGCCGATCCGCTCTCCACCAGCCTGGTGAAAGACTCCGTCGAGCAGATGTCGCGGCAGTCGAAAGCGATCATGAAAGGACTGAAGGTTCTTGCGGACTATCATAAGGCGCGGTTCAAGCTCACGTTGCGCCGTGACGTCTATCCGCAGGTCGACACGGACGGGGATCGAGCCCTGAGCGCCGGCGATGAAACGGTAAAGAAGATGAAGCGGGCCTTTGCCCACAGCCATCAGGGTGAGCCCTTCTTGCCCGACCTTGCGCGGGAGGCCCTCGAGGAGGACTTCGCCCCCGACGGTGAGCAACGGCGTGAGGAAGTACTGAATCGTCTGCGCCCGCAGGAGGAGCAGAAGCAGCAGGGACCGAAGAAGGATCCCTTCAAACCGATGCTTCTCGAGGCCATACGGATTCTCGCCGGCGCAAGCCGCAGTCTGCAGTCGGCGCAACAGAAACTCTCCGACAACATCCACGTCCTCGACAACCGAAAGCTCCCGCTGGGAGAGCGAATCCGGCGCTTCTTTCAGCGGGTATCCAGCGGCGAGGGCCGGCAGTCTCATGTATTCGAGCTCGAGTATTTCGACGAGGCAACCTCGGCATCACAGACCGAGCTCTTATCCGCCGACGATTTTTTGGAGCAGCTTTCGAAGAAGTCCCGTGTCTACGGCGGCATTCTCAACAAGATGAGCCAGACCGCACGGAAGCTGCAGAACGCAAGCGAGGAGCAGCTTTTCGAGTTCCTCAATAAGCAACTCGAGGAGCTGTCAATGATGCAGCGCCGTCTTCAATCCCTCGAGACCGCGCTGCGGGCGGAGTTTCCGCGGGAGCAGCGCTCCCAGCTTCGAAGCTCACAGTCGGAAATCGACGGCCTCAAGGAGATCATCTCCCGCACCGCAAAGAAGCGCCGCGAGTACGTCGCCCGCAAGGACGAGTACGAGCAGATGAAGAAGCTGGGCATCGAAAACTGAGATCGGACTCGCTGGTACGTTCGGGCTGCCTGATACGTCACACAGTCCGGGCGCTCGCCCGGTACGTTCCCAGCACCCGCATTCCCTCCGACTCGCGATCCAGATCCTCGACTGCGGCATCGAAAGTTGCCATGTCCCGCGGCAACTCCATGTCGAGATAGAACATGTAGTGCCAGGGCTTGCCGGGAATCGGGCGGCTCTCGAGTTTCTTCATGTTCACGCTGCGCTCGGAGAGTAGCTGCATGCATTTCGAGAGGGCGCCCGGGCGGTCCGGCGTGGAGAAGACCACCGATGCCTTTTGCGGTGCCTCGACGGCGGCGTTTTCCTGCCGCGCAAGCACGAAGAATCGCGTGTAGTTCTGGGGATTCGTCTCGATGTCTTCCTGCAAGACCTGGGCCCCGTAGGGGTGAGCCGCATCGACGTTCGCGATAGCGGCGTCGCCCGCTTGCCCGTCCGTCATGATGTGCTCCACCGATCCGGCGGTGTCGTAGAAGGGTATCTGCCGCCAGTCCGGGTACTTCGCGAGGAACCGGGAGCACTGGGCGAGAGCCTGGGGATGGGAGTAGACGCGCCTGACATCATCTATAGTGCTGCCGGGGTGGCCGATCAGACTGTGCCGGATGCGGATCATCGTCTCGCCGACGATCCGAAGGTCCGGAAACTGAAGAAAGAGATCGTAGTTCTCGTGGACGGAACCGGTAAGAGAGTTCTCGATGGGCACGATGCCGTACTGCACGGTACCGTCGAGGACGGCCTGGAATACGTCCCGGAATGTTGCCGACGGCCTGGGCGTCACCTCGCCGTGCTGGAAGTAGCGCGAAAGCGCCATCTCGCTATAGGCACCTCGTTGCCCCTGGAAGGCGACTTCCAGTGTGCCTGTGTCGGCCACTGCCCCACCGCTCTCGGCCACCGCCGCGGCGGGCCGCTGCGCCGTGTGGGGCAGCTGCAGCAACTCTTTCTCAACGACCGGGGCCATGGCCTCTATGTCGCGCATGAGACGCTCAAACTGCTGCGGGAAGAGTGTCTGCGGCCCGTCGGACAGGGCCTGCTCAGGTCGGGGGTGCACCTCCACCATCAGCCCGTCGGCGCCGGCGGCCACAGCGGCGAGGGCGACCGGCGGCACCTGCTCGCGCAGGCCGGTGGCATGGCTGGGGTCGACGATAATCGGCAGATGACTGAGCTTCTTGACCACGGGGATGGATGAGATGTCGAGGCTGTTACGCGTGTAGGGCTCGAAGGTGCGGATGCCCCGCTCGCACAGAATGACATCCTCGGCGCCGTGGGCCAGCAGGTATTCGGCGGCCATGAGCCATTCCTCGATGGTGGCCGCGATGCCCCGCTTGAGCATCACCGGCCGGCTCTCAGCACCCACTCGCTTGAGCAGATCGAAGTTCTGCATGTTCCGTGCGCCGATCTGCAGCACGTCGACGTAATCACGCATCACCTCGACCTGATCGGTGGCCATGATCTCCGAGACAACCGGCATACCGGTCGCCTCGCCCGCCTCCTTGAGATACCGCAACCCCTCTTCGCCGAGCCCCTGAAAGGCGTACGGAGAGGTCCGCGGCTTGAACGCGCCCCCGCGCAGCATCACCGCTCCCGATTCCCGGACGGCGCCGGCGGTCTCCATCACCTGCTCCCGGCTCTCGACCGAGCAGGGACCGGCGATCACGGCGATACGCCCGCCGCCGACGCGCAGCTGCCCCACGCGCACGAGTGTATCCGCTCGCTTCATCTCGCGCGAGGCGAGCTTGTAGGGCTTAGTGATGGGGATGACGCGCTCGACGCCGGGAAGAACTTCTACCTCGCGAAGGTCGATGGAGGCATGGCCGACGGCGCCGAAGATCGTTTCTTCCTCGCCGACGATCTCGCGCACTTTGAAACCGCGTGTCTGCAGGAATTCGCGGATTCGCTCCTTATCGTCGGTCCTGATAGACCGGTTCAGTACGACTACCATGTGTGGGGCCCTGTCCTTAAAATGAGGTTGGGAATCTCTGGAGAATGTAGCGCTCGAACTGCCGTTCGAGTGATGCCTTGTACGCCATCACGCGCTCGACGTGGTTGAGCGTGCTCTGAGGCGTGCGGTTCTGCAGTACGCGGGTAAGCCCTGCGTTGTAGATGGCCACGGCGGTACGCTCGTCGCCACCGTAATCGAGGGCAAACCGAAGATAGTCCGTGCCGTGGCGGGCACTGATTTCGGGGTGAAAGAAGTCGTCCGTAGAGAGCCGGACGAAGCTCTTGTCATTCAGCTGAAACAGACCGCGATCGATGGAGTTGGAGTTGGCGTTCCGCGCGTAGGGATAGTACCGGCTCTCAACCCAGGCAAGGGCGAACACGAGGGATACCGACAGATCGTTGCGGTCGGCATGATAGAGGATTGGAAGGGAGATTTCGTCGGTGCCGGTTACCTGCCTGAAAAAATCCTCCACTGCGCGGTGGGTGACGTCTTCGCGGTAGAGCGCGAGAATCGGGTTCTCGCCTTCGAGCACGTTCGCCACGTTGGGATATGTGCCCGACTCCGGCTCGAGGTCGTCTTCCCGCTCGGTCCAACCGAAGTCGAAGTCATAGTCCGCACCTACGCCGGCACGCGGCTGCTGCGAGGGCATGTAGGGATCTCCGGTGCTGCAGCCGAGCAGTATGGTTACGAGGGCGAGAAGTGTGAAGCGATTCATACTCATTCCGTGTTCCTCGACCCGGGTAGGTTAAAGTTTGATAAAGATAGCGGCTTGCGGCAAGTGCATCAAGGCTGGAGCTTGATGAGAAAGGCCTGTCCACTCAAATTATGTAAAAAAAGTCGATCCTGCCGCTCGATCTCCTCGTTTCCGAGGGCCGTAACGCCTTCGCAACCGTAGAAACCGTAATCGTCGTAGACGATGACGCCGCCCACGGGCATTCTCGGCCAGACCCACTCGGTCACGTCCCGCGCGGACTGATATACATCGACATCGACGTGGCAGAGCGCAATCGCGCCGTCCGGCACCGAATCGCCCGTTTCCTCCGGGAAAACACCTTCGAGGACGGTGTAGTTGCCCGTGTCCAGCTCCCCGAGGAGCTCCTCGACGGTCTCGCGAGTGGTATCGGCGTGCTCGCCGCCCTTGTAGTAGTCGTCCCTGGGCCCGGCTTTCACCACGCCCCGGAAGGTGTCGGCAAGATAGACATGACGCTCTTCTTCGAGGCGTGCGGCCGCATCGCAGAGGAGCGCCCCCGTTCCGCCACGCCACACCCCGACCTCCAGGAAGTCGCCGGGAACGGAACCGCACTGTAACGCAGCTTGCCAGAGCAGATAGCAGCGCGCCTCATCGACCTTGGTGTGCTCCTGCACCGCGGCATAGAGGGGCCCGAAGACCGCGTCGATGTCCCAGGGGCGGTAGTCTGCCTGCGGCGAAACCGGACCGTAGCCGGGCGGGTAGCGCTTCTCAGCGCTCATCTGCACCGCCGGAGGAGCGAAGGCGCTCGAGGAACGCTTCGGTTGCGGCGATGGTCGCGGACTTTACCACCTGGCCGGGGAGGCCGCGGCCGGCCCAGTCGTTGCCCTCGTCGACGTAGAAGGTCTCGAGTTGCCGCTCGAGGTCTTTGACCGAGAAGGCCTCATCGTGATTCCAGCGGTACTCGAGCTGATCAAAGGTCTTTTCGTAGATCTCGTCGAACTTTTCTTCGTGACTGTCAGCGATATTCATATGTGTCGTCCCGCCCGGTCCGGCCCTGCACGCCTTCCTGCCTACTGCATTGCGCTTCGCAGATGTTGCACGTAATTCGCGGGCCCGCCCTCGAGGTAACCACTTCTCAGAACGATGTCCCCGTCCGGCGTAAGCAGATACACAGTCGGGAAACCCTGCACACCGAAGCGCTCGGCAAGTTGACGGTTGTAGGCTTCCTGCTCGGCCGACTGTTCGATCTGCCTCGGGAAGTCTATGAGCACCGGCACGAGATGTGTTTCGCTGAACTCTTTGAAGGGGCGGGTGTCGAGTATTTCCTGCTTCAGCCGTTGGCACCACCCGCACCAGTCCGAGCCAGCGAAGTAAAGGAATACGTACTTATCCTCTTCAGCCGCCTGCTCGGCGGCAGCCTCGAGATCCGTCTCCCACTCGTAGATGTCGCCCCAGGCCGACAGCGCTATGAGAATCAGAATCGATGCCGTTACTAAGCGTTTCACAAAACAAGCGTAGCCAATCCGGCTGTTGCGGTCAAGGCGCCACGTGATAGACTCACGTCGCCCATGAGCGACCAAAACCACCCTGAAGAGCGAGTCTATGAAACGACGGCTCTCGAGCGCGCACGCGAGGAGCTCGAGGATGATCCGGAGTTCATAGACCTCGTCGACACGAACTTCCAACGCAACGGCCTGCTTTACCCCGCCGAATCCCTCTCCCGTGCCCTCGCCGCCTACCCGCAGCAGCGTCCCTACACCCCGGACCCGCGCGGCCTGCCCGCCGCGCGCGAGGCGGTCGCCGCCTACTACCGCAAACGGGGCGTCGATGTGGACCCGGCCCAGATCATCATCACTGCCTCGGCCTCGGAGGGCTACAACCTGGTCTTCAACCGCATGCTCGAGCGCGGACAGACCGTCTCCCTCCCGCGCCCGGTGTATCCCCTCTTCGAGTTCATCGCGGAGTTCAATCATCTCGATGTCGAGCACTACGCGCTGGACCTCGACCGCCGCGCCCAGCCGGATCCCGAGCGCCTGCGAGAGGAGATCTCCGCGGATTCGGGACTCATCGTCGCGATCTCGCCGAACAATCCGACCGGGACCTGCCTCGAGCCGAAGAGCGTTGAGGCGATCGTCTCGGTTGCACGGGAGCGGAATCTGCCCGTGCTCTTCGACGAAGTATTCAGCGAGTTCCGGTTTCGACGCCCGGGCGGCGGCGCGGCCGCCCACGTCACGCCGGCGGGCCTCGCGGACGACGTCGTGTGCATCACCCTCAACGGTGTCTCGAAGATGTTCGCCTGCCCCGACCTGAAGCTGAGCTGGCTGCTGGTCACCGGCCCCGAGGATCTGCGAGAGGAGCTCCTCTCGGTGCTCGAAATCGCGAACGACATGTACCTCAACGCCTCGAGCGTGTCGCAGGCGGTGCTGCCGACGCTGTTTGCCGAAGGCGGTGGGTTTCAGCGGGATATGATAGCCGAGATCGAGCGACGGCGGGATCTCTGCCTCTCCACGGTCGCCGGCTCGCCCTATGTGGAGCCCCTGCGCCCGGACGGCGGCATTCACTGCATACTCCGGGTGGAAAACGCCTCAGCCGCCGGGTCCGGGACCGGGCCGTCGCATGCCGACTGGGACGACGAGGAGCTCGCCCTTCGCATCCTCGAGGAAACGAAGGTTTACACGCATCCGGGGTACCTCTACGACCTGGAGGAGGAGACGGCGCTCGTGATTTCCTTTCTCAAGGAACCCGCCGCCCTCGAGGAGGGTCTGCGGCGAATCACTCGGTGGTTCGAACGCTGAGGTTGCGGAACTCGGCGCGGCCGAGCGTCCGCAGTGCGACGCCGGTACCCTCGTCGATGCCGAACCAGGTGCGGTAACGCAGCTTGTCACGCCCGTTCACGGCGATGGTGATGTAGTTGTTCTCCGGCTCGAAGAGTACCTCGATGTCGAGCTCGCCGGAGATCGGCTCCTCGATGAGCGCATCGGCGACGCGCGCCATGTTCACGTCGTCGTCGGAGCGATACACCTGGAGGTAGGTAAGTCGGTTCCGGTAGACGTCCGGATCGCGGGTAAACCATACAAGCAGCGATCGTCCGAGCCCGTAGCCGGTCTTGCCGGTCTCCTCGACAAAGATGTGGAGCCCGAGCCCGACCCAGCCCTCGTCGAGAGCGCGCGCGGAGAAACTGTAGAGGGTGGGTCGCGTCCGCTGGGGCGCCGGCAGCATGAGCTTCGCGAAGTACTGCTCGGGATCGGTCTGCACCGCATTGCGCCCGGAGAGGCGCCAATCGCCGAGCTGCACCCGGGCGCTGGAGAGGTCGTCGAGGAGCGTCGTGCGAAGCCGCGGAGCCATCATCTCCACGAATCCGCCGTCGGCAACCCGATCGAGGATACGGTCCTGCAGGGCGAGCTTCTCGGCCTGCAACTCGGCGTTCCGCAGCTCGAGCTCGA
The DNA here is from genome assembly GCA_964631585.1 of uncultured Spirochaetaceae bacterium. GTDB lineage: Bacteria > Spirochaetota > Spirochaetia > DSM-27196 > PWMO01 > JAAAOH01. The sequence continues at coordinate 39,796 of CAZVXU010000005.1, read as the reverse complement.
CTACGCGCTGCCGCAGGTCCTCCGGTCCGCGCCCGGCTGCGGCATCCCGATCGCCGTCGTCGGCCCCGGCCTCGGCGACCGAGTCGATGCGCCCCGAAAGCCGCTCCTCCACCTCCGCCAGCTGCGCCGAGAGCTCCTCGATACGGGTAGTGATACGGTTCGCCTCTTCGGCGAGCTCGGCCGACCCTCCGGGTGCGACAGCCTCGAGCTCCTCCACACGTGTCAGCAGGCGGGCGACCTCTCCGCGCAGATACTCGTTCTCCGCCCGAAGCTCGAAGACGACAGTTTCCAGCCGGGCGTTCTCGTTCTGCAGGCGGCCGTTCTCCCGCTCGAGGCGGTCGATTTCGGGCCCGAAACCGATGCCGGCGGCGGCGAGCCCCTCGGCTCGCTGCTCATTGACCGCTTCCGGATCGCCCGCGGCAACCCCGTCGAGGGGCCGCACCGTCAGATCGGGCCCAATCTGCAGGCGGCCACTGTAAACCCGCTCGCCAACGACCACCCCGTCGATCTCCAGTGTGCGCTCGTCCACACGTCGCACGGTGGCGAGGTCCAGAATCGTCCGGCGGGGAACCAGATTCTCCGCCTCATCCACGACACGTTCGACCTCCCATGCACCGCTATCCGAAGGCGTAACAAGCACCGAGAAGCGCTCACCGTCGGCCTCCAGCCCCCGCACGTAGAAGGATCTCGGGCCGGCCACTCCGATGTGGGCGTCGGAGAAGTCGACCTCGGAGAGCTGCTGCGCGGGCGTGGCAAACAGCGGCAGGAGAAGCAAAAAGAGCACTAAAATGCTGCGTGTACGTATCACAATCCGATTGTCGGCACATTGGTTGACACGATGTAGTACCTGCGCGTTTTCATCCGGGACCGGATGCTGATATATTGGAAGCGGAGAGTGCATGCAACGAACCATCATGGCGCTGCTTCTCGCCGGCCTCACGCTTGCCGTGGGCGCACAAGAGGCCCAGAACGATGAAAACGATGAACCGGAAAACGACGTAGAGTTCGTAACGAGCTATCTGTCGACGGAGATACAGTTCAATCCGCAGAAGAGCTTCACGTCCACCGAAGCGCAGCTCTATACGGCCCTTTTCGAGGGTCTGGTGAGCTACCATCCGTTGACCCTCGACCCCGTGCCGGGCGTCGCCGAACGATGGGAGGTGAGCCCCGACGGCCTTACCTATCGCTTCTATCTCCGTGGAAACGCGCGCTACACGAATGGCGACCGGGTGACCGCTGAGCACTTTCGCGACACCTGGCTCGAGCTGCTGCGCCCGGCGAACGAATCGGCCTACTCCTTTCTCTTCGACGTCATCGAGGGCGCGGAGGAGTTCCGCACGGGCCGTGAGCCCGATCCCCAATCCGTTGGAATCCATGTGGAAGGCCCCGGTGTGCTGCGGGTCGAGCTCGCCCATCCAGCCGGCCACTTCCTCGATGTTCTCTGCCACCACAGTTTCGTGGCGCTGCACCCCGACATGCTCGAAAGCGGTGATCCCGACAAGCTTCCGGCGATCATCGGAAACGGGCCCTACAAAGTGGAAAGCCGAAGCAACGAGGAAATGGTGTTCACGAAGAACGAGCGCTACTGGGACCGGGGGCGAATCGAGATCCCCCGCCTCCGCTTTGTCTTCAGTGATGAGTCGGCCGATCTCACGCAGCGCTTCAACGACGAGGAGATCGACTGGGTCGCCGGCGGCATGCTGCTCGATCAGGTGAAGTACGAGGACACCATCCAGGTGAATCCCCAGTTCGCCACGACGTACTTCTTCATGAACACCGACCGGCCCGGCCTCGCAGAGGACGAGGTCCGCCGCGCTCTCGCGCTGCTGCTGCCCTGGGAGGAGATGCGGAGTCCGGATCTGCACTTCATCCCCGCCGAGACGCTCGTGCCGTCCATACCCTACTATCCCGACGACGTCACCGGCATCACCGAGCAGCGCGTGAACGAGGGCCTCGAGATCCTCGACGAGGCGGGTTTCCCCGGCGGGGAAGGACTCGGACCCCTCGTTATCCGGATGCCGCTCGGTGCGGACAGCGATCCGGTCACCACCCTACTCCTCGAGGCCTGGCGGGAGCATCTCACCGTGGATGTCGAGCTCGAGACCATCCCCTACGCCGCCTACTTCGACTCCCTCTCGGAAGACGATTACACGGTAGGGCAGATCAGCTGGATCGGTGATTTCGCCGATCCTCTCACCTTCCTGCAGATGTGGACAACGGAAAGCAACCTCAACGACTCGGGTTTCGCGAGTACTGAGTTCGATGGGCTCATCCGTGACTCGATGGGCCAGACGGGCAACCGGCGCTATCAGACCCTCGCCGATGCCGAGCAGATGCTGCTCGACTCCGCGGTGGTGCTGCCGGTCAGCCACGCGCCTGGCATCAACCTGATCGATCTGAACCGGGTCGAGGGATGGTTCCCGAACGCGCTCGACATCCACCCCTACAAGTATCTCGAATTTGCAGGCCGTCGCCCCCTTCCCGGCACGGCGAAGAGCGGCGGAAACGAACGCCTCCCGGTGGGCCTGACGTCATGGTTTGACTGAAGGCGAGCTCCTGGAATATATTAGCAAAAATGAAAAAGAGCACGAAATCGCCCCAGAACACAACGTTTCAGGAGAAGCAGCACGTAGTGTACCCGCTTCAGGGTGTCGGACGCATCGACTCCGTCGAGGAGCGGGACTTTCAGGGCAGCAAGCTTCTCTACTACGTGATCTACCTCGAAGTCACCGACATGACGGTGATGGTACCGGTGGACAAGGCGGAGGAGCTCGGCATTCGTGCCATCGTTCCGCAGAAAGAGGCCAACAAGGCACTCAAGCTCATTTCTGAAGAGTACGAGCCGGTCACGGCCGACTGGAAAATGCGCTATCAGATGAACCTCGATCTGCTGAAGAAGGGGAGCGTGACCGACATCGCGACGGTCGTCCGCACTCTCTATCATCGCAGCAAGGTCAAGGAGCTCCCCATCCTCGAGCGAAAGCTCTTCGACAGCGCGCTCAGGCTGCTCGTGGACGAGGTATCCTTCTCCCTCGATAAGCCCAAGTCGGAAGTCGAGCAGATCGTATTCGGCAAGCTGGAGACCGAGCATCCGCCCAAGCCTCCCGCACCGGAGGACGAGAGCGAGGCCGATGCGGCCGGCGAAGGCGAGCATCCTGTTGAGGAAGACGTCGAAGACGCATGAGCGCCGGCCGGCATGAGCGCTGGCACGAGATCGTCCGCCTCCTGCGGGAGCATCTCGAAGGCAGCAGCGAGCCATCGGTGTCGACCGTCGCCGCCGACTATCAGGATCCTTTCCGAATACTCATTTCGACGGTCATCTCGCTGAGAACGAAAGACGAGGTCACGACCGAGGCAAGCGCCCGGCTGTTTTCCCGCGCGGCCGCCCCCCGGGATCTCGTCGCGGTGTCGGCCGAAGAGATCGCCCGGCTCATCTATCCCGCCGGATTCTATAACACCAAGGCACGCAGCATCCACGAAATCGCTCGCACCATCGCGGACCGCTTCGGAGGCAGTGTGCCCCGCACCCGTGAGGAGCTTCTGGCCCTGCCGGGCGTCGGACGCAAGACGGCGAACCTCGTCCTCGGACTTGGCTTCGGGATCCCGGCCATCTGTGTGGACACTCATGTGCACCGCATCCCCAACCGGCTCGGACTCGTCGAGACAACCACTCCCGAGCAGACGGAGCAGGCTCTCGAGGAGAGCCTGCCGCATGAGTACTGGATAGAGATTAACGGACTTCTGGTGCGGTTCGGGCAGCGGGTCTGCACGCCGGTATCGCCGTGGTGCAGTCGCTGTCCCCTATCCGGGCTGTGTCCCCGCGTTGGGGTGCAGCGCTCGCGCTGACGGCGGCCGGCGTCGTCGGGCGCTGACGTCGCCCGGCATCCCCCTCCCCTACTCGCCCTCTTCGGCAATCAGCAGGGTTTTGGGGTCAAGCTTGAGATGCAGGTCTTCCTCCGGATAGTGCTCGTAGTCCTTGATGAGATCGAGCTTCACGAAGCGCTCGGTGGGCGTGAGTGTTATCACGACATCGATCTGCGGCAGATAGGCACCGAGGATTGAGGGAACGCCCTGTTCATCGGTGGCCGTGTCCGGAAGCGTGACGCTGAACCAGACGGCAAGTCCGAGCTCGGCGGCGAAGGTTTTGAACTTCTCGAAATCCTCCACGCTACCCGCCTGGAAGTCATAGCCGTCGAAGATGATGATATCGGCGGCAAAGTGTCCGTCGCTGATCATTGCCCGAACCGAACGGAACACCTGTTCGGGGGACACACCCTCCTGGGAAAAGTTCATCACGACGCGATTCTTTATGAGATCGTCGTGCACCGACATTGCGTTCTCGAGGTTTCGCTTGCGCGCGATCTCTTTGAAGATGTCCTCGTACCAGCTGATGATGTGATCGGTTCGTGCGGCAAATGACACGTGAATCACGTGCTTACCCTGAAACAGCTGATCCGTTGCAAGATGGACCAGGCAGGCCGTCTTCCCCACGCCCTTGCGCGACGCAATGGCGCCGAGGCTGCCGGCGGGGAGGCTGCCGTGAATCGAACGTTCGAGAATCCGGATGGGGCTTCGCTTAACCAGCTCTGCTTTCACCATGATTATTCTGCTCCTTACTTCTTCTGCGAGCTCTTCTTGCGCTGATACTCCTGGATCAGCTCCTCGGTCACGCTCTGGGGTACCTTACCATATTTGAGGAACTCCATGGTGAACTCGGCCTTTCCCTGCGTGAGCGAACGGATGACTGTAGAGTAGCCGAACATCTCCGACAGCGGCACCTCGGCCTCGACCATCGACATCGCCCCGTTCTCCGAAGAGGCAAGAATGATACCTCGACGCTGGTTGAGGCTGCCGAACATGGCGCCCTGATACTCGGTCGGCCCCTCCACGGTAACCTTCATGATGGGCTCGAGTATGTGCGGCTTTGCCTTGCGGTAGGTCTGCCGGAATGCGCCGACGCCGGCCGCCTGGAATGCCATCTCCGAAGAGTCGACCGGGTGAGTCGCCCCGTCGTTTATGACCACGCGCACTCCGATCACGGGAAACCCGATGAGCTCGCCCTCTTCCATGGCAATCTTGAAGCCGTGATCGACCGCCGGCACGTACTCCTGCGGTATAACACCACCCTTGATGGCGTTGACGAACTCGTAGTTTTCCTCAATGGGCTCGATGTAGCCCGCCACCCGGCCGAACTGTCCGGCACCACCGGTCTGCTTCTTATGGGTATAGTCGAACTCGACCTTCTGGGAGATCGCCTCGCGGAAGGCGACCTGCGGGATCCCGGTCTCGACGTCCGCCTTGTACTCGCGGCGCATGCGCTCCACGTAGACGTCGAGGTGGAGCTCTCCCATACCCTGGATGATGGTCTGGTTCGACTCGTCGTCCACGTAGGTGCGGAAGGTCGGATCCTCCTTCGAGAAGCGATTGAGCGCCTTGCTCATGTTCTCCTCGGAGGACTTATCCTTTGCCGACAGCGAGAGCGAAATAACCGGATTCGGCACGTACATCGATGTCATCGAGTAGTTAGTGCCCGGTGCGCAGAAGGTGTCGCCGGAGGCACAATCGATGCCGAACATCGCGACGATGTCACCGGGAGGCGCCTCGGTTATGTCGCTCATCGTGCTGGCGTGCATCCGGATGAGCCGCCCGATTCGGATCTTCTTCTTGTCACGGGTGTTGATGAGCTCCATACCCTTCTTCAGTGCCCCCTGGTACACACGCAGGTAGGAGAGCTGCCCGTACTGGCTCTCTTCGAGCTTGAAGGCAAGGGCAACGGGGGGCTTCTCGGCATCCGTCTCGAGGGTGACCTCGGCTTCCTCCCGGTCGAGGTCGAGCGCCGTGTTGGTCACCTGCGTCGGGTTCGGCAGGAAGTTCACGATGGCATCGAGCAGGTTCTGTACACCCTTGTTCTTGTAGGCGGAGCCGACGTACACGGGAAGCAGCTCGCGTTGAACCGTGCCGGCGCGCACCGCGTCGATGATCTGGTCGATGCTGGGCTCACCTTCGAGATAGGCCTCGGCGAGCTCATCGGAGAACATACTGGCCGCATCAAGCAGCATCTCGTGGCGCTTCTCCGCCTCTTCCTTGAGCTCGGCCGGAATCTCATCCTTGCGCACCTCCTCACCGAACGTACCTTCGAAGTAGTTTGCCTCCATGGAGATGAGATCGACCACTCCGACGAGTTTGTCCTCGAGCCCGATGGGGAGCTGCATGAGCACGGCGTTGTGACCGAGCTTCTCCTCGATCTGGTCGCGCACCTTGTAGGGGTCCGCACCGGTTCGGTCACACTTGTTGACGAACGCGAGGAAGGGCACGTGATAGCGACGCAGCTGACGATCCACGGTGAGGGTCTGCGACTGCACGCCGCCGACGGAGTCGAGCACGAGGATCGCGCCGTCGAGGACGCGCAGCGCACGCTCCACCTCTATGGTGAAGTCGACGTGTCCCGGCGTGTCGATGATATTGATGGGATAGCCGTTCCACTCGACGTTGGTGGCGGCCGAGGCAATGGTGATACCGCGCTCGCGTTCGAGCTCCATGGAGTCCATGGTGGCACCGACACCGTCCTTGCCACGCACCTCGTGGATGGCGTGGATCTTTTCAGAGTAGAACAGGATGCGCTCGGTCAGCGTTGTCTTGCCGGAATCAATATGAGCGCTGATCCCGATGTTCCTCATGTGCTTAATACGTTCGTCCATACTCGGTTCCTTCTTAACGCGTTCTGATTATGACTGTAGTCAGATTTAACCAAACGAAGGTGGCCGCGCACCGTAAAAAATGGCAGGCCACACCGGTCCTACGGCTTGTCGCGGGACGCGTTGGACGCCTAAAATACGAAGATTTGCCTTGAATTTCAACCGTCCTGCTGAGGATTTCGGTTCATCCGCAGGAAAACTCACGGAGTTCTAACACGAAATGGGACGCGTGGTCATCGGCACAGCCGGATACTCCTACACCGACTGGGTCGGTCCGTACTATCCGGAAGCCGCCCCCTCCTCGGAGTTCCTCACCCACTATGCACGCGACTTCTCGCTGACCGAGCTCAATTTTAGCTATTACCGGATGCCCGAGCCGCAGATGCTTTCGCGGCTGGTGGAGAAAACTCCGGCAGGCTTCCGCTTCGTGGTCAAAGCCCATCGGAGCCTTACCCACGACCGGGCGGCAAACTGGCGCGAGGATGCGAAACGCTTCGCGGAGGCGACGCGCGTTCTGCGGGAGCCCGGTCGACTTGCCGGCCTTCTCCTGCAGTTTCCATACAGCTTCCACTATACCAGGGCGAACCGCCGATACCTCGCGGAGCTCTGTGAAGCCCTCTCCGCCGCCGGCGCTTCCGGCGGCGCCGGGGCCGCCGGCGCGCGACTCTTTCTCGAGTACCGCAACGCCGAATGGCAGCGTCAGGCCGTCTACGAGGAAATGCGCACCCGAAATCTGGCGCTGGTGATGACCGACATGCCGCGGCTTCGGGGACTTCCCGCGCCGGCGTCCGTCGTTACTGCGGATCGTGCCTACCTCCGTTTCCACGGACGCAACGCCTCCATGTGGTGGGAAGGCGACAACCGCAGCCGCTACGATTATCTCTACTCGGCGGCGGAGCTCGAGGAATGGGTCGCCCCCATCCGAGCGATCGCCGATCGGGTCTCGGAGCTCATCGTGACATTCAACAATCACGCCAACGCCCAGGCCGTGCACAACGCCCGCGCATTGATCGGCCTGCTGCACGAGAGCCGGTCCGTCTGAGTCGACCGGGGTCGTCTTCGACTTCGACGGTCACCATCGACACGCCGGGACAGTTGTTGCAGGTTCTCGCACCCGCGTAGTCGCCGCGGTGGCGGACACGACCATCCGAACCAAAAAAAAGCCCGGCCGGCCCGATCACTTCTGGAGTGACCGGGCGGTCGGGCTTATGTTTCCTGCTTTGAAATGCAGGCGCGGTGCGCTTACATCTCCGTGAAGTACGGACGGTCCGGCATGAGATCGTTGATCTTGTCGATGTTGTTGTCGACGAACTTTGCTGCGCTCTCGGCCGGATCCATGCCTTCCTGGTTGTCTACGAGCACGGGACCGAGATCCAACTGAGTCCAGTCGAACTGTTCGAAGAACACGTACGCGGCGATGTTGTCCTCGGCGAGGCCCTCACGCACGATGGTGTTGATGGTTTCGGTGGTACCGAATATGCCCTCGGGATCGTCGAGGATTTTCAGGTCCCAACGTCCGAACTTCCAGTGCGGAGCCCAGCCGGTTACGACGATCGGCTCTTCGTTCTCGATAGCCTGTCCGAGTGCGGCGGTCATGGTCGGACCACTTCCTTCGACGAGAGTCATCGCCCCAAGGCCGGACACGTTGTTGTCGATAGCCGTCTCGGCCGACTGCATCATGCCGGCGCCGGGGTCGATGCCGATGATCTCGTTGTCGTACTTGTCGGCGTTCTCCACAAGCTCAGGGATGCTCTCCTCTTCCACGTAGGCGGGAACAACGAGGCCGAGCTGGGCGCCGTAGTAGTTCGGGCCGAGGTTCACGACCTGGTGAGAGAACTCGCCATCAGGGCCGTAGAACATCTGGTGGGTTGCGGGAAGCCACGCCGCGAGCAGCGCGTCGGAATCCTGGCTTGCAACCGACTGCCACATGGCAGCGTTTGCCACGCTGTTCAGCGTTACGTCGAAACCCTGACGCTCGAGGATCTCCCCGGCGACATGAGTGATTGCCACCGCACGAGCCCACTCGACGTAGGCAAGGCTCACAGGTTCCTTTTCGACCTGCATCTCGTCACCTTCTGCCGCTTCCTGCCCGCTCGGCTGGCAGCCGACCAGAACGACGGCAGACGCGATTACCAGTACGGCAAGAGCCGTAAGTACACGCTTCATTGAATGTTTCATAAAAAACCTCCTCTAGGTTTCCAAAAAATGATGAACTGTTTTCTATCACCAGCAGCAGGGGACTATCATCCGCTTCTCTGCTTCTGGGTGATGTGCTGAGTTATTCGATCGAGCAACATGGCGATAATGACGACCGCAAGACCCGCCTCAAAACCCTGTCCGGGCCGCAGGCGCTGAATTGCGCGCCAGACCTCGCCACCGAGTCCGCCCGCACCGATCATTGCCGCGATAACGACCATCGACAGCGCAAGCATGATGGTCTGGTTGACACCCGCCATGATGGTCGGAAGGGCGAGCGGCAGCTGTACCTTGACGAGCTTCTGCATGGTCGTCGTACCGAACGCCTCCGAGGCCTCGATCATCTCGGCATCTATTTGTCGTATCCCCAGCGCCGTCAGGCGTATTGCCGGCGGTATGGAGAAAATGACCGTGGCAAAGGCCGCAGCTACCGGGCCGAGTCCGAAGAACGGAATAGCCGGGATGAGGTACACGAACGCCGGCATGGTCTGCATGAAGTCGAGGATGGGCTTCACGACGGCGTGAAACTTCTCACTCAGCCCTGCGAGGATCCCCAGGGGGACACCGAGCGCGACGGCGATTATCGTAGAGATGAGCACCAGCGCGATCGTGGACAGGGTCGCGGACCACAGGTTGATATTCCACACGAACAGCAGTCCGATGAGTGCGAAAATGGCCACGCCCCGGGTCGCCAGTTTCCACGACAGCAGGGCGATGAGCACAACCAGAAGGACCGGCGGGATCAGGCCGAGACCGTCGACGATTCCTTCGATTCCCAGCTCGACGATCTCGGAAAACGCCCGCGTAAGCGGCGATAATACCGTCGTAAGCCAATCAAGGGCGGCCTCTATACCGGCGCCCAATGGGATTCTGGGGAGACTGAACTCATACATTCGCTTCTACTCCTTCTGAAACGTCGTGCTCTCCGCCCTCCGAGAGCGCGGCGAGCACGGATCCCCGTACAATTACACCTTTGAGGATGTTGTCCTCATCCACAACGGCCACGGGGTTGCCCGAGACCAGGTTGAACACCTGCCGCACCGGATAATCCAGGGGCACGCTCGAAACCTCGTCGGCCTTGGTGATATGCTCGATCCACTTATCGCCGTGCTTCGCCGCCTCGGCGGCACGCTCGGCGGTAACATGGCCCACGAGCCCGTGATCCGCCTTCACGACGAAAATGCCCGAGAGACCGGCCTCTTGCATCTTGCGCAGCGCAAGCCTGGGACCGTCCTTTACAAATGCAACGGGCGACGGACGCTTCATGACGTCCTGCGCGGTGAGCACCTTCGTGATATCAACGTTCTCGACGAATCGGGCGACATACTCTGTCGCGGGCGTCGAGAGAATCTCCTCGGCTGTGCCAATCTGGACCACCCCACCGTCTTTCATGAGCACGATGCGATCGCCCATCTTGAGCGCCTCGTCGAGGTCATGAGTGATAAACATGATGGTCTTTTTCACACGATGCTCGAGTGCAAGCAACTCGTCCTGCATGTCAGTACGAATCAGCGGGTCGAGTGCGCTGAACGCCTCGTCCATGAGCAGAATATCGGGATCGACGGCGAGCGCCCGGGCAAGACCCACACGCTGCTTCATTCCGCCCGAAAGATTCTTCGGCAAATAGTCGCCCCAGCCGCCGAGTCCGACCTGCTGAAGGGCCGCCTCCGACTTTTCCCGCCGCTCCGCCGGATCGACGTTCTGCACGTCGAGTCCGAACTCTACGTTTTCATACACGGTCATGTGAGGGAAGAGAGCGAAGCTCTGGAATACCATACCGAACTTCGTTCGGCGTAGCTCCCGCAGCTCGTCGCGGGTCAGTGAGGTTACGTCGATATTGTCCACGAGCACCTTTCCCGCCGTCGGCTCGATCAGGCGGTTGACGCACCGCAAAAGTGTCGACTTTCCGCTTCCCGACAAACCCATAACAACGACGGTCTCACCCTCGTAGATATCGAAGGACGCGTCGGCCACACCGACGGCAAGCTTCGATTCACTCAGAATCTCGTCCTTGCTCTTGCCCTGGCGGATCATGTCGATCGCACGCTCGGGGTGCCGACCGAAAACCTTCGACACGTCCTCGATGTGGATCTTAACTTTCGGTTCTTCCGTTTGCTCTGTATCTGCCATTCTTGCCTACCACCTGAAAATTTTGACTTCGTGGTTTACCCACAGGGTCGATTCAATCTATAGCTAAGTTAATTTAACGAGGTTACCGTGGCTGTGTCAAGCAATTCAATAGTATTAAATATTTCCGTACCGAGGAAACGGCGTGCCTCGCTCCAGCCTGCGGAACGGTGGTTGCGGCTCGAGAATGAAGAAAACCGTGCCATCCAGCTTGCAAAACGGGATGAATCCCGCTGTTTCAGCATCACCATACTTGAATTTCGAAAAACATGGTAAAGCGAATTGATCTTTTCGATAGCATACAATACTTTAGTATAGGAACTACGGAGATGGAAGGAGATTGGGGAAATACCATGAACGGTGACGGCCTGAGCCAGGAAGTGCTCTCGACCCTGCGAAAAATCATTCGCGCCATAGATCTGCACTCAAAACAGCTTTCGAAGAATTTCGGCCTTACCGGACCGCAGCTTCTGCTGATTCGCGAGATCGCGTCGGAGCCGGACATTTCGGTTGGGCACCTCGCGAAACGGGTGAGCCTGAGCCAGGCAACCGTAACGAGTATCGTCGACCGTCTCGAATCGAGGAATCTCGCCAAACGTATCCGCAGCTCGACCGACAAGCGCAAGGTGTCCCTGGAAATAACGGACAAGGCCCGGGAAATCCTGGAGGCGAACCCGACGTTCCTGCAGGAAGAGTTCATCAGCAACTTCGAGCGTCTCGAGAAGTGGGAACAGCTGCTCATTCTTTCCTCGCTGCAGCGGGTAGCGACCATGATGAACGCCGAGGGATTGGCCACCGGCCCCGTACTCTCGAGCGAGCCGTTCCCCAACGAGCAGGCGGAAACCGCGACCGGTCACAAGCACAACTGATTCCTCCACATATTGGCCTGGCCGTCGAATCCGTGGTACACATGTACCGAACTTATCACCGTATGGGGGGACTCTCGTGCAGATCGTTTGTCTTGACCTTGAGGGAGTGCTCGTACCGGAGGTGTGGATCGCGGTAGCGGAACGCTTCGAGGTTGCCGAGCTGCGACTCACCACCCGTGACGTGTCGGATTACGACGAGCTCATGGAACATCGTATCCGCACTCTTCGCAGTGAGGGTATCACCCTGACCGATATTCAGGAGACGATCGGCGGGCTCGCGCCGCTCGAAGGGGCCAGGGAGTTTCTCGACACGCTACGCGAAAACACGCAAGTCATTATTCTGTCGGATACCTTCGAGCAATTCGCCTCCCCGCTCATGAAACAACTCGGCCGACCGACCATCTTCTGCAATGAGCTTTTCGCCGACGAAGAGGGGTATGTCAGCCATTACCGCTTGCGGCAGGCCGACGGGAAACGGCGGGCGGTTCTTGCTCTTCACTCCATAGGCTTCGATGTCACCGCAGTGGGTGACAGCTACAACGATCTCACCATGATCCAGGCAGCCGATTTTGGCGCGCTGTTTCGCCCGCCGAAGTCCATCACCGACGAATATCCGACACTCCCCAGTTTCGAAGATTACGACGGTCTTCTGGGATTCCTTCTCACCGACACTCGCGCAGACCGTCCTCAGTGAGAGTCGCGCCGCAGCGGCCGCCGCTCAGCCCGCAAGCGCCTCGCTGAGGATATGACGGGTGATGGCGTACAGCGGCGGGATGCCCTCGGTTGCTGCGAGCGGCGCCGAGAGCGTCGCAGTATGCTCGAGGGGCAGGTCCGAGACGTAGTAGAAGAGCCGCGAGCGAATGTCATGCGGGATGACGCCGAGCTGGGCGGCCTCGACCACCTGCAGATAGTAGTGGATGCCCTCCATCTCGATGCCGAGGCATCCCCAGATCTGCCGATAGAAGCGGAGCATCCTCCGGTTCTGAAGCAGGGTTCCGTCGACGGTAAGCAGGGGGCCCGTGTGTACCTGATGCCCGGGAATCCGCGCTGCCAGCCTGTCGCGGGCCGCCTCATCCGGGGCCGGAAGCGGCTGGAACGTGTCGGTATTCTGCCCGACGAAGGCGTCCGGGGCAAGCACATCACCACGCGCGCCGGTGAGGGCCCCGGCCTTCCCCAGGAAACTGATGCTTTCCAGATTGTGGCCGAAGAGCATCAGCAGGTTCTTTATGATGTGGCGCGCCTGCTCGCCGAAGGCGTAGTCGATATTCACGATGAGGTCCCGGGAGCCGGGAGCCACCGAGATACCCGAATCGACGGTATGCTCATGGAGGCGAGAGACGTCGATGAGCTGCACCTGCACCCCTGTCGAGGCGGTCTCTTCGAGACGCAGCACTCCGCACCCCTCCTCGGCAGCGCGACTCGCATCCGCCTCCCCCGGGAAGGCCGCAAAGTAGTCCCGTGACAGGGCATAGAGCCGGTCGTAGGGGTGCTCCCATTCGAGGTCCATATACGGGTGGCCGGTCTGGCGGGCCCACTCGCAGACCTCATCCATATGAGCCGGGAACCAGGGGTTGAGACAGTTGGTCACCGAGTGAGTGTTACTGCTGATGATATGGACGCGCACGTCCGCCGGAAGCGCCGATGGCTGATATCCGATGAGCCGCTCGGTTGCGTTACCCACCTGATCGGTCCACAGCTCGAGGCTTCGGCTGTTGTAGTTGTTTCGCTGCCGCCGCACATCGATGCTGAACATCTCCCGATGACAGGCGATCTCGTAGAGGGTCTTCATCACCCGTCCCGGCCACACCTCCTCGAACCCGTCGACCTCCGAGTCGGCGAAGCCAAGGCGCTGCAACAAACCGCGTCGTGCCTCCGCGGAGTGACTCTCGGGCTGCTCGAGGTAGTCGCGAATACGCGATAGTGCATCCGGAGTCTTGATTCGGCTTCGGATCTTCCCCGCTTCCACGGCGTAGAGGCAGAGGTTGGTGATGAGATCCATCAGGTCGGAGAAGCCGTTGCGCAAAAGGACCATGACTTTGCCCGGAAGCATTTCCCATACGTCACGGCGCCGCGCCGGCGTGCGAACCTCGGGGAAGAAGCGGCCGGGGTTCCGGTAGGTTTCGGGTATCTCGTCGATCAGCAGGAAGGCAAAGGTGCGCGTCACGTTCTCCGGGAGCCGTCTGACAGCATAGCTCAATCCGCCGAAGTCGATTTCGGTCTCCGAGCGTACCAGCGGATGCAGGGCCGGCTCGAGCTTCAGGTAGTAGGGAAGCAGGCGGTCCATGCTGACATAGCCCTGGTTGACCGCGCGGATGAGCTCCACCTTGAAGCGATCGAAGGCCCGGAAAATGCCGTGTTTGTCCCGAAGAATCGTACCGAGGGCCTGGGCGAAGGCACGCGACTCTCCGAGGAGGTCCAGAAACCGGACGCCGGGCACGACGTAGCAGCAGGCAGGCTCCACCGCCCGCACAGAGTATCGCCGCGGCTCCCTGAATAGCGACTCCCGCTCGCCGAAATAGTGTCCAGCCTCGATGAGACCTACCCGCCGGGCGGAACCTTCGGCCTCGTCGCGGGTCTCCACCGTGCCCTCAGCCAGGATGAAGACGGAATCGTCCTCCACGTCGCCCTGCTCGACGATGAGCTCGCCTACCCTGTAGTCGCGCCGCGTCACGTGCCGTGCCAGCTCGTGCTTTTCCGACTGGGTGAGAAACCGGAACGGGATGACCCGATCAAAGACTGTAGTGACGCGCTCGATGTCGACCGTTGCCATGCGACCAACTTACAATGGAATCCGGTACTGTGAAACCATGGTCCGAATCTTTTCGAGCGCGCGCTGGTAGCTCTCATTGCGTGTGTAACGGATCACACTGTCCTCGATACGACCGCGGCCGGTCTCGAAGGTTGCGATAGGATTGTCGAGCAGGCCCCGGATCTGCGCCTCACTGACCCCGTGGTGCAGCAGGAACGCGGCAAAGGAGAGGCCGCGCATCGGAACGTGGTCTGCCTGCGGACTGTAGAGATAGCCCAGGCCGTCGAGGATCTGCTCGAGCGGGCTCTTGGAATAGTGAAAGACACGGCTCACCGAGCCCTGCGTGCCGAGCATGCCCCGCTCTATGAAACCCCGGCGCATTTTCGACGTGAGCGACAGGAAATCCTGGTACCCCATCTTCGTGCGGAACAGCATAACGGCGATGTCGGTGTTGCGGTTGTTTTTGTGGATAAGGGCCGGAATGTCGTAGTTGACCACGAAGAAGGCGCCGACCCGCTTCACCGTCTGCCCGTCCACGACGAGGATGTCGGGCTCGTCGACCCACTGCGAAAAGAGCTCCTCAGCCCGCACGTCGAGCCGGTCGAGGGCCTCGAAGGCGCCGATGATCGGCGCGGACTCGAACTCGGTATCAAAGTGCTCCCTGAAGCGCTCTTTCATGCGCTCGGTGAACAGGCGCTTGCCGTGCACCGCGAAGCTCATCTTTACCGCGTAATGGCGCTCCACGATATGGTTGCGCACGATGAATTCACCCGGGATGTTCGCAAGATAGATGAGGTGCAGATCGACCTTGTACTGGGGGCAATCCTCGACGACTCTCAGGACTTCCCGTTCCCCGACAACGCCGTTGGTCTCGGGGCGCATGTACACGAAGATGTCCTGAATGTCCGGATCCGCTTCCGGGCCCGGATAGGGCACGAGTACCTGAGGCATGGCTGCACCGGCGTGGGAATCCATCGCGTGCGCCCTCCCTCTCCGGTCGCGTCCGCCGGTGGTCCCGGTTGAACCGCCGGCGATAACTGTCGAAGCCCTGTCAGCGAAGCGCGTCCAAATCGATCTCTGCCGCCGAACAGGGCACCTGTATCCCCCAGCTCTCAAGGACGCGCGGGTGGATCTCGCCGAAGATGCCGACCTGCACGCCGCCAACCACGATCGCAGCCGTGCGGCCTGGGATGAACCGGGGATCATCGAGCTCTTCGAGCCCGTGATCGTATCCAAGATAATAGAAGAGCGAGGTGATGTGGGAGTTCATGAGGTTGAAATCCGCGTCGGACTCGGCGGCGAGGAATCCGAGTGCGTTGATCGTGAGCGAGCCGTAGTTCTCGGAGGCGTCCTGGCGCACGATCTTCCCGGCCTCGAAAATGAGGTGCGGGTAGCTCGCGTTGGCCGACACGCTTTCGGCGGACAGGAGATGGGGGATGATGGAATGCCGGACGTATTCGTAGTTCTCAGACAGCGGGTTGCTGACCTTCACGAACTCTCCGGCGATCGCCTCACGATCCTCTTCGGGATACATCCACTCGATGAACTCCCGGTGGGAGCCGAGGTAGTTGAAGATCATCTCCTGGTAGCCGAGCCCGACCATGATGTTCTTCGCCCGTCGGGAGAAGATCTCCGTCTCGCTGAGGCGTCCCACGGTGTACTCCGAAGGCATCGCGGGCTCGAAAGAGTCCATACCGAGGCCGATCATGATGTCCTCGATGACGTCGACCGGATGAAGAAAGTCGTTGCGGTATACCGGCGGATAGGCGGTCACCGAATCACCGTCGGCTTCGGCCTCCACGCCCATGCGGCCCAGGCTCTCGACCACCTGCTCGGCGGTGAGCGAGACTCCGAGCATCTTCTCGGCATCGGCCACCTGCACCGTGTGCGGCTTCTGGAAGTAGTACGGCGTGACGATCTCCCGGCCGTAGGGCGTATCGTAAGGATAGACGACGCGGATGGGAAGCACCCGATAGCCGTGATCGGCCAGGTCGCAGGCGATGATGTTTGCGGTCAACAGCAGTTGTTGCATGTCGAGGCCGGTCATCTCGACGAAGAGCTGCCAGTCGCCCTCCTGCACCCCGCCGATGTAGGCGCTGTTGATGATGGGCGGGAAACCTACAACTTCGCCGCGGTCGTCCTTGAGCACGGGCATCTTCGGGAAGTCCTCCACCAGGGAGGCGAACTCCTGTCCCTTGGGGTGCTCGGTGAGAATCTGGCGTAGCGTCATCGTTCGCTCGGTGCCCAGAGGCTGAAACTGCGTGGTCTCGGGATCCGCGGCCACGTAGTGGATGGGATATTTCACCAGCGCCGAGCGATACACACCGATGGCAACGGACTTTCGCTTTCGCCCGTAGTTCCAGGCAAGCTTTTCCTGCGTCTGTATCAGATCGAGGAGGCCCGGCTCGTCGATGTGCTTGCCGGTGACGGCGAAAGCCACCAGATAGGGCCGAGTATGCTCGAGCGCCGGGTCGACCATGAAGCGGCGTTCCTGCGGATCCTTGGTATCCCCCTCACGGGAGACGAAGTCGTAGGTCGGGATCTCGCCGCGCCGATAGATGCGAAGCTGGCGCGCGAGTCCTGCGGCGGACCAGAGGTCGGGTCGATTGGTGTCGTTCAGCTCGAACTTCGCGATACCGCGCTCGTCGGCTTCGGCATCGAGCTCGGCCTTGGCAACGGTCAGCAGTTCCTCGAGGGTGTCGGTCTCCATCCGGGTACCGAGGTAATCGAAAAAAGCCTTCTCGTAGACGTCGATCTTGGGCATGCTTCAGCTCCTTCGCCTCAGTCGCACACGTTCTATGTCGTTCGAAAAGAGCTCGCGGAGGTCGTCCAGACCCAGATGCATGAGCGCCATCCGGTCTATGCCGAGCCCCCACGCGAGGACCGGCACGTCCACGCCGAGCGGCTTCGTCACCTCGGGCCGGAAAATGCCCGACCCGCCGAGCTCGAACCACCCCAGAACCGGGTGCTTGATGTGTACCTCGACCGACGGCTCGGTGAACGGGAAATAGCCCGGCACGTACTTTACGTCCTGAGCGCCGGCCACCTCAACCGCGAACATCTTCAAAAATCCCAGAAGCGTGCGGAGGTTGACATCATGCCCCAGAACGATGCCCTCGGTCTGATAGAAGTCGGAAAGATGCGTGGCGTCGATCTGATCGTTGCGGAAGCAGCGCACCACGCCGAAGTACTTCCCCGGAACCTTGGCCGTGGGCAGTTGTTTCGCCGAGAGCACCGTGCCCTGACTGCGCAGGATGAGGCGCCGGGTAAAATCTCGGTCGAAGGGATAGCGCCAGCCGAGGCTTCCCGTCTGCCAGCCGTCCTCGTGAGTTTGTCCAACCTGGCTGAGGTAGGGCTCGGTAATCTCTTTCGCGTGATCGGGGTGATCGACATAGTACACGTCATGAATATCGCGGGCCGCGTGGAACTGCGGCATAAACAGCGCGTCGGAATTCCAGAACTCCGTCTCCACGAGCGGCCCGTCGAACTCCTCGAATCCGAGTGAGGTGAGCTTGTCCTTCACACGCTCGAGGTACTCGCCGTAGGGATTTCGCCGGCCGGGCAGCACCCGAGCCGCGGGGATGTTGATGTTGTAGGGACGGAAGTTGCGATGTCGCCAGGCGCCGGTGCGAAGCATCTCCGGTGTCAGCGCACCGACTTCCTCGCCGGTCACACCGGCCGCATCCAGTGCCTTCTTGGCCTCGATGCCGGCCTTCGTGAACCGGAAATGGACCGTCTCGTGCTCGGCGACACGGAAAATCGTGCTCGCGGCTCCGCGCTTTTTACTCACGGTCTGAATGGCTGCACGCTCGGCATCACTCAGGTCGGAATCGATCAGGCTGCCTTCCGAGCGCGCGCGATCGATGAGGGCACGCACCGCCGTAACCGACTCCGGCATCTGCGCCCCGTTTTCGAGCTGAACGCGCTTCTCCTCGTCCATGGAGAGCACGCCCGCTTTCGACAGAGCGCCGTAGGCCGAACCCGTTTCCTTGTTCTCGAGGGACAGCTGCGAGGAAATGTCCGGCATCCGCATCGGTCCCTGCTCGCCGATCACCGATACCATGCGCTCCTCGGGCATACCTTGGGTTGCGTAGCGCTCACCGAGCTCTGTGAGCTCGTAGCGGACCGACTGCTCGCGTCGGGTCTCTTCGATGAGATCCTTCGCCGAAAGCCAGCTCAGGGCCTGATTCGCCTGTCCGGTATTCAGATCGAGGGCCTCCACGAGGCGCTCCGCGTCGAACTCATCCTTCGGGCCGAGGTGGAGCAGGACACGTACTTCGAGCGGATGGAGGTTCTTTGCGATGTCTGCGCGATCCATAGCGGGGCTCCTCAATGTGGTTTTCCATTGGTACCGGAAACCCGCTGCTTTGTAAAGTGAAGGGCGATGGGTGAGGGTCGGTGTGAAGGCTAATGGAGGATAGGGGAGTCGAACCCCTGACCTATTGATTGCGAACCAATCGCTCTACCACCTGAGCTAATCCCCCGACTGGCCCCACAATATACACGGTTGCCTCGGCTTGATGCAAGTGGGTAATTTCTACCGGCGGCGCCGCGGCCCGATGCCGCCGTGGCCGAGCGGCGCCGGAGCCCGCACCCCGCGGAGTAACGCTTGATGACCATGAA
This sequence comes from uncultured Spirochaetaceae bacterium, assembly GCA_964631585.1. GTDB lineage: Bacteria > Spirochaetota > Spirochaetia > DSM-27196 > PWMO01 > JAAAOH01. The sequence continues at coordinate 20,537 of CAZVXU010000005.1, read as the reverse complement.
AACGATTGCCGAGATCGCAACGCCCCACGCTCGCTTCTTTCCCGACCACGCCGAGCGCAGGCGGCGCGTCTACGTGACGATCAGCTTCTTCCCCGGAACGGGCAGTCACTTCCACGTCGAAATGCGAGAGGAGCACAACTACGTGTTCGATGCGGGGTCGGACGAGTGGATCGAGCCGAGTCACGATCCCGCCGGCGAGGGACGGCATCGTTTCATGAAGTTCAACCGGGAGGAGACCGCCCGGCGATGGGTGGAGGATGTCTTCGCCGGAGAGTTCTCCGAGGAAACGCACGAGCTCGTCTTCCGCGGAGACGTGTCGAATCGCTGGTACTATCCCGAAGGTGACTGATGCGAATTGCGGATGAATCGTGATACACTTTCGGCCGTGAAGCAGATCATCCTCGCCGCACTTGCACTCACGCTTCTTCTTGCCGGCTGTGCAACGGATGCCGAGCGCCCGACTCATGTGCCGTCGGAACCGGATACGGGCTTCCCCCTCGTGCGCCCGTCAACCGCCGCACTCGCGGAGCTGCCGCCGCCCTCGGTCAAGCTCGTCGACCTGAGAAAGCTTCGCGTCGGCATGACGATGGCGGAAGTACTCGAGATATTCCCCGGTCCCATCGAAACGAAGATATCGCCTCGCGACACCACAGTGTGGCAGTACCGCTTTGCTGAGCTCTACTTCCGTGACGGCAAACTGTTCAACTGGTTCAATCTCGAAGAGGAGTACTGAGGCCGTGCCGGCCCCTATCGCAACGCTTTCATCAGAAACTCGAGCCGCGTCTTCAATGCTTCGGCAATCTTGTAGTTCGGATGGTAGCCCGAGAGTGACTGAATATAGCCGAAGGTGTCACGCAGGCGCTTGGGCGTGACTCTCAGGCGTTCGCTGCCCTCACCGGCATCTCCGGCCTCTGCGGACTCCCGCCCCATGCCGTAGCGCTCGATGTCCGCTCGGAGCCCCGGCCGCCCGGTCAGCCGCGCCTTGATCGTCTCGATGCGCAGTCGAATATCGCTCTCGAGGAAGGCGCGGTTCTGTTGTTCCGGCAGGTCGCCCGCGAGTTGCACGAGGTAATCGAACATCGCGGCCCGTCGCTGCCACTCGTCCTCCGGCTCCTCGGTATCCGCGGGCTCTTCGGCCTCATAGGGCTCGCCCGGTGTTTGAGGCTCGCCGGGCGGCTCGGTGTCTCCATCGGGTTCGGCGGCCGTCTCCTCGTCCGGCGTCTCCTCGTCCGGCGTCTCCTCGTCCGGCGTCTCCTCGTCCAGCGTCTCCTCCGCCGGAGGCGCCTGCGGGGCGAGCCCTTCCGGCGGCTGCCCGCCCTCGGGCGGGGCGTGAAACACAAACGTCGGGGCGGGCCACGACGAGGGCGGCGCCGCGCCCTCCGGCTGCTGTTGCGTCGGCGACTGCTCTTGGGGCGGCGGTTCCTGGGCGGCCTGCTGGTGTATGTGATACGTCTGCGACGGCGGCGGATACTGCGGCACCGGGTACTGAGGCGGCGGGTACTGCGGATACTGCGGCGGCAGCTGGGCCGGGTACGGTGGCGGGGGCGGAGGCTGACGGTACTGAGGCTCGGCCTCGTTATACCAGGGTGAGGCGTCGGGATGCTCGGGGGGCGGATAGCTTGGCGGCCCGGAGGCCTGCGGTTGCCGCTGCGGCGGGGACTCGCGACGCTCGCCCTCGGCCATCCTCAACAGGGACGGATAGTGCTGGTGAGCCGCAAGAGCCTCCCAATCCGGCTCTTCGGGCGGCTCCTCCTCGGCTTCCTCGGTGTCCTGCTCGAAGTGCTCGGCGGTGAAGTCGAGAATCGGAATCGAGTCCTCTTCCAGTCCGGCGAGCTCATCGATTTCCATCTCGGCTTTCACCTCTTCGGCCTCGCCCTCCTCGGCCTCTCGCGCGAGGTCGCCCAGCTTCTCGAGGTTGCGTTGCCAGGCTTCGTTATGGTCCGCCTGATAGGTGCTGACGATGTCTTCGTAAATCGCGAGGCTCTCATTGATGGCCGAGATATCCTCCGGATTGGCACGGCTGCCCTGCAGGCTTATGAGCTCCTCGGCCGAGTGAAGCGCCTGGTCGCGCTGACCCTGCGCCCGATACGCCCTGGCGAGGTGGGAAAGCACCGCTCCATGCTCGGGATACTCGGCCCGCAGTTTCTGCAGGAGGCGCACGGCTGCATCAACTTTGCCCCGCGCGATGAGGATGTCGGCCCGCAGGAGGTGACCTTCGGGATCGCCCGGCACCCGTTCGAGATAGCCTTTGAGCTCGTGTGCCGCCTCCTCGTAGCGCTCCTCGGATACAAAGAAGCGCGCAAGGTCGAGACGATGGCTGTGGTGCCCCGGATCCGCGGCCTCGAGCCGTTGAAAGCAGTCTTTCGCCTCCTCCTCACGCCCGGTGCGGAAATACACCAGCCCGAGGAGGTGCAGCGCGCTCGGCTCGTCGTGCTCGAGCCGAAGCACGGTCTCGAGCTCTTCCTCGGCCTCCCAGAGCCGGTCGCGCGCTGCAAGGCTCTCCGCACGCGCACGGCGGAAGTCGACGCGGTCGGGGAAGGCGGATACAACCTCTCCCAGCACCTCGGGTACATCCTCGCGATCCTCGCGGCCCGAGAGCACCAGGACGATATTGCCCGCCGCGTGCTCGTATCGGGGATTCAGGCGAAGCGCCTCGCGGAGATGGTCGACGGCCGCATCGATCTCCCCACGCTGCATCTGTATCGTGGCTGCATTGTTGTGAGCAATCGCATTCTCGGGATCGATGCGGAGGATTTCCTGGTAGGAGCGCAGCGACTCCTCGAGGCGACCGAGCCGATCGAGGACCACGCCGCGATTGATCAGCGCGTCGATCCATCCGGGGCGGCTGCGCAACGCGCGGCCAAAGGACTCCGCGGCCGCGTCGAGATCGCCCTCCCGCTCCTGCGCCAGGCCGATGTTGTAGTGCAGCCCGGGGTGATTCGGATCATTGTAGAGCCCGCGCTGGAAGACATCGCGGGCCTTCGTGTGGTCGCCCTGCGCCACAAGCAGATTCCCGAGGTTGTTGTATGCGGGCAGGAATGCAGGATCAAGCTCGATCGCCGTCTCGTAGGCGGCCGCCGCCTCGTCGATGTCACCGGCAACCTTGTACACGTTGGCAAGGTTGTAGCGCAGGTCGGCCCGGTCGGGGTTCAGGTTGATTGCCGAGCGTATGGCTTTCAGGGCGTCCCCGAAACGACCGAGACGTCGGTACATGATCCCCAGGTTGTTGAACGCCTCCGCGTTCTGCCGGTCCTGCTCGATGGCGGCCGAAAATTCGCGCGCTGCCGCACCCTCTTCTCCCTGCTGCGCGAGTACGGCGCCGAGGAGGATATGAGCCTGCGGCTGAGAGCCGTCGGTCTCGAGCAACTGCTCGAGGAGCTCCCGCGCTACGGAGTAGTCGCCGATGCGATACGCGTTTCGGGCTCGATGTAAGGCACTGTCGGACTGCACGATCTATCTCCCGAGGCGAGACGGTCTCGCCGTCACCTCAGAAGATAACACGCTTTCGCCCGTCGTGCTCGATGCATCCCGCGATGCGACGGTGAAGAAATACAGCGTGCCGTTGTCCAGGTCGTCTATCGTGACCTCCGTCCGGTCGTCGATCACCACGGGTGAGTCTCCGATCGATGCCCCCGAGCCGAAGTAGCGCCCCGATCGGGTACCGTAGAAGACGGTGTAGCCCTGCAGATCGGCGTCCGGGACTCCCTCCCAGCGCAGGGTGACCTCTCCGTCCCCCGGGATCGCCACGATCCTCGCAGGCGGCGAGGGAGGAAGGTCGGGCTCGTATACCACGCGGATATCCACGAGTCGCGGAGTCCGGCTCCGCTCTCCGCCGGGGAACAGCTCGGCGCGCACCTGCACGAACCGCCCCTGAGCCGTCGGCTCGAGCTCGCGACCCGGCTCGAACGGGATCCACCCGTCGCTGAGGCCGGCAGTTTCCAGGGTTATCCGCGAGTTCGCGCTGCGATAGTAGAAGTGCACCGCAGTCGTCCCTGGAGCTATAAACTCCGCATCGAGGCGGGCGATTCGCGCACCCGTCGAGCCGAGGTCCATCGGCCGCGTCACGGCGGTTCCGCCGCTCTGCGGGTAGAGTCCGGGCGCCGGTGGCTCGCGAAGCGTTGAGGAGATGCGCAGCTCGTCGAGGAATCCCACGAGACCGCGCCCCACTTCGACGAGGTCCTCGGAGGCGTCGCCGATGTAGGGGAAGTGCACGGCCCCGCGCTCGGTCCCCGAGGATGTTGCATAGGTGATGTCCTCAACGCTGCCGTCGCGAAGGTACTCTATCATTCCGGTGGAGCTGTCGTAGCGCAGCATGTGATGCTGCCACGTGCGCGGCACGAGGTCGGTTCTGCTGGAGAGAGAGATCTCGGACTCCGACTGTTCGGGAGGGAGGAACACATTCCGGAATCGCCACTGCAGGCGACGGTTCGACACGGCGGCCCTGATCTCCTGCGGCACGATGTCAGTGCGCCCCCGGCTGCGCCCGCCTTCCCACAGGAGAACCGTCTCCCCCTCGGCTGTGCGCGTGGGATAGAGCCAGAACTCAATGCTGAAGTCACCCCATACGCGCCCGGGCGTGAACAGCGTGTCTCCGGCGGGACGTAGCCTCAGATGCCCGGCCTCCGGGGAGAAAACGCCGGAACTGGTACCCCGGCGCGCGAGCCGCTCGGTCGTACGGGCGGGACTCTCGAGACGGTAGTTACCGCTCACGTCGCGGTCGCGAGGCTCGTCGAAGTGCAACAGCAGATCGGTCTGGCCGTCCGGGCGATAGGTCGCGCCGGCCAGTCGCACCTCGGCATTCCCGCGTCGCCCGCTGCGAAGCTCGACCCCTGTGCGTACGAGAAGCTCCTGCCAGCCGGTGCCGCCGCCGACGCGCACGACACGTTCCTGCGCTCTAAGTGTGGGCACGGGCGTGAGGAGAATCGAGGTCAGCAGCACTATCACGACGGCAATTACAGTTTGTTTTCCAGCCATGGCTTCTTACATTAGTATCGTCAAAGATGAGCGGGACCCAAGCCTCTCCACGAGAACAACTCAAAGCATCGATCGCCGACTTTCCCACCTCGTCGGGCGTCTACATCATGAAGGATGCCTCGGACAAGGTGATGTACGTCGGGAAGGCGAAGAACCTCCGAAACCGTGTGCGCTCCTACTTCAACGCCGGGAAGGACGTGAAGACCTCGCTGCTCGTGCGCCGCGTCGCGCACATCGAGTATATCGTCACGCGGAACGAGTACGAGGCCCTGCTCCTCGAGAACAACCTCATAAAGAAGTGGAAGCCCCGGTACAACATCAATCTGAAGGACGGGAAGACCTACCCCGTCATCCGCATCACCGATGAAGAGTGGCCCCGGGTGTTCAAAACGCGCAACATGGTGCAGGACGGCTCGGGCTACTATGGCCCCTTTGCGAGCGTCACCCATCTCGACCGATACCTCGAGCTCATCGAGCGCCTCTATCCCCTTCGCAAGTGCCGCGGGCCGATCAAGCCGCGGGAGCACCCCTGCCTCTACTGGCACATCGGCCGGTGCGCCGCGGTCTGTGCGGGGAAGACCTCCAAAGAGGAGTACGAGCGGCGCATCGAGGGGATCAAGCGGTTGCTGTCGGGCGAGACGGAGGAGCTCAAGCGGGATCTCGAGGCACGCATGAGGGGCGCATCGGAGGAGCTCGAGTTCGAGCGCGCCGCCGACTACCGCGACATCCTGCAGTCGATCGAGGCCCTCGAATCCGAGCAGCAGGTGATCGACTTCGACCCCGACATCCGCGACTACGTCGGCTACGCAGTCGAGGGAGACATGGCGACCTTCGTGGTGTTTCAGATGCGCGCCGGAAAGCTCATCGGCACCGATATGTTCTCGAGCCGCGTTTTTGGTTCCGAGGAGGAGAATCTCGAGCAGTTCGTGCTGCAGTACTACGGCACCAGGGGCTCGGTGCCGGATAAACTCTATCTTCCCGTCGCCCTCGAGCGCGGGCGACTCGAGCGCTACTTCGCCGACGAGCACGACCGGCGCGTCTCGATATCCGTTCCGCAGGAGAGCCGTGACCGCTCCATCCAGCGCATGGCGGCGGAAAACGCCCGCCAGGATCTCGAGAAGCGCGTGCGCGAGCGCGGCAACCTGCCCGCCCTGCGTGAGCTCGAGAAGGTGCTCGACCTCTCCGCACCGCCGCTTCGCATGGAGGGCTTCGACATCGCCCACCTCGACGGCAAGTATCCGGTCGCCTCCATGGTCTCCTTCGCCAACGGCGTCCCGGACAAGTCGCAGTACCGCAAGTTCCACGTGAAGCACCTCGAGGGCAACATCGACGACTTCGAGGCCATGCGGGAGGTCATCGCCCGCCGCTACACGCGTGTGCTCAACGAGAAGCTGCCCCGCCCCGACCTCATTCTCGTGGACGGCGGCAAGGGGCAGGTCAGCGCCGCCGTCGAGATCCTCGACTCCCTCGGGCTCGGCGACATCACCGTCATCGGGCTCGCCAAGCGAAACGAAGAGATCTTCACCCGCGGGAGCTCGGAACCCGTGGTGCTCCCCGAGGGCTCGGCGCCGCTGCGGGTACTGCAGGCGGTCCGCGACGAGGCGCATCGCTTCGCCACCACCTTCCGTTCGCGCCTGCAGCAGAAGACCCTTTCCCTCGAAACGCTGCAGTCGGTGCCCGGCATCGGCGAGAAACGCGGCCGGCGGATCATCCAGGCCTTCGGCTCGCTCGAGGCGGTAGCCGAGACGCCGCCGGATATCATCGCGAAGACGGTCGGCATTCCCGAGGAAAAGGCGAAAGAGGTCGTGCGGGCGATTCGGGAGAGCGGTTAGTCTGCCGTGACCCCGCCGGCCTCGACCACCCGGCCCTCCGCGACCACGACGGCGTACACCAGCCGGTCGAGCAGAAGCTCATGCGCGCGCGCGGAGTGAGCACGGAGGTCCGCATCGGTGTCGGTGGCCAGCACGAGAATGCGCTCGATTGCCTCCGCCGAGTACGCCGAGAGGGCAGTCGAGTAGAGGCGCTGATTGCGCTTGCCCCGAATGTTCAGGGTCCGGAAGGCCTCGTCGGCGGAGTAGTTACGGTCGGTGAGCGTCGCGAGGGAATGGAGCTTTCGAAGCTGCCACAGCAGGCCGGCGAGGATCGACTGGGGCGAGTTGTCGCTCGACAGCAGGAGCTTTCGCAACAGTTCGAGTGAGCCCTCGAGATCCCGATCGGCAATGGCGCGAAAGAGGGTGAAGACGTTCTCTTCCTTGCTGTGGTAGAGGTAAGATTCCACCTCGTCGGCGGTGAGCCGGCCGTTCTCGCCGATGAAGAGCGCCAGACGGCCGGCGGCACGCTTGAGGTCCAGGGTGTTGTTGTCGACGAGCTCGAGAATGAGCTCGACGGCGTCCTCGTCCACGTCGACGCGCTGGCGGCGGAAGAAGGTGTTGAGCCAGTCCCGCTTCTGATTCTCGAACATTTCCCAGAAGATCTGGCGATTGTCCTCCGGAATCCGTTTCGTCCAGTCTTTCCGTGAGCGCGGATCCTTGATGCGAAACTCCTCGCTCACCAGCACAAGCGTGCCGCTATCAGAGGGATGGCCGAGATAGCCTTCGAGGAGGTCGAGATCCTCCTTGCGCTTTATCTGCTCCACGCCGTGGATGATGACGAGCGTGTGCCCGGCAAAGAGGCTGCCGCTTCGAAGCAGGGAGAGTGCCTCCTGCACGGGCGTTTCGAAGGCGTAGAAGCGATGCTCCTCGACCTCGGCCCCGGCCGCCTGTTTGGCGGCGAGCTCGCGGATGCGCTGAACTTCCCGGGCTTTCTCCCCCTGCTCGGGACCGAGGAGGAGATAGGCGCGGCCGTTACTCATAGCTTCGAATCAGATGAACGAGCTTGCCGAGAAGGCGCACATTCTGGGTGTAGATCGAGTTATAGGCGGGATTCTCGGCGTCGAGGCGCACCCGATTCTTCTCTTTGTAGAAACGTTTCAACGTCACCGCCTCGTCCACCATCGCAACGACGATCTCTCCGTTTTCGGCCACGTTCTGGTGGGCGAAGATTCCGACATCGCCACTGAAGATCCCGGCGCCCTCCATGCTGTCGCCGCTGATCTGCAGGGCGAAGTACTGCCTCTTCCCCAGAAAGCCGCGCGGCAGCTTGATTTCACCGTCGTGGTTTTCGTCGGCAAAGAGGGGCCGCCCGGCCGCGACACGCCCGAGGAGGGGTACCGAGACGAACTCCTCGGTGACGGGCTCGTCGGCCTCGAGCACTTCGATGGTGCGGGATCTGTTGGTGTTGAGGGCGATGAACCCCTTTCTCTTGAGCGCTTTCACATGATCGTAGGCGCCTTTGACCGAGATGCCGAAGTTTGTGGAGATTTCGCGAATGGTGGGCGGATACTTGTGGCGAGAGACGAAACCTTTGATGAAGGTGAGAACTTCCTGCTGGCGCTTTGTTATCGCCTTCATTCACGCATCTCGTTCATTTATGCATCTCGATTCCGAACTTTTTTATCTTGCCATGCAGATTGCTCGGATAGACGCCCAGCGCCTGCGCAGTTCTGGAGATATTATGGCCGTTCTCCTCGAGCTTCTGCACGATATACTTTCGCTCGAACCTGTCACGCGCCTCGCCGAGCCCCATCCCGTCGTACTCGCCGAGCTCGCCCGACTCCGGCGCGGTCCGCACTTCTCCCAGGTGTTCGCGGATCGTGTCGGGACCGACGACATCCGTATCGCTCATAATCGTAATGCGCTCGATGAAGTTTTTCAATTCCCTGACGTTGCCCGGCCATTCGTAACTGCGCAGCAGCTCCATCCCCTCCTCGCTGATGCGCTTCGGCCGCTCGCCGTCGGTGGGAACGAACTCGTCGAGGAAGTGATTCGCGAGAGGTGGGAGGTCCTCCGGGCGCTCGCGGAGCGGTGGCACATGGATGGGAATGACGTTCAGCCGGAAGTAGAGGTCCTCCCGAAAGTTGCCGGCGGCGATCTCGGTCTGAATGTCGCGATTCGTCGCCGCAATGACCCGCACGTCCACCTCGATCGACTCCTCGCCGCCGACCCGCTCGAAGCGCATCTCCTGAATGACCCGTAGCACCTTGGCCTGGGCGCTGAGAGACATGTCGGCCACCTCGTCGAGGAAGATGGTGCCTCCGTCGGCCATCTCGAACTTGCCCCGGCGGCGGCTGACCGCGTGGGTGAACGCGCCCTTCTCGTGACCGAAGAGCTCGCTCTCGATGAGCGTATCGGGAATGGCGGCGCAGTTCACCTCCACGAAGGGGTAGTTCGCCCGATCACTGCGGCGGTGAATGGCGCGCGCGACCAGCTCCTTTCCGGTGCCGTTCTCGCCGGTAATCAGAATACGAGAGCCCGTGTTGCCGGCCTGCTCGATGACACCGCGAATACGCTGCAGGGCCTCGCTCTCGCCGAGGAGCTCGTCGCGTCGCTCGATGGTACTGCGAAGCGCCCGGTTCTCCCGGCGGAGCTTTTCGAGCTCGAGGGCGTTCTTGACCGCGGTGGTCACACGCTCGAGGCTCAGCGGCTTCTCCAGGAAATCGAAGGCGCCGAGTTTCACCGCCTTCACCGCAATGTCGATGCTGCCGTGGCCGGAGATGATGATCACCGGAATCTCCGGGCTGTCTTCCTTGATCTTCTTGAGCACATCGATGCCGCCCATATTCGGCAGCCAGACATCGAGCAGCACCAGGTCGACGGACTCCGACTCCATGAGCGCGAGCCCCTCGATGCCGTCGGCGGCAACACGAACCGCGTAGCCCTCGTCCTGGAGAATGGCGGAGAGAACCTCGCGGATCCCCTCCTCGTCATCCACTACCAGTATCGTGCTCATTGGAACCGCCCTGCGGAATGTCGATGAAAAACGTCGTGCCCAGTCCGGGCTCGGTCTCGAACCAGATCTGCCCGCCGTGATCGAACAGGATGCGCTCGACGATGGCGAGCCCCAGGCCCGTTCCGTCGGGCTTGGTCGTAAAGTACGGGTTAAAAACCTTCCCATGGTCTCCGGTGTCGATGCCGGGACCGGAATCCCTCACCTGTACCCGAGCGTAGTAGCTATTGCCGCGTTTGACAAGGTCGGCACGGACCCGGATCTCCCCGCCACCGTCCATGGCCTCCACGGCGTTCGAGAAGAGGTTGGAGAATACCTGTCGGATCTGCTCCCGGTCGGCCTGCACGATGAACTCCTCATCTATGTCGTCCAGGTGTATCTCCGTGGCCGCATGCTCCACGTAGGTCGTCGCCGCTTCCTCGACCAGCTCGCGCAGCGAAACCTGCTCGAGGTCGGGCTCCGGCAGCCGCGTGAAGTTCCGGAACTCGGTCAGCAGGTGATTGAGCCCCTCGACCTCGCGGATGATGGAGCGCACCGAGGCGTCGAAGACCTCATCGAAGTCGTGCGCGTTGTTCTGGTGCTTTCGCAGCATCCGCTCCGCACTGAGCTGAATGGGCGTGAGGGGGTTCTTGATTTCGTGGGCAAGCCGCTGTGCGATCTCCTGCCACGCCGCCACCTTTTCCGTCTGAATGAGCTTCGATCGGGAGCGCTCCAGCTCGGCAACCATCTGATTGAAGCTGCGCGAGAGCACGCTGAGGTCATCGCGGGTGCGACTGAGTACGCGAAAGGAGTAGTCGCCCTCGGCAACCCGCGCAATTGCCTGCTCCAGGTTCTCGATCGGCCGCATGATCTCATCGGAGAGATAGAAGGCCGCAAGGATGGCCAGCAAGAGCAGCGGCAGCGCGAAGAAGACGTAGATGCCCGCATACGCGAGACGAAACTCCGCCTGGAAGAGCTCGAGCTGCGTGTAGCTCTCGAGCGCCTCGGTGAGGCTGCGTGCGGTTTCGTCGAAGCCCGGTGGCAAAGACATGGCGAGCACGAGGGCGTAGCGCTCTCCCTCCACGCTGACGCTGCGGCGCACGCGCAGAAACGACGCCCGTGCGGTGGACTCGCGGGCAACGAAGCCCTCCCCCGCCGCCTCCGCCTGCCCGGGGTTGAGTCTGATCGACTCGTCACCCGCGGCATAAAGCTCCTCGAACTGCGGGCTGAAAAGCTGAAACCCGTCGATCGTCGGGTAGACGCGCCGGATACGCTCCCATGTGCCGGCGGGATTCTCAGTCACGCCGGCGGTAAACTCATCGAATTCTTCCCCGCGCACGAACTCACGGAGTCCCTCCACCCGCTCGTCGTAGAACTGAAGCGCCACATCGAGCCCGCCGCGCAGGGCGCGCTCGGAGCCCGTATCGAAGAGGGCGCGCATGCCGGCGTTAATCACATTGACCGAGAGGAGCGCCTGCGGTACCGAGGCGAGGATTATAACCACCATGAAGAAGAGAATGAGCCGGAATTTGAAGCGAGTGCCGGGGCGACCGGCGAAACGCTCCCGCAGCACCCGCACCACATTCGCCGCGATCATTCCCAGCAGAAAGAGGGGGACGAAGGCCGCAAGTGCGAATAAGAGCCGCCGCGAGGTCGAGCCGACGAAGGAGACCTCGAGCAGGACCTGACGGGAGAACAGCAGCACGAGGCCCATGAGCAGGAGGTAGAGCAACGCCACGCCGATGAGGGTGCTACGGCTCGCAGTTGCCCGCGCGCGTCGTCTCATCGCGGCGCCTCCGGATCACGTATACGAACCCAGGCACTCCGAAGGGTGTAGCGCGGGCTCGTGAGGGCGATAATGCGAAGCCGCTCGACAAGGCGCAGCGGGCGCAGGCGCGCCTGCGCGAGTACGTAGCGGTCCGGGCGCTCGTCGTCGGGCACCCGAGCCTCCGCCGGGACGGTGGCCGGCCGGGCCTCCGCCGGCACGGATACCTCGCGCAGGGTGAGAAGCTCGGCGACCGCGTCGTCGATCCGGGAGAAAACGCGACTTTCGGGTGCGCCGCCGCCGGGAGCGGCCCCGGGCCGGCGCGTGCTCAAGCGATAGCCGTCGGCGAACGGATCAATGCGCGCTTCGGTAGCGATACGATGCTCGGCGACCAGGCGATCTCCGAGAAGTCCGGCGATCCCGTCGACCGGCTCGAATACGCGCAGAATCAGGTCGAGCTCGGCACGAAGCCCGGCCTCGAGCGAGACCACGATGCGATCGGTCGGTGCTCCAGTGACGCGGATACTCAGTGTGTGCGGTGCGGTGTGCCCCACCTCGAGACCCAGGTCCTGGGCCGCGGCGAACGCGACGGGGAGGATCAGAAAGAGAGCTGCGAGCTTACTCTTCCTCGAAGCGATTCTCGAACAGGCTCGCCAGGGCATCGACAGCTTCCTCCTCGTCGGGCCCGTCGGCGACGATCTTTAGCACACTGTTGTAACCGGCGCCCAGCGTGATGATCCCCATGATGGACTTTGCGCTGATTTCCTCGGATTCTTTCTTGAAATAGATGTCCGAATCGTACTGCCCCGCGGTCTGCACGATGAGGGCCGCGGGGCGGGCGTGTATGCCTGCTCTGTTCTTGATGGTAATCTCGCGCTCTGTCATGCGTTCAGTCGCTGCCGCCGTGTGCGTCGGGAGCCGAGTTGCGCGCTCGGAGATATGCGCTTCGAGCATTTTCGCGTTCCAGCCACTTCAACACGCTCTGATTGAACTCGCGGGCCGAGTAGTAACCCATTTTCTTTAGCCGCTCGTTCATGGCCCCCGTCTCGATGATAATCGGAATGTTTCTACCCGGTTTCACCGGTATTTGCAAGTAGGGAACCTTGACGCCGAGAATCTCCTTGGTACGCTCCTCGGCACCGATACGGTCGTAGACCTTGTCGGAATCCCACAACTCGAGCTCCACGACGAGCTGCACCTGCTTGGTGTCGCGGATGGCTCCGACGCCGAAGAGGTGAGTTATGTTGATGATCCCGAGTCCCCGGATCTCCATATGGTGGCCCAGTGCCCGGTTGGCGCCCTGCGCGAGAAGGACGTTCCCGGCCACACAGCGGATCTCCACCGCGTCGTCGGCTACCAGGCGGTGGCCCCGCTCCACGAGCTCGAGGGCGGCCTCGCTCTTCCCCACCCCGCTGTCGCCGAGAATGAGCACGCCGATGCCGAAGACCTCCACCAGCACGCCGTGGACAGTCTCGTGGGCGGCGAAGACGTTGCCGAGCGCCCGGAGAATTCGGGAGGAGAAGTCGCTGGAGGGAAGATCGGTCTGCAGGACCGGACACTGCGACTCCTCGGCCATGCGGGAGAACTCCGGCGTGGGATCGAGACCGTGTGTGAACACCACGCATGGCACGTCCCACTCGAAAAAGCGATGGAGGACGTCGGTATCGCCTTCGGCCTCGAGCTTTCGCAGGAAGGCGGTTTCGCCTCGCCCGAAGATCTGTATGCGCTCGCTTCCAAAGTTCTCGAAGAAGCCGTTCAGCGCGAGCCCGGGACGGTTTAGATCCGGCACACGGATCTCCCGCGTGAGACCGGGCCGGCCGCCGATGCATTGCAGGTCGAGGGCATTATGCTCCTTGAGATCGAGGTCGAGAAGATCGAGGACCGTGAACTTTTTCATACGCGGAGCTAGTGCTCTTTGACCTTCTCCTTTTCCTTCTTGACTTTCATCTCGACGCTGTCGAGCAGGGAGTTCAGACCCTCGTGCAGATCGTAGGACTTCTCTTTGATTACGTGGGATTTGCCCCAGCGGAAATGAATCTTTGCCTCGAGGAAATACCGGTTCTTCTCCTTCGTCAGCGTGAACTTGAGGTCGACAATGAGGTCCTTCGCGAAGTCGACCTTCTCCATTCGCTCTTCGATCCAATCTTTGGTCTCGTCGTGAAGGTCGAAGTGTACCGCCTCGTAATCCAGAAGCATGTCATCCTCCTCTTGAAATGTGTTCAGGTCCTATCGATCGTACGAGGAGCTGATATCCAGCTCTTTTCGATACTTGGCAACCGTTCTTCGCGCGAGGCTGATGCCGCGCTGTTTCAGCAGGTCTGCGATCCGCTGATCCGACAGATGCTTCTCGCCGCTCTTGTCCTCCTCGAGGATCTCGCGGATCCTCTCTTTGACGGCCGACTTCGAATAGCGCGATCCTTTGGAGCCGGCTCCCGAAATCGAGTTCGAGAAGAAATACTTCAGCTCAAAGATACCCCATTCGGTCTGCACATGCTTGGATGTTGTGATACGCGAGACCGTCGCCTCGTGTACATCCACCGTGGTAGCGATATCCTTCAGCGTCAGGGGAACGAGATATTTCGGTCCCCGCAAAAAGAAATCCCGCTGAAACTCGACGATGGCCCGCGCCACCTTCAGTAGCGTCTGATTCCGTTGCTGGATGCTGTGAATGAACCACCGCGCGTCCTTCACCGAGGACTTGACGAAACGATTGACGTCCTTTTCCTCGGTGCTCGAGTTGTTCATCTGCTCGAAAAACGGGTTGATGCCGAGCACCGGAATCTCCTCGTCGTTGAGGACGATGACAAATTGGCCCTCCTTGATGGTGACGAGCAGATCGGGGATGACGTAGCGCGGAGACTCGGTGGAGTACTTGCGGCCCGGAAAGGGCGTCAGGGTGCGGATGAACTCCAGTGCCTCGAGGACCTGTTCCTCGGTGATCTTCATCTTGCGGGCGATTTCTCTGTACTTCTCCCGCTCGAGCAGGTCGAAATGCTCGGCGATGATGGTGTCCGTTCTCTCCGGCATGTCGTCGCGCAGGCGGGCCTGCACCAGAAGCGACTCCCGATAATCGGCGACACAGGTACCCACCGGCTCAAAGGTCTGAACCATCTGCGCCATGCGCGAGAGCACCTCGTGGCGGGACTCCGGCACAAGACTCTGCGGGTCCTCGATGTAAAAGCCGTTCTCGTCGAGATTGTGGATGAGCAACTCGCCGAGCTCGAACTCGCCCTCCGAAAGTGGTTGCAGCCGCAGTTGCCACAGGAGGTGGTCCTGCAGGGACTCCGGCCGTGAGAGCGCACCCTCCATGAACTGCTGCTTGGAGTCCGACGCCTCGGTGTCGTAGCTGCTCGTGGTGTAGCCGGGATCCGAGGAGTTCTCGAAGTAGTCGTAATCCTCCGACGGCGTACCTGCCACCTCTTCGAGAGACACCGTGGAGCGCTCCTCTTCGACTTCGAGGGCAGGGTTCTGTTCGATCTCCTGCTGTATCTTGAATCTGAGGTCCTGGATGGGAAGCGCCATCAGCTGGATGCTCTGGTAGAGCTGAGGATTCATCCTCAGCTTCTGCTGCTGCACCAGGACCGGTCTCTGAACTTGCACGATTACCTCCCCCCTGCCCGCACGCAGCCGTGGCAGGGGTCCGATTCAATATTGAATCAGCCGTATGTGTTTGTCAACGTTGACTTCGCGGCGCCCCGGCCCCGACGGCTACATGGTGAAGCTGTCGCCGAGATAGACCTTGCGCGCGATCTCGTTCTGCATCACCTCGTCGCGACTGCCCGCGACCACGATCTCCCCGTCCTTGATGATGTAAGAGCGGTTCGTGATCTCGAGGGTGTCACGGACGTTATGATCGGTGACCAGCACGCCGATCCCTTTGGCGGAGAGGCTCTGCACGATGGTCTTTATCTCGTAGACCGCGATGGGGTCGATCCCCGCGAACGGCTCATCGAGGAGAAGGAACTTCGGCTCGATGGCGAGGGACCGCGCGATCTCGGTGCGCCGTCGCTCTCCCCCGGATAGGGTGTAGGCCTTCTGCGTGCGGTTCTCTTCGATACCGAGCTCGCTCAGGAGCTCATCGAGTCGCGCATGCTTCTCTTCGCGGCTGAGGTCGCCGCGGGTTTCCAGGATCGACCAGATGTTCTGCTCGACCGTGAGCTTGCGAAACACCGAGGGCTCCTGGGGCAGGTAGGAGATTCCCAGGCGGGCGCGACGATACATGGGCAAATTCGTGATGTCGTGCTCGTCGAGGTAGATTCGGCCGCGCTGGGGTGTGATGAAGCCCACGATCATATAGAAGCAGGTGGTCTTGCCGGCGCCGTTGGGCCCGAGAAAGCCCACCACCTCGCCCCGGTGCATGGAGAATGCGACGTCGTTCACCACGATCCGGCGGCCGTACTGCTTGGTCAGCCCCTCTACGCGGAGCGATGGGCCTCCCGTCTGTCGCTCGTCACTCATCGGCGGGCTCCTCGTCGCCGGGCTGCTCCTCCTCGGGCTCATCGCCTGCCGGCGTGATCGAACCTCGCACGTCCCCCTCGAGGCTGATCTCCTCGGTCTCGGTGTTCACGATGATGCGCGAGGCGCGGTACTCATCGCCCTGCCAGAACACGACCGGCAGGCCGGAAAGCTCGAGGACCTGATCGTCACGGCGATAGCGGGCGTACTCCCCGCGCGCGGTCAGCTCGTCCCCGAATATGCGGACCTGTATCTGCGCGATGGTCAACTCCTCCTGCTGCCTGCTCTCGAGCACCCCGCCGCGCACGACGAGCTCGTTCTCGATGTCCTCGAGGACGGCGTCGCCCTCGGCGCGCAGGACTTCCTCCTCTCGGTCGAAGAACAGCTTGGCGCTCTCGATGCGAATGCCGCGCTCTTCGTCGGAGGCGCGAACGTTGCCGGTGCAGAGGGCGTATCGAAAGTCCTCGCCGTAGATCTCGATTTCGTCCGCACGGATCTCCATCGTGTCGGAGGTGATACGCGCGTTGCCCGAAAGCAGCGTCCGCTCGCGACCCTCGGCAAAGACGATGCGTGTGGAGTCACCGGCGAACTCGAAGCGCTCTGCCGCGACGGTGGGAGCAAGCATGAGGAGAAACGCCGCAAGCGCCGCGGCGAACGCTGCCGCGGCGCCCGGACGGGCCGTGGGTCTACTCGTCATCGGTCTCGAGCACTCCCCGCACCGACTCCGCGAATCGCGCGATGCTGCGGCGCATGTCCGCCTCGAACCCGGTTCCCTCCACCACGCTGCCGGAGTCGAGCTCGAGGCGCACCGCCTCGTCGTTTCGACCACGCAGCAGCTTCTCCTCGTTGTTCCAGCTGAGGTAGCCGGTGGTCACACGTGCCTCGTATTCCTTCGAATAGAACGAGATATTACCGCTCATCGTCACATCGTCCGTTGCAGTATCGTGCACCGCGCGATCGGCCGATCCGCTGGTAATCACCTCACCGTCGGCACCCAGCTCTTCGAACTCCAGACCGAGGAGAATCTGCTCCTGTCGCTCGGGGTAGGTTTCCGCCCGTGCGACGGTGATGCGGAAGCTTCGGGCCGATGTCCGGACCACGGTAAACCGTGCGTCGGTGACGACCGTCTCGGGCACCCCCTCGTCGCGCTCCTCGGCCACCTCGATCTGCTCATAGTCGAGGCTGCATCCGCCGAGGGCCGTCACAACCGCGATCGCGGCCGCGAACGCCACCGCCCCCACCGGTGCCGCGCCGAGCCCCGGTCGTTTCATCAGGCCGGCACGTCGGCGTGCGCGCGGGCGGTGCGGGCACGCTCGCGGACGTAACTCGCCGCAATGAAGCTCTGAAACAGCGGGTGCGCGGCGACCGGTTTGGACCGGAACTCGGGGTGATACTGCACGCCGATCCCCCAGGTGTGCCCGCGCCACTGCACCGATTCGACCAGCTCCGCGTCGGGTGTGACGCCGGCGACCAGCAGCCCGGCCTCATGGAGGCGCTCGCGGTAGAGATTGGAGACCTCGTAGCGGTGGCGGTGGCGCTCACGGATGGTCTCGCGATCGTAGATCTCGCGGATTTTGTAGCCGTCGTAGAGCAGGGTGTCGTTCGCGCCGAGACGCATGGTGCCGCCGTAGTTCTTCACGTTGACCTGCTCCTCGAGCAGGCTCACGACCGGATCGGCCGTCTCCGGGGTAAACTCGGTGCTGTCGGCCTCGGGCATGCCCATGACGTTGCGGGCATATTCGATCACCATGACCTGCATGCCGAGACAGATCCCGAAATAGGGGGTGTTGTTCTCCCGCGCCCAGCGGGCGGTATTGATCATCCCCTGCACGCCACGGCTGCCGAATCCGCCGGGAACGAGAATGCCGTCGAGGTCCTCGAAGACCCGATCGAGATCCGCCTCTCCCTCGAGCTCCTCGGAGTCGATCTTCACGAGCTCCACGCGCACCCCGTTGGCGATCCCGCCGTGGAAGAGCGCCTCGTCCACCGACTTGTAGGCATCGTTGAGGTCGATGTACTTTCCCACGAATCCGATGCGCACGACATGCTCCGCGTGCCGGAAGGCGCGGGAGACGTGCTCCCAGGCGCCAAGGTCGGTTTCGTGCAGCGGCATGTGAAGCTTGCGCAGCACGATCTCGTCGAGCTGCTGGCGATAGAAGGACAGCGGGATGTCGTAGATGGTGGTCTTGATGTCGTAGGCGGAGACGACGGCCTCCTCCTCCACATTCGTGAAGACCGATATTTTGCGCCGCAGGTCGTCGGTGAGGGCTATGGGAGCGCGGCAGAGCAGCACGTCGGGCTGCAGGCCGATCTCGCGAAGCTCCTTCACCGAATGCTGTGTGGGCTTGGTCTTGAGCTCGTTTCCCGCGACCTCGGGTATGAGGGTGAGGTGCACGGTTATGACGTTCTCGTGCCCGAGCTCGCGGGTCATCTGCCGCGCCGCCTCGAGGTAGGGAACCGACTCGATATCGCCGACCGTACCGCCGACTTCCACGATAGTGGCGTCCACCTCGGCGGACTCGCCCACGGCGAAGATCCGCTGCTTGATGCGGTCGGTTATGTGGGGAATCACCTGCACGGTACGGCCGAGGTAACGCCCCTCGCGCTCGCGCTGGATGACCTCCTGATAGATCTGGCCCGTGGTGATCGAAGAGGCCCGCGTGATCGGAGACTGTGTGAATCTGGCATAGTTGCCGAGATCGAGATCGGTTTCGGCGCCGTCGTCGGTGACGTAGACTTCCCCATGCTGATAGGGACTCATGGTCCCCGCGTCGACGTTGATATAGGGGTCGATTTTGACCATTCGGACAGTAAGGCCACGACACTCGAGCAGACTTCCAAGGGAAGCCGCCGCAACGCCTTTGCCAAGGCTCGAACACACGCCGCCCGTGACAAAGATGTACTTGTTCATGGGCCTGAATTATACCCTGCTGAAGTACAGCACGTCCATGCGGCGACGACGGGATACGAGCTCCGGCTCGAGGTCAGCGAGAAGGCGTCGATCGATCATGACCGGAAGGTCCAGGTAGGCGGCAAGTACGGTCCCCTCGCCGCAGCTTACATCGAGATGCCGCTCCTCCACCCCGTCGTGGTAGAGAAGCGAGGCCTGCTTCTCCATCGGGGAAACAACGACACGCAGCGGGGTCAGCCCGTTGTCACGCAATAACGCCACAACGGTTGCGTAGGGGGACTGTTCCACCGTGCCGCCCTGCTCCAGCCTCAGGAGCAACTCGGAGGCCTGCCCCGCCGTTAACGGTATGGAGACACCCGTATCGGTTGTCCCGTCAACGAGAAACACACGCTGGTCGCCGGAGAAGCGGTCCACACCGATGGCTGCAATAGCGACCTCGCTCAACCCCGTTTCCATTGCTCGTTCCGTCCACATGCTTAGGAACAGAATCTATCACGTGCGCCGGCAGATCTCAGGTTCAGGATGCGCATGTTGACACCCCTGCAGCGGAAACCTACACTCGATGGCACTCCGGCTATGGTGGGGAACATAAGCGACGCAGAATTTACCCAATTTCGCGATCTGATCTACGAGGCAAGCGGGATCAACTTCACCACCTCGAACCGGTCCATTCTCGAAAGCCGCCTGCGAGAGCGGCTGCGGTCCTCAGGCAGCGACAACCTCAGCGAGTATTACCGCCGCATCAAACGCGAGCCCGAGGAGCTCAAGGTCCTCCTCGACACCGTCACCACCAACCTCACGCGCTTCTTTCGCAATACGGCGCACATACAGGCCTTCGAGCATGCCATCCTTCCCGACCTCATCGAGCACAAACGCCGCACCGGCGGACAGAGCCTGCGTATGTGGAGCGCCGGCTGCTCGACCGGCGAGGAACCCTACACGATGGCCATGGTCGCCCGCGAGCTGGTGCCGCCGACTATCAAGGTCGGCATCACCGCGTCCGACATCAGCCTCAAGTCGCTCATGGTCGGCAGACAGGGACTGTACCCCGAGAACCGCGTGGAGCACGTTCCGGAGAAGTACCTCAAGAAGTACTTCACCAAGAAGCCGTCAGGCTACCAGATCAACCAGGACATCATGGACATGGTGACCTTCGACTACCACAACCTCAAACATGACAGCGGGCTCCGCGACCTCGACGTGGTGTTCTGCCGCAACGTACTCATCTATTTCGACGAGACCGCTCAACGCAATACGGTGGAGCGGTTCTGGGACACAATGGGTCGGTATTCGTATATGTTCATCGGCCACTCGGAGTCACTTTTCGGTATGAACACGCAGTTCGAGTTCTACCGCACGGACTGGGCTTCCGTATATCGAAAGAAACTGGTGTAACCGATATGTCGCACTCCACCGAAAAGATCAGGGCGCTGGTCGTCGACGATTCAGCCCTCATGCGAAACCTGGTAAGCAAGATGCTGGAAGCCGCCGGCGATGTCCGAGTGGTCGGGACGGCGATGAACGGCGAGTTCGCGCTGCAGAAGGTCGAGCGCCTCGAGCCGGACGTCGTGGTACTCGATATCGAGATGCCGGTGATGAACGGAATCGAGTTTCTCCAGGAACGACGCA
>CAZVXU010000004.1:0-47870 GCA_964631585.1 uncultured Spirochaetaceae bacterium | reverse complement strand
GGTAGAGCACATCCATGGTAAGGATGGGGTCATCGGTTCAAGTCCGATCGGGGGCTCATTCCTCACAGACCGGCGTCATTGACACGTCTGTGGAACTGCTATATATTCATGCCTTGTCAGGCTGATATCATAGGGAGTACTTCATGGCCAAAGCGAAAGGCAAAGTCGTAGAGAAGATTGCACTCCAGTGCACCGAGTGCAATCGTAAGAACTACACCACCACCAAGAACCGGCGCAATCTTCAGGGGAAGATGGAGCTGAAGAAGTACTGCCCTCATGACCGCAAGCATACGCTTCACAAGGAAGCAAAGGTCAAGTGATTCATAGGCCAGTAGCTCCAATCGGTAGAGCGCCGGTCTCCAAAACCGGATGTTGTAGGTTCGAGTCCTACCTGGCCTGCTTCTTGAACGACCCACCGAGGAGATTGTGGTGAGACGGATCATTCAGTTTTTTAAAGACAGTTACGCGGAGCTCAAGAAAGTCGTATGGCCTTCCCGGGACGAGGTCGCCTCTTCTACGAAGGTTGTGCTGGTCTCCGTGGCTCTTTTTGCCGCCGTCCTCGGGCTTCTCGATTTTCTATTCCTCACGGGTATAGATTTCATTTTTTAGATCCGAGGGGCTCGACACCCGGTTGGCAGTTCCGGTGGGCGCGGGGGCGATGATCCGTTTCCCTGTCGTCGCGGGGCATTTCAGAATTAGAAGGACAGGTATGGCGAAGCACTGGTACGTACTTCACACGTATTCCGGCTACGAGAATAAGATCGAAAAGACAATCCGGATACTCATGGAAGACGAGGAGTTCGAAGGTGCGGTCACTGACGTGAAGGTACCGGCCGAGCAGGTCGTTGAGGTGAAGGACGGGAAGAAAAAGGTCTCCACCAAGAAGTTTCTCCCGGGGTATATCCTGCTCGAGATGGATCTTCCCGATCTCGGGTGGAAAGGTATTTCGTCGCGCATCAGGAAGATCAACGGCGTAACCGGCTTCGTTGGCTCGGGTGCGGGCAACAAGCCGCAGCCGATCTCGGCCGAAGAGGCCCGAGAGATCCTGCAGAAGAGCGGCGAGATCAAGGGCGAGAAGTCACTCAAACCCAAGCAGAGCTTCACCGCGGGCGAGCAGGTCCGCATCATAGAAGGTCCCTTCGAGTCCTTTACCGGCACGGTTGAGGAAGTCAACGTGGAGAAAGGCAAATTGCGGGTTACCGTCGGCATCTTCGGCCGTTCGACGCCCGTCGAGGTTGGCTTTCTCCAGGTCGAAAAGATCTGAGGGGTCTGTAGACCCTGACGGCTGTCGCGTTGCGCAGCCGGTGGGACCCGATCTTCGGGATCGGGGCTTGTACCACAAACCAAGGAGGCCATCATGGCCAAAAAAAAGGTATCGACGTATATCAAGCTGCAGGTACCGGCGGGGAAGGCTACCCCGGCTCCTCCGGTCGGTCCGGCTCTCGGGCCCCACGGCGTGAGCGCGCCGCAGTTCGTGCAGCAGTTCAACGACGCTACCAAAGACATGGAGCCCGGCCTGCTGATTCCGGTGGTCATCACCGTGTATCAGGACAAGAGCTTCACCTTCGTGACCAAGACGCCGCCGGCGGCGGTGCTCATCAAGAAGGCCCTCGGGCTCGAAAGTGGCTCCGCGGAGCCACATCGTGAAAAGGTGGGGAAGCTCACCAGGGCGCAGGTACAGGAGATCGCCGAAACGAAGATGCCGGACTTGAATGCCCGTGATATCGACGCGGCGATGAAGATCGTGGCAGGCACCGCCCGCAGCATGGGTGTGGAAGTGGAGGCGTAGCGATGAAACACGGAAAAAAATATCGCGAAGCGCTTGCTACTTTCGACCGCAGAGAGAGATATTCGACTCAGGAAGCGGTGAAACTCGTCAAGGACTATGCCTTTGCCGGCTTCGACGAAACCGTCGAGCTCTCGATGAATCTCAATCTCAAGAAGAGCCAGAATGTTCGCGACACGCTGGTGCTGCCTCATCAGTTTCGCGAAGAGAAGAAGATTCTGGTCTTCGCCAAGGGCGACAAGGCCAAAGAGGCAGAAGAGGCCGGGGCTACGTACGTCGGCGACGAGGATCTCATCAACCAGATCAAGGACGGCTGGCTGGACTTCGACGTCGCGGTTGCGACGCCGGACATGATGAAGGACGTCGGTCGCCTCGGACCCATCCTCGGACGGCGGGGCCTGATGCCGAATCCGAAGACGCAGACGGTCACCTTCGAGTTGAAGGCGGCCATCGAAGAGCTTCGAAAGGGCCGTGTGGAGTTCCGCTCCGACAAGACGGGTGTGCTGCACCTGCCGGTGGGGAAGGTCTCCATGGAGACCGAGCAGATCGCGGAAAACATCGCGGCGGTTGTCGGCGAGGTGAAGAAGCGACGCCCGACGGATATCAAGGGTGATTTCGTCACGTCGATCGCAGTGTCATCTACAATGGGTCCCGGTGTGTGGATCTCGACCGCAGGCAACGGCGCTGCGGCGGCTGAGGAATAAGGAGACGGCGATGTCGGATTACCAGACGAAAGTGCATAAGCACAAAGTAGACTCCGTCGACGCCATCAGGGAACGCCTCGGCGGCGCGTCGGACTATGTGTTTGCAGACTACCGCGGGCTCTCGGTGGATCAGATCACCGAGCTGCGGAAGCAATTGAGAGAGAAGGGGGCGGATTTTCGCGTCATCAAGAACCGATACGCGAAGCTCGCCTTCGAGCAGATGGAGCTGCCCGACGTTTCGGAGTACCTCATCGGGCCGACGGCCATCGCCCTCGCACAGCGGGATGCGGCGCCGGCTACGTTGAAGACGCTCCTCGACTTCGCCAAAGAGGCGGCTGTCGACGTGAAGGGCGCGCTCGTTGAAGGGGCGGTGTTCTCCGCCGAGCAGGCGCAGCGGCTTTCGAAGCTGCCGCCGCGTGACCAGCTCATCGCGAAGCTGATGTCGGCGATGAACGGCCCGACACAGAACCTTGTCTTCGCCCTGAACGCGGTGCCGAGCAAGCTCGTGCGCACCCTGAAGGCGGTTGAGGACAAGAAGCGCGAGGAAGAGGGCGGTTGATACAGGATTCGAGTTCGGCGTTAGTCTTCGGTCCGTGTTGCATGCTATCGCCGACAACACAACATAAAAGATAAAAGGAGAAGGTAACATGGCAACACTCAGTAAAGATGATGTATTGGAAGCAATCGCGAACATGAGCGTGCTCGAAGTCTCCGAGCTCGTTTCCGCGATGGAAGAGAAGTTCGGTGTTACCGCAGCGGCACCGGTTGCCGCGGCTGCAGCACCCGGAGCGGCTCCTGCGGCGGCTGAAGCTGCTGAAGAAGAAGAGCAGACCGAGTTTAACGTGATTCTCAAGGCCTTCGACGACGGAAAGAAGATTCCCGTCATCAAGGAAGTCCGCGCAATCACCGGACTCGGGCTCAAGGAAGCCAAAGAGCTCGTTGAGACGGGAGGCAAGGCTGTCAAGGAAGGCGCATCCAAGGACGAAGCAAACGAGATCAAGGAGAAGCTTGAAGCGGCCGGCGCAACTATTGAGGTTCAGTAGTCCGGCGCAGCAACAGTCTCTACGTTACTACTCCGCAGGATACCACCGCTCCCGCGATCGCGACGTCGATCGCGGGGAGGGCGTGGTATCTTTGCGTCTCCGCGCTTGCACACCGCAGCGGTGCGCAGGGTTAGCTATCGGGAGGTAGCCCGTGTCAGATACTCAGTTGTCCGTAAAGCGACAGATGGTGGGGCCCAAAGTCGACAATGTCATGGAGCTCCCCGATCTCGTCGACATACAACTTACATCCTTCGAGAAATTCCTGCAACGCGAGCGCATGCACAGCGGCGAAGCCGTGCAGACGCAGGGCCTCGAGGAGGTGTTCCAGTCGATTTTCCCCATAGAGAGCCAGAACGGGGACATGCGGCTGGAGTATGATCACTATATCCTCGACGAGGAGAACATCAAGCTCGGGGAGCTCGAGTGTAAGCAGAAGGGGCATACCTACGCGATTCCGGTGAAGGCGCGCATCAATCTGGTCTTCCTCGAGACCGGTGAAATCCGGCAGAAGGACATCTACATGGGGGACATCCCCCTGATGACCGAGCGGGGCACGTTCATCGTCAACGGTGCCGAGCGTGTGGTGGTCAGTCAGATCCACCGCAGTCCGGGCGTTATCTTCTCTCACGAAAAGGGCGTGTACTCCTCTCGCATCATACCGTATCGCGGCTCCTGGCTCGAGTTCGAGATCGATCAGAAGCGGGAGCTCGTTTACGCCAAAATCGACCGGAAAAAGCGGATCCTCGGCACGATCTTCCTGCGGGCGCTCGGCTTCGACTCGCGAGAGAAGATTATCGACCTGTTCTACGAGCGGAAGACCATGCCGATCTCGGAGGATCGAGAGGAGCGTGACGCCCTGGTCGGACAGGTTCTCGCACGCGCGGTCTACACGAAGGACGAGACGTCGGAGTCCGGGGAAATGCGTAAGCTGTACCGCGCGGGTGAAAAGGTCCATCCCCACGAGGTCGACGAGCTCCTGCACTCCGGTGTGACCGAGGTCGAGGTTATCGAGATCGAGAACCCGAACTCGCTGCACTCTGAGGTGTTGCTGAACTGCTTCGAGCGCGAGGAGTCGAAATACACCTCCGAGGATTCCGATCGCGACGAGCCCTCCAAGGAGGATGCTCTCAGCGCGGTCTACGCCATCATCATGCCCGGCGAGCCCATCACCGTTGAGAGCGCCGACAAGGACTTCAGCTCGATGTTCTTCACCTCTCGCCGCTACGACCTGGGTCGGGTGGGGCGGTACAAGCTCAACAAGAAGTTCGACTACACCGAGCCCCCCGAGGAGCACGTGCTCACCCGGGAGGACATCGTCAACACGATGCGCTACCTCATTCAGGTCTACATCGGCGAGGCCAACGTGGACGATATCGACCACCTCGGCAACCGCCGCGTACGTTCGGTGGGCGAGCTGCTTGCCAATCAACTGAAGACGGCCTTCTCCCGCATGGAGCGTATCGCCAAAGAGCGCATGTCTCTTAAAGAGACCGACACCATCAAGCCGCAGGACCTGATCTCCATCAAGCCCGTCGTGGCGGCGATCAAGGAGTTCTTCGGCTCGAGCCAGCTGAGCCAGTTCATGGACCAGGTCAATCCGCTCTCGGAACTGACCCACAAGCGGCGTCTCAACGCCCTCGGTCCCGGCGGTCTGTCCCGCGATCGGGCGGGCTTTGAGGTCCGCGACGTGCACTACACCCACTACGGCCGGATGTGTCCCATCGAGACGCCCGAGGGTCCGAACATCGGTCTCATCGTTTCGCTGGCCAACTACACCCAGGTCAACGAGTACGGTTTCCTCGAGACCCCCTACCGGAAGGTCAAGGACGGCAAGGCAAGTCGCGATATCGAATATCTCTCCGCCATGGACGAGGAAAAGCACTTCATCGCCCAGGCGAACGCCCAGGTCGACGGAAAGGGCAACTTCCTCACCAAGACCGTGTCGGTGCGCAAGGCCGGCGATTATACCACCCGGCCCCCTGCCGACATCCAGTACATGGATGTCTCGCCGAAGCAGATCATCTCGGTGTCGGCCTCCCTTATTCCCTTTCTCGAGCATGACGACGCGAACCGCGCCCTCATGGGTTCGAATATGCAGCGGCAGGCCGTGCCGCTGGTGTCGCCGGAGCCTCCCCGCGTGGGAACGGGCATGGAACACAAGACCGCCTACGATTCCGGTGTGCTCCTGAAGGCGAAACGTGCGGGCACCGTCGAGTACGTGACCGCGCTCCAGGTGGTCGTGAAGCCGACCGGCGCCAAGAACGGCGAGGAGCGCGACGTTTACGAGATAGCGAAGTATCAGCGCACCAACCAGGACACCTGCTACAGCCAGAAGCCGATCGTCCGCAAGGGACAGAAGGTGAAGGCCGGCGACGTTCTCGCCGACGGACCCGCCACCTACCAGGGTGAGCTCGCCCTCGGACGCAACATTCTCGTGGGCTTCATGCCGTGGAACGGCTACAACTTCGAGGACGCCATCCTCATCTCCGAGCGAGTGGTCAAGGAAGACGCCTTTACCTCCATACATATCAAGGAGTTTTCGGTCGAGGTTCGTGAGACGAAGCTCGGTCCCGAGAAGATCACCCGGGACATCCCGAACACCTCCGAGAAGGCGCTCGATCAGCTCGACGAAGAGGGTATCGTGCGCGTGGGTGCCAAGATCAACTCCGGCTATATTCTTGTTGGAAAGGTCACGCCCAAGTCGGAGACTGAGACGACGCCGGAGTTCAAGCTGCTCAACAGCATCTTCGGTGAGAAGGCGAAAGAGGTCCGCGACACCTCCCTTCGCGTGCCGCACGGCCAGGAGGGGACCGTCATCGACGTGCAGCGCCTCAAGCGCAGCGAGGGCGATGACCTCAGCCCCGGAGTGGACGAGGTGGTGAAGGTTCTCGTTGCCACCAAGCGGAAGCTTCGCGAGGGCGACAAGATGGCCGGGCGCCACGGGAACAAGGGCGTCATAGCCCGCGTGCTGCCGGAGGAGGACATGCCGTACATGGGTGACGGCACGGCCCTCGATCTCTGCCTCAACCCGCTGGGCGTGCCGTCCCGTATGAATCTCGGCCAGATCATGGAGACCGAGCTCGGCTGGGCCGCGCACATACTCGACGAGTGGTACTCCACGCCGGTGTTCGAGTCAGCGAGCCCCGAAATGATCCGCGAGCAGCTTCGCAAGGCCGGCCTCCCGGACAGCGCGAAGACGGTGCTCTACGACGGACGCACGGGACAGGCCCTGGAGAACGAGGTGATGGTCGGCATCATGTATATGCTGAAGCTGCATCACCTGGTCGACGACAAGATGCACGCGCGGTCGACGGGCCCCTACTCCCTGGTTACGCAGCAGCCGCTGGGCGGCAAGGCTCAGTTCGGTGGGCAGCGGCTCGGCGAGATGGAGGTCTGGGCGCTCGAGGCCTACGGCGCCGCCAACACGCTGCAGGAGCTTCTCACCATCAAGTCCGACGACATGAACGGAAGGGCCAAGATATACGAGAGCATCGTCAAGGGAGAGCCGGCCACGTCGGCGGGCGTCCCCGAGTCGTTCAACGTGCTCGTGCAGGAGCTTCGCGGCCTGGCACTCGACATCTCCATCTACGACTCGAAGGGCAAGCGTATCGCCCTCACCGAGCGGGACGAGGAGTTGATCAACCGCCAGGGCAGCAACTTCTAGTGCAGGTATCCGGAGCGGATCGTAAGGAGAGTATATGAGAGATATTCAAGACTTTGACAATATAATGATCCAGCTTGCCTCGCCGGACCAGGTCCGCGCGTGGAGCTACGGCGAGGTCAAGAAACCGGAGACCATAAACTACCGCACCCTCAGGCCCGAAAAGGACGGTCTGTTCTGCGAGCGCATCTTCGGCACCACCAAGGAGTGGGAGTGTTACTGCGGGAAGTTCAAATCCATCCGCTACAAGGGTGTGATCTGTGACCGCTGTGGCGTGGAAGTGACCCATTTCAAGGTGCGCCGTGAGCGCATGGGCCACATCGAGCTGGCTTCTCCGGTGAGCCATATCTGGTACTACCGCTCGGTACCCTCGCGCATGGGGCTGCTTCTCG
Organism: uncultured Spirochaetaceae bacterium; assembly: GCA_964631585.1. Lineage (GTDB taxonomy): Bacteria > Spirochaetota > Spirochaetia > DSM-27196 > PWMO01 > JAAAOH01. Next base: position 40,284 of record CAZVXU010000004.1, on the reverse strand, counting down.
ACCTCTCGATAGCGCACCTGCGCTCGGTGCTGTACTACGAGAAGTACATCGTCATCGATCCGGGCGACACCGACCTGAAGAAGATGGACCTCCTTGCCGAGGAGGAGCTCGACGAGGCGCGCGACCGATACGGCATGGCATTCTCCGCCGGTATCGGGGCGGAGGCCGTGCGAACGCTTCTCGAAAACCTCGACCTCGATTCGCTCTCGGCGGAGTTGCGCGCGAAGATGGTGGAGAAGGGCGCGAAGTCGGACAAGCGGCTTCTCAAGCGCATCGAGATCGTCGAGCACTTCCGGGACTCCGAAAATGAGCCCGAGTGGATGATTCTCGACGTCATCCCCGTCATTCCGCCCGAGCTCAGGCCGATGGTCCAGCTCGACGGCGGGCGCTTTGCAACTTCAGACCTCAACGACCTCTACAGACGGGTCATTAACCGCAATAACCGCCTCAAACGGCTCATGTCGCTCAACGCGCCGGATATCATCATTCGGAACGAGAAGCGCATGCTGCAGGAGGCCGTAGACGCGCTGTTCGACAACTCCAAGAAGAAGCGCGTCGTGAAGGGTGCATCGAACCGCCCGCTGAAGTCCCTGTCGGACATGCTCAAGGGCAAGCAGGGCCGTTTCCGTCAGAATCTGCTCGGAAAGCGCGTCGACTACTCCGGCCGCTCGGTCATTGTTGTTGGTCCGGAGCTCAAGATGCACCAGTGCGGCCTGCCGACCAAGATGGCGCTCGAGCTCTATAAGCCCTTCATCATGAAGAAGCTCGTTGAGAAGGACGTCGTCTACAACATCAAGAAGGCCAAGACCCTCGTAGAGCAGGAGACGCCCGAGGTCTGGGCCGTGCTGGATGAGGTGGTGAAGGAGCATCCGGTACTCCTCAACCGTGCACCGACCCTGCACAGGCTCGGCATCCAGGCCTTTGAGCCAGTGCTCGTCGGCGGCAAGGCCATTCAGCTTCATCCGCTGGTGTGTCATGCCTTCAACGCCGACTTCGACGGCGACCAGATGGCCGTGCACGTGCCGCTGACGCAGGCCGCGCAGATCGAGTCATGGACCCTCATGCTTTCCTCGCGGAACCTGCTCAACCCCGCCAACGGAGAGCCTATCGTCTTTCCGTCCCAGGACATGGTTCTCGGGATGAACTACCTCACCAAGATGCGCGAGGGCGCGAAGGGTGAGGGCAAGCGCTTCGCGGACACCGACCAGGTGCTGCTCGCCCTCGAGGCCCGCGCTATCGAGTACGGCGCGCGTGTGCAGACCTACATCGACGGTGAGCTCATCGAGACAACGGCCGGCCGCGTGATCATGAACGAGAACATTCCCGATGCCATCCCCTATGTGAACCGGGAGCTCACCGACAAGGAGCTGCGCACCTTTATCGCGCAGGTCTATCAGGACCACGGTCCCATGGTGGCCGTGGAGCTTCTCGACGCCGTCAAGGAGCTCGGCTTCGGCTACGCGACGACCTTCGGCGCCACCATCGGCATGGACGATATTCTGATTCCGCAGGATAAGGTCGAGATGATCGGCGGTGCCAACGGTGAGGTCGAGGCGATCCAGAGCCAGTACCTCCAGGGTCACATCACCAACGAGGAACGCTACAACCGCGTCGTCGAGGTCTGGAGTAAGACCAACGAAGACCTGACCAACGTGCTGATGAAACAGCTGCAGAGCGACCGCGGCGGTTTCAATCCGGTCTACATGATGGCAAACTCCGGCGCACGTGGTAGCCGCAGCCAGATCCGCCAGCTCGCCGGTATGCGCGGGCTCATGGCTAAGCCCTCCGGCGACATCATCGAGTTGCCGATCCGCTCCAACTTCAAGGAGGGGCTGTCGGTAATCGAGTTCTTCATCTCGACCAACGGCGCCCGAAAGGGCCTGGCCGACACGGCGCTGAAGACCGCCGACGCCGGCTACCTCACCAGGCGCCTCGTGGATATCGCGCAGGATGTGGTGGTCAACGAGGAAGACTGCGGCACCATCAACGGTCTCGAAATGACCGCCCTCATGGACGGCGAGGACGTCGTGGAGTCGCTCGCGGACCGCATCCGTGGTCGCTTTACGCTCGAGCGGGTGAAGCACCCCATCACCGGCGAGGTGCTCGTCAATGTGAACGACGAGATCACCGACGAGCTGGCCGAGGAAATCGACTCCGCCGGCATCGAAAGCGTACGGATACGCACCGTGCTCACCTGCGAGGCGGAACACGGCGTGTGCCAGAAGTGCTACGGGCGCAACCTTGCAAACCATCGCACGGTCAAGGTCGGCGAGGCGGTGGGTATCGTCGCCGCGCAGTCCATCGGCCAGCCCGGCACCCAGCTGACGATGCGTACGTTTCACATCGGTGGCGCGGCGACCAAAACGTCCGAAGAGAATAGAACCTACGTGCGCTATCCCGCGGTGGTTCGCGGGTTCAACGGCAACATGGTCGAGCTTTCCGACGGCTCGCGTCTTTTTACCCGAAAGGGGCAGATCCTCGTCTCCCGGGTCATCCAGGAGTTCGAGGCGCCGTCATCCTCCTCGAAGAGCAAGAAGAACGCTTTGCTCGTGAAGAACGAGGAGAAGGTCATCAAGGGCCAGAGCATCATGAAGGTGGACGGAGAGGAAGTGCCCTCGCCTGATAACGCCTACGCGCTGGTCAAGGACGGCAGGTTGCTGCTGGTAACGCAGGAGCAGCACCTCGAGATCCGAAACGGTGCGGAGGTCCTCGTCTCCGAGGGCGACGTGCTCGAACCGGATCAGCCGATTGCGACCTTCGACCCCTTCTCCGAGCCCATCATCTCCGAGGTGGCCGGTACGGCTCGCTTCCAGGACATCGTGCACGGCACGACCCTCAAGGAAGAGATCAACGAGGACACCGGCAACAAGGAGATGAAGATAACCGAGTTTACCCTGGAGAGCCTGCAACCGCGCATCGTCATCGAGGACAAGAGCGGGGAAGAGCTCGCAACCTACCATCTGCCGGGAGCCGCTTACCTGAGCACACAGGACGGTGACAAGGTGCAGGCAGGTACGATCCTGGCAAAGCTGCTGAAGGAGAGCGTGAAGACGCGCGATATCACCGGTGGTCTTCCGCGTGTCGGCGAGCTCTTCGAGGCGCGCCGGCCGAAGAATGCCTCGGTGCTTGCACAGATATCGGGGCGCGTACACTTCCGCCCCACTCAGAAGGGCAAGCGGGTCATCGTGGTCGAGGACGAGCACGGCAAGGAGTACAAGCACATGGTTCCCATGGGCAAGCATCTCCTGGTCCGGGACGGCGACACCGTGGAGGCCGGCGAAATGCTCTGTGACGGACAGGTCGATCCCCACGACGAGCTTGCGATCCTCGGTGAGAATGCCTGTCAGCGCTTCCTCGTGAACGAGGTGCAGGAAGTGTATCGCCTGCAGGGTGTGGACATCAACGATAAGCACATCGGTGTCATCATTCGCCAGATGATGCGCAAGGTCGAAATTCTGCAGGTCGGCGACACGAACTTTATCTTCGGGCAGCAGGTTGACAAATACCGCTTCCACGAGGAAAATCGCAAAGTCATCCGCGAGGGTGGCCAGCCGGCTGTAGCGAGGCCGTTGCTACTCGGTATCACTCGGGCGAGTCTGAACATCGATTCGTTCATTTCTGCCGCCTCCTTCCAGGAGACGACCCGGGTGCTCACCAACGCGGCAATCTCCGGTGCGACGGACAATCTCCGAGGCCTCAAGGAGAACGTCATTATCGGCCACCTGATTCCGGCCGGCACCGGTATGCGCGATTACAAAAAGATCAAGCTGTACGACGAGAACCGGGAAGACCTGGACGCTCACATGCAGCAGATCATCGAGCAGCGCGCAAAGGAACGAGTAGAAGTCGAAGAGCTGGAGCTCGGGGACGACGAACAGCCCCGCGAGGAGGCGGAAGTCTACTAGCGGGATAGAGACAGGAATTACCGACGCTGTCCGGGGCGGAGGGGACGTTTTCGCGATCGTCCCCTTGACTTTCCTTGTGCGTCCTGATAGTTTCGGTATTCACACGCATCAAACGAATCGAGAAGGAATGTAGAGAGACCTAGATGCCGACGATCAACCAACTTATACGGAACGGCAGAAAGCGGGTTACCAAGAAGACGAAATCGCCCGCACTTCAGAATTGCCCGCAAAAGCGGGGCGTGTGCACCCGTGTGATGACGGTGACGCCCAAGAAGCCGAACTCGGCGCTGCGGAAAGTGGCGCGTGTGCGGCTCACGAACGGAATCGAGGCTACGGCCTACATTCCGGGCATCGGGCATAATCTGCAGGAGCACTCGGTTGTGCTGCTGCGTGGTGGACGTGTAAAGGACCTTCCCGGCGTGCGGTATCACATCGTGCGTGGCGCCAAGGATACGCTTGGAGTGGAAGATCGAAAGAAGGGCCGGTCGAAATACGGCACCAAGAAGCCGAAGGCGTAGGGAGAGTACGGGACATGCCACGACGTAAAATCGTTCCCCCGCGTCCGATACTTCCGGACCCGATATACAACAACATAACCGTGACCAAGTTCATCACGAGAATGATGATCCACGGGAAGAAGTCGACCGCCGCCCGCGTCATGTACGGTGCACTCGAAGACATCGCCCGGAAGCAGACCGACAAGCAGCCGGTCGAGGTGTTTCTTGCAGCGCTTGATAACGTGAAGCCCGCAGTCGAGGTGAAATCCCGACGCGTCGGCGGGTCGACGTATCAGGTGCCCGTCGAGATTCGCGATGGTCGCCGCGAGGCGCTCGCCATGCGCTGGATCATCAAGGCGGCGCGCGATCGCGCCGGGCGGTCGATGGCACAGAAGCTCGGTGCCGAGTTGATGGACGCTGCAGCCAAGCAGGGTACGGCGTTCAAGAAGAAAGAGGACACTCACCGGATGGCAGAGGCCAACAAGGCTTTTGCGCATTATCGGTGGTAGATATTCCTGGATGATGGTCGCCTGAGCTGCTACAGGCAGTAAGGGCGGCGGTGGGACCGACCTGCAGCGGTCGGCGTGGGGTCTTACCCGACGGTCGGACGCGTGCATAGCGGTCCCCGGCAGCCAAACCGATCATCCGGTAGCCGGCAGGCGGGATGTTCAGGTGGTTGCGAACACGCGAGCCTCATGTTCTCATGTGAGGATGGCGTGAAGGGCCCGTCGGGTCTGCTCGCAACCCACCATGTTCAGTTCCCTTACTCAAGTTTGGTGAAATACCGGTTATCGACGGCGATTGTCGGGCCGGGATAGCATTTGAATCTTCGCTGGAGGATTTGCAAGGAGGGCAGAATGGCCAAAGAAAAGTTTGAGCGATCGTTGCCTCATATCAATGTGGGTACAATCGGCCACGTCGACCACGGCAAGACCACTCTGACCGCCGCGATAACCATGTACAGTGCCAAGAAGTTCGGCAGCGGCAAGGTTATGAGCTATGACGAGATCGACAACGCGCCGGAAGAAAAGGCACGTGGAATCACGATCAATACGCGGCACGTTGAGTACAAGACCGCCAACCGGCACTACGCGCACGTAGACTGCCCGGGGCATGCGGACTACATCAAGAACATGATTACCGGAGCCGCTCAGATGGACGGCGCGGTTCTGGTCGTGTCGGCAACAGACGGCGCCATGTCGCAGACCAAGGAGCATTTGCTTCTTGCACGTCAGGTGAACGTTCCGGCGATCATCGTGTTCATCAATAAGACCGACCAGGTCGATGACCCGGATCTCGTGGAGCTCGTAGAAGAAGAGATGCGTGACATCCTCAAGAGCTACGATTTCCCCGGCGACGACATCCCCATTATCAAGGGCAGCGCCTACGAGGCGATGATGAACCCCGAGGATGACGAGAAGATGCAGCCGGTGGCGGACCTTCTCGACGCTATGGACAGTTACCTTCCGCTGCCCGAGCGTGCCACGGACAAGGCCTTCCTGATGCCCATCGAGGACATTTTCTCGATCCAGGGTCGCGGAACCGTTGTTACGGGCCGCGTCGAGCGTGGAGTCGTCAAGCTCAACGACAAGGTCGAGATCGTGGGCATCCGCGATACGAAGACCACGACCGCTACCGGTATCGAGATGTTCAACAAGCTGCTCGACTCCGGTGAGGCCGGCGACAACGTAGGTGTTCTCCTTCGCGGTATCGACAAGAAGGAGGTCGAGCGTGGCCAGGTCCTGGCAAAGCCCGGCTCCATCACGCCGCACCGCAAGTTCAAGGGCCGCATCTACTGCCTCAGCAAGGACGAGGGTGGTCGCCACTCGCCGTTCTTCTCCGGCTATCGTCCCCAGTTCTACTTCCGAACCACCGACATTACCGGCTCGGTAATGCTTCCGGAGGGCAAGGAAATGGTAATGCCGGGCGACGACACCGAGATCGAGGCCGAGCTGATTCATCCGATCGCCATGGAAAAGGGTCTCCGCTTCGCCATCCGCGAAGGTGGTCGGACCGTTGCCAGCGGTCAGGTCATCGAGATTATCGAGTAAGACTGTGGATAGAGGAGCCTTGTCGCCCCTCGTGGGTGACAAGGCTTCATTGTCTGGAGGCAAAATGGCTAGCGACAAGATACGGGTGCGTCTGCGAGGGTTCGACATCGAGCTCATCGATCAGAGCGCCAAGTCGATCGTCCAGACGGTACAGAAGGCCGGTGCAAAGGTCTCCGGGCCGATTCCGCTGCCGACGAGAACGAACAAGTTCACGGTTCTGCGGTCGCCGTTCGTGAACAAGAAGGCTCGTGAGCAGTTCGAGATGCGTACCCATAAGCGGCTGATCGACATTATCGAGCCGACTTCGGCAGTCATGGACTCGCTTATGAAGCTCGAGCTCCCGGCCGGCGTTGACGTAGAGATCAAGCAGTAAGTAGGTAGTGAGGAACGCCATGTTGGGTGTTATTGGACAGAAAATCGGGATGACGCAGGTCTTTGACGAAACGGGGCGGCTGATTCCCGTGACCGTCATCAAGGTCGAACCGAATGTCGTGGTCGCACAGCGTAGTGCGGAAAGCGATGGGTACGATGCGGTCCTGCTCGGAGCCGGAGAGGCAAAGCCCTCCCGCGTGACGAAGCCGGTCGCCGGCCAGTTCGAGAAGGCCGGGGTCGATCCGAAGAAGCGCCTCGTCGAGTTTCGCGACTACGAGCAGGACGTTTCGGTCGGTGACAGCGTCGGACTGGAACTCTTTGAGAACGCGACCCACGTTGACGTGGTCGGAAGCTCAAAGGGTAAGGGCTATCAGGGTGTCATGAAGCGACACGGCTTCAGTGGCGGTGAGAAGACCCACGGGTCGAAGTTTCACCGCGGGTATGGGTCCACCGGTATGGCCGCCAGTCCCTCGAAGACCATCAAGGGCCAGAAGATGGCCGGGCGGATGGGCAACGTCCGACGCACCGTGCAGAACCTTCGCGTGGTGAAGGTTGATACCGAGAAGCAGGCGCTTCTCGTTCAGGGATCCGTTCCCGGTGTGCGCAAGGGCTATGTGCTTGTCTCCTGGGCACGCAAAAAGGGCTAGGAATCATGAACGCGAAAGTGCTTTCGAAAGACGGTAAGGAGCTGCGCGGCGTCGAGCTGAACGACGCGGTATTCGGTCGTGAGGTGAGTGAGGGCGCTGTGTACTACGCAGTCAACGCCGAGCTTGCGAATCGGCGGGTAGGAACCGCGGCGGTCAAGGGGCGCTCCGACGTGGTCGGCAGCCGCAAGAAGCCCTGGCGACAGAAGGGCACCGGCCGGGCGCGGGCTGGTAGCCGGCAGTCACCCATATGGGTCGGCGGCGGTGTCGCGTTCGGTCCTCAGCCGCGGAGCTACCGGCAACGACTGCCGCGCAAGCAGAAACGCGTCGCGATGAAGTCGCTTCTGAGCATGATTGCTCAGGGCGAGCGGCTGGTCGTCGTGGAGGACTTTGATGTGGAGACGGGGAAAACCCGCGACCTCATGGCGGTCCTCAGGAACCTGGTGCCGCAAGAGCGCACCGTGATGGTGCTCGGGGATGACGGCGTGATGATGCGGCGTGCCGGTCGGAATATTCCGTGGCTTCGGTCGCTCGCATTCAATCGCTTGAGTGCTCATGAGCTGTTTTACGCTCACAAGGTCGTCATGACCGAGAGCGCGGCGAAGTCACTGAACGAGTTTTACGGAGACTGAGTATGGATGCGGATAAGGTGATTATCGAGCCCGTATTGACCGAGAAGGCAAACGCACTGCGCGAGACGAACCAGTACGTGTTTCGCGTGGACGTCCGGGCCAACAAGATACAGATCAAGTCGGCCATACGCGAGCTGTTTGGTGTCCATCCGGTCGCCTGCAATGTGCTCAATATCGCGCGCAAGCCGAAACGGGTGCGCTATAAGCAGGGATTCACGGCGTCGTGGAAGAAGGCGGTCGTTACGCTCTCTCCCGGTGAGACCATCAGCATCTTCGAGGGCGCATAAACAGGGGGTTCGGAAGTGGCTGTCAAGAAGTACAAACCGACTACGCCGGGCCGTCGCTATATGACCGGCCTGACGTTCGAAGAAATAGACACCAAAAAGAAGGCAGAGAAGGGGCTTACCAAGGGGCGGAAGTTTCGCGCCGGCCGTGATACCCAGGGGCGCATCAGCGTCCGGCGCAAGGGCGGCCGCGTGAAGCGGAAGTACCGGGAGATTGATTTTCGCCGGGACAAGCTCGGCGTGCCGGCTACTGTGGTTGCGCTCGAGTACGATCCGTATCGCAGTGCGAATATCGCACTCGTTCAGTATGCGGATGGAGAGAAGCGCTACATTCTCGCGCCGAAGGGCCTCGTCAAGGGTGCAAAGATAGAGAATGGACCGACCGCAGCGCCGCGGGTTGGGAACAGCCTGCCGCTCGACAACATTCCGCTCGGTACGACCGTGCACAATGTCGAGCTCAAGCACGGTAAGGGCGGACAGCTTGCCCGTGCCGCCGGTGCAAGTGCCCTGCTCGTCGCGAAGGAGAAGGATTACGTCACCGTAAAGCTTCCCTCCGGCGAAACGCGAATGGTGTTCAGGCGTTGCTCGGCAACGGTCGGCGCGGTCGGCAACGAGGACCATATGAACGTGCGTCTCGGGAAAGCGGGGCGAGCACGATGGCTCGGCCGCAGGCCGGAGGTGCTCGGCGTCTCAATGAACCCGGTCGATCACCCCCATGGTGGTGGTGAGGGGCATACCTCGGGCGGACGACACCCGGTGTCGCCGACCGGTATCCCGACCAAGGGCTACAAGACGCGTAAGAAGCACAAGTATTCGGACCGATTCATCGTCAAGCGACGGAAGAAGAAGTAGGAGAGAGCCGTGTCCAGATCAATCAAGAAGGGCCCGTTCATCGAAAAGAGCCTGTACTCGAAGGTTGTCGAGATGAACAAGTCGGGTGCGAAGAAGATGGTGAAGACCTTCTCGCGAACTTCGACGATCATCCCCGAAATGGTCGGTATGACGATTTCGGTTTACAACGGAAAGGCCTGGGTGCCCGTGTACGTCACCGAGAACCTCGTCGGGCACAAGCTCGGAGAGTTTGCACCGACACGCATTTTCCGTGGGCACGCGGGTTCCGACAGGAAAGCGGCGAAGCGGCGCTAGGGAGGATCCGGAATGGCCACGAAGACGCAGATGAGCGGTTATAAAGCGAGCGCTCGATACCAGATAATCTCGCCGTTCAAGGTGCGACGGGTCGCGAACGAAGTTCGCAGGCGTCCCTACACCGAGGCGGTCGCCATCCTCGAGAACCTCCCGCACCGCGGTGCGAAGATGCTCAAGAAGGTGGTGGAGTCGGCGGCGGCAAACGCGCTGTACGCGAATAAGAACCTCGACGAGGACATGCTCTATATAAAGGAGCTTCGAGTCGACGAGGGGCCGCGGCTGCGCCGGGTATGGTTTCGCGCGCGCGGCCGCGCTGATCTCTTACACAAACGCATGAGTCACATCACCGCGGTGGTGGACGAAGTAAAGGCGACGGGGGCATAGCGTGGGACAGAAAGTAAACCCGACGGGCATGCGGCTCGGGATCAATAAAACGTGGCGATCGCACTGGTTCGTGGATCCGCGCGAGTATGCGGATACGTTGCACCAGGACCTGGAGTTCAGACGGCTTCTGGCAACGAGTCCGCTTACGCGAAACGCCGAGATCGCGGATGTCGAGATCATTCGGCACCCGCAGCGAATCACCCTGGTGGTTCATACATCGAGACCCGGCGTGATCATCGGCACCAAGGGCTCCACCATAGAAAAGGTCGGGGCCATGCTGCAGAAGTTCGCGGGCCGCAAGATCCAGATCAAGATCAAGGAGATCAAGCGCCCGGAGACACACGCGCAGGTCGTAGCGATGAACGTCGCCCGCCAGCTGCGCACAAGGGCGTCCTTCCGCCGCACGCTCAAGATGGCTCTCAACTCGGCAAACAAAGCCGGTGTGCAGGGCATCAAGATCAAGATTTCGGGTCGCCTGGGCGGGGCCGAAATGTCACGGACCGAGACGGTTCGCTCCGGTCGGGTCCCCCTTCATACCCTGCGCGCGGATATCGAATACGGCCTCGCGCAGGCATTCACGACCTTCGGTTGCATCGGGGTCAAGGTGTGGATCTTCCACGGTGAGGTCTATGGCAAGGATATGAAGGAAGATGCGGGTGCTCTCCTGCGCCGCGAGCGCAAGGGCGGCGGCAAGGGTGAATCGAGGAGCTAAGCTATGCTGAGTCCGAAGAGAACGAAGTTCCGGAAGAAGCAGCGTCGTATGAAGCGCACCCTCGGGGGGAAAACGACTCGGCGCAACAACCTCGCCTTCGGCGAGTACGGTCTGATGGCGATGGACAACCATCTCATCACCAATAGGCAGATCGAGGCGGCTCGTATCGCAATGACGCGAAAGATGAAGCGCGGCGGCAAGGTGTGGATCCGGCTGTTTCCGGACATCCCCTACACCAAGAAGCCGGCCGAAACGCGCATGGGTAAGGGAAAGGGCAACCCGGAGTACTGGGTGGCCGCAGTGAAGCCCGGCGTTGTGATGTTCGAGATTGCGGGCGTCGCTGCCGACCTCGCCGAGGATGCGCTGAACCTGGCATCGAGCAAGTTGCCGGTGAAGACGCGCGTCGTCGCACGGAGATGGTAGGTTATGAGGGATTCATTCAAGGATCTGACGTTTGAAGAGCTGCTCGCAAAGCGCGAGGAGCTGAAGACGAAGTACCGCAACCTTCGGTTCAACATGGTTGTCGGCCACGTGGACAATCCGCTCGAGAAGCGGAACCTGCGGCGGAGGATCGCCAGGCTGAACACGTTGATCTACAACCATCCGGACGTGCAGGAGACGGTGGAGGGCTAAATGGCCGAGAAGCTTATTCGGATGCCGAAGGCACAGAAGAAGACGTTCACGGGCGTGGTCACGAGCGACAAGATGGATAAGACGATCACTGTCGCCGTCACCAAGCGGACCGTGCACCGGTTGTATAAGAAGTACGTGAACCTGACCAAGAAGGTGAAGGCGCACGACGAGAACAACGATGCTCACGTGGGCGACCGTGTCCGCGTCATCGAGTCGCGTCCGATCAGCAAGGACAAGAAATGGCGGCTCGTTGAGATCGTCGAGCGCGCGAAGTAAAGGTGGCGAGTAATGGTTCAGATGAATTCGTACCTGAACGTGGCCGACAATTCCGGCGCAAAACGCGTCCAGTGCATCAAGGTGCTGGGCGGCAGCAAGCGTCGGACGGCCGGCATTGGTGATGTCATTGTCGTTGCCGTCAAGGATGCCCTTCCCAACGCGCCCGTGCGGCGTGGAACTGTGGAGCGTGCGGTGATCGTGCGCACCAGGAAGGAACATCGGCGGTCGGATGGGACATACATCCGCTTTGACGACAACGCCTGTGTAATCATCGATGCGGCAAAGAACCCGAAGGGGAAGCGTATCTTCGGTCCGGTCGCGCGTGAGTTGCGCGAAGAGGATTATATGAAGATCGTCTCTCTCGCACCGGAGGTTCTGTAGAGTTATGGAACGGAAGTACAAGACGAAGCTGAAGCGAAACGATCAGGTCATGGTTATCGCCGGCAAGGACAAGGGCAAGACCGGGCGCATTCTTCGCATCGATCTGAAGAACGGTCGTGCGGTCGTTGAAAGCGTGAACATGGTCAAGAAGGCTCAGCGTCGGCGAAGCCAGCAGGACCAGGGCGGCATTATCGAGCTTGAAGCGGCGATTGGGCTCTCGAATCTGATGGCGGTGACGAAGGACGGACGGCCCAGCCGGATCGGCTTCGAGTTCGAAAACGGCCGTAAGGTTCGCGTGCTCAAGAAGAGCGGGGAGCAGATATAATGGCGCAGGCAGCGACAATATACGTGCCCGCCCTGCGGGTTCGATACGACGAGACCATCAAGAAGGAGCTCGCCGAGGAGTTCGGGTATGACTCCGTCATGCAGGTGCCCGTCCTCGAGAAGGTCCTGCTCAGTATGGGCGTCGGCGACGCGATTCAGAACAAGAAGATGCTTGATGCCGCGGTCGCGGAGATGACTCAGATCGCCGGGCAGAAGGCGGTGAAAACAAAAGCGCGGAAGTCCATCTCGAACTTTAAGGTTCGGGCGGGCATGGAGATCGGTGCGAAGGTAACGCTTCGGGGTTACCGGATGTACGACTTCCTCGACCGCTTCATCAACGTCGCCCTTCCCCGCGTTAAGGACTTTCGGGGCGTGAACCCGAACGCATTCGACGGGCATGGCAATTATTCGCTCGGTATAACCGAGCAGATCATTTTCCCGGAGATCGACTACGATTCCATCGAGCGCATCACGGGATTGAACATTACGATAGTCACGACAGCCGAGACTGACAGAGAGGCGCGGGCGCTTCTCGGTAAGCTTGGAATGCCGTTTAGCAAGTAGAGAGAGAGGAGCAGGCATGGCCAGGAAAGCTTTGATTGCCAAGGCAAATAGAAAGCCGAAGTACTCAACCCGCAGATACAATCGGTGCCGCATCTGCGGCAGGTCTCGTGGGTATATGCGGAAGTTTCAGATGTGCCGAATCTGTTTTCGACAACTTGCCAGTGAAGGTATGATCCCCGGCGTTACCAAATCGAGCTGGTAGGGAGAGGTGTATGAGCGTTTCGGACCCTATTGCAGACATGCTGACCAAAATTCGCAACGCCAGCATGGCGAAGTTCGAACGGGTTGATATCACCCCGTCGAAATTGAAGCTCGAGATCGTAAAGATCCTGAAGAACGAGGGCTTCATAAAGAACTTCAAGAAGATAAACCAGGACGGCAACACGAACATCCGAATCTTCCTGAAGTATGATACGAACATGAACCCGATCATTCACGGGCTGAAGAAGATCTCGACCCCGGGTCGCCGGGTCTACTCCGGGTATCGAAAGATGCCCCGGGTGCTCAACGGATACGGCACGCTTATCGTGTCCACCTCTTCGGGCGTGACGACGGCGAGAAAGGCAAGCGAGAGGAAGGTGGGCGGTGAGCTCATCTGCTCCGTGTGGTAAGGGGATAGAACCATGTCACGAGTTGGAAAACAGCCGGTTCCCGTTCCGGAGAACGTAAAGGTGTCGATAGCCGATCGTAATGTTACGGTCGAAGGTCCCCGCGGCACGATGAGCCAGGCGTTCAGCAACCTCGTAGAGGTGAAAGCTGACGATGGCGCCATCCTTGTCACGAGAGTCAATGACTCTAAGCGGGCGCGGGCCTTCCATGGACTGTACCGGAATCTCATCCGGAATATGGTCACGGGCGTTACGACGGGGTTCAGCCGAACACTGTTGATTATTGGTGTCGGATACCGGGCCGAGCTCAGGGACAATACCCTGGTACTCAACCTCGGATTCTCGACGCCGATCGAGTATCCGGTTCCGGAAGGGCTCACCATTACGACGGAGGGGCCGAACAAGTTCACGGTCTCCGGGAACAGTAAGCAGGAGGTCGGCAAAGCAGCAGCCGAGCTGCGATCGCTCCGTCCCCCTGAGCCCTACAAGGGCAAGGGCATCAAGTACGAGGAAGAACGCATCGTACGCAAGGTCGGCAAGGCCGGTATCAAGTAGCGAGGGCACATTCGATGAAGCGGTTGGATATCAAGAACAGACGCAAGAAACAGCGCAAGCTCCGGATCCGAAGATCGATCCACGGCACGCCGGAACGACCGCGGCTTTCCGTATTCAAGAGCAATCGGCACGTCTATGCCCAGGTCATCGACGACACACGGGGGCATACGCTGGCGTCGGTGTCGAGCCTCGCGGGCGAGACGAAGGGCCTGAAGCCCAAGGTCGACGACGCGACGAAGCTGGGCGAGGCGCTGGGCGCGAAGCTGAAGGGCGATAAAATCACGACGGTCGTATTCGACCGCAACGGCAACATCTATCATGGTGTGGTCAAGGCCATTGCCGACGGCGTCCGCAAAGCCGGAGTGCAGGTGTAGGGGGCTATCTTGGAACAGGGACGAGATAAAGACTTTACGGAGAAGCTCATCAAGCTCAATCGTGTGGCAAAGGTCGTAAAGGGCGGACGCAGGTTCTCCTTCTCGGCCATTGTCGTGGTTGGGGATAAGGCGGGATCCGTGGGATTCGGCTACGGCAAGGCGAACGACGTTTCGGAGGCGATCCGAAAGGGCGTGGATCGGGCGAAAAAGAACCTCATGAGGATCCCCCTCAAGCAAAGCACCATCCCCCACGAAGTGATCGGCGAGTTCAAGAGCGCCCGTGTGCTCATGAAGCCTGCTGCACCTGGTACCGGGATCATTGCCGGCGGCCCCGTCCGCGCGGTCATGGAAGTCAGCGGTATCAACGATGTGCTTAGCAAGTCAATGGGCTCGCAGAACGCGGTGAACCTGGTGAAGGCCGTGTTCGAGGGGTTCTCCCGCATCATGGATGCGCGTGAGGTCGCGCGTAACCGCGGCAAAACACTGCAGGAGCTGTGGGGTTAGGTCATGGCCAAGAAAAAAGCGAAGCAGATCCGCATCACTCTGACACGGAGTCCCATCGGTCGTAAGCCGAAGCATCGGGCGACGATCGAGGCACTTGGCCTGCGGCGGATCAACCAGAGTGTGGTACGCCCCGCCGACGAGTCGGTGATGGGCATGATTCGAAGCATCGACTATCTCGTAAGCGTCGAGGAGCTGTCATAATATGGATTTCCTGAAGCCACCTGAGGGCACGCGGCACGCCAAACGTGTAGTCGGGCGTGGGCGCGGCAGCGGCCGCGGTAAGACGAGCGGCAAAGGCCACAAGGGACAGAATGCACGCTCGGGCGGCAGCGTTCGTCCGGGCTTCGAGGGCGGGCAGATGCCCATCTATCGCCGTGTCGCACGACGCGGATTCTCGAACTATCCCTTCAAGAGGGAGGTCGTTCCCGTAAACCTGTCGACCCTGCAACGGGTCTTCAAGAGCGGTGACACGGTCAGTCTCGAGACGCTGAAAGAGCACGGCGTGCTCAAGAAGAGTGTGAAGGACGCGAAGATTCTCGCGGTCGGTGAGATCAAAAAGAAGCTCACCGTGAAGGATCTGCCGATCTCCGCCGGGGCCCGGGCCAAGATAGAGGCTGCGGGCGGTACGGTTTCCGGTGCCGAGCAGACGGCAGCCGAAGAAACGGTAGTGGAAGCGACAGTCGAGGAGACCGAGACGACCTCGGACGCTGACGATAAGGAATAGCATGGCTATAGCATCCAACCCGATAGTCGACGTTTTCCGCATCAAGGATCTGCGCGAGCGGATCCTCTTCACGTTGTTCATCCTCATGATCTTTCGGCTCGGCGCCGCGATTCCCATCCCGGGCATCAACCTGAACGCGCTCAAGGTCTACTTCCTGACGCAGCAGGCCACCGGCGGGATCTCGGTGACGCAGTACCTCGACTTCTTCGCGGGCGGTGCGTTCAGCCGGTTTTCGGTGTTCATGCTCGGCATCATGCCCTACATCTCGATGTCGATCATTATGCAGCTTCTCCTGCTCGTTTTCCCGAAGCTGAAAAAGATCTCCGAGGAAGAGGGCGGCCGGAAGAAGATTCAGCGCTACACCCGCTACGGTACCGTGGTTGTCTCGCTCATCCAGTCCTTCGCCGTCACCGTATACGCGGACAGTATCCCGAATGCAATTACGCTTTCGCGGGGTCTCTATACGGTCATCTCCATGCTGACGGTAACATCGGGTACGGTGTTTCTCATGTGGATGGGCGAGCAGATAAATCAGCGCGGCATCGGAAACGGCATATCGCTTCTGATTTTCGCGGGGATTGTCGCACGGATGCCGAACGCGCTGTGGATCCTCATTCAGGATATTCAGCGTGGCGATCTGAATCCCGTCTTCGTCATCGTCGTATTCGTCATGTTCGTGGTCGTGATCATGCTCGTCATATACGAGCAGCGCGGGCAACGAAAGATACCGGTACATTATGCCAAGCGGGTGGTCGGCCGGCGCATGTACGGTGCGCAGAACACCTACGTGCCCTTCAAGATCAACCCCTCGGGCGTCATCCCCGTCATCTTCGCCTCTTCGGTGATGACCTTTCCCCTGCAGATCGCACAGGGCCTCGGACCAAGCGTTCGTTGGCTGCAGGGTCTTGCCAACTGGCTAAACCCGGGAAATGCGCCGTACTTGATCGTGTACACGACGTTGATTATCTTCTTCGCGTACTTCTATACCCAGGTGACCCTCAATCCGATCGAAATCTCCAAGAATATCCGGGAGAACGGCGGGTCGATTCCCGGCATCAGAACCGAGCGCATGGAAGCATATTTTACCCGGATCCTGAACCGAATCATTCTTCCGGGTGCGTTGTTCCTGGCATTCATCGCGGTCATTCCGACCATCGTGCAGCAACTGTTCAACTTTCCGCAGCAGCTTGCCTTCCTCATGGGCGGTACGTCGTTGCTGATCATGGTTGGTGTCGACCTCGACCTCATGTCGCAGATCGAAGGGCATCTGCGAATGCATCATCATGAGGGCCTGACGAAGCGTGGGCGCGTCAGGTCGCGGAACCTGTAAGAGAGAGGGCTCGCAATGAAAGTGAGAGCAAGCGTAAAGCCGATTTGCGGCAACTGCAAAGTCATCAAGCGGCGGGGTGTCGTGCGCATTGTGTGTTCGAACCCGAAGCACAAGCAGCGCCAGAAGTAGGAGGATTATTACATGGCTCGTATTGCAGGAATCGATCTTCCAAATAAGCCTGTCGCGATTTCGCTGACCTATATTTTCGGAATCGGTCGGTCGTCGGCCCGGGCGATCTGCGAATCAACGGGTATTGATCCGACACGGCGGATGAACGACCTCAACGCCGAAGACATCAATGAGTTGCGAAACATCATCGAGAACGAGTACACCACCGAGGGTCGCCTTCGGACGCAGGTGTCTCTCAACATCAAGCGGCTCATGGACATAGGTTGTTACCGCGGTCTTCGCCATCGGAAAGGACTTCCGGTGCGCGGTCAGCGGACACGCACCAACGCGCGGGCCCGAAAGGGTAAGCGGAAGACGGTAGCCGGAAAGAAGAAATAGTCGCGGAGGCAGTTTGTGGCGAAGACGAAAAAACGCAGAGAACGAAAAACAGTATACCGAGGGCAAGTCTATATTCAGGCTACCTTCAACAACACGATCATAACGATCACCGACGAAGTCGGGAACGGCGTGTCGTGGGCAAGCGCGGGATCTCTCGGGTTCCGCGGCGCGAAGAAGTCCACGCCCTACGCGGCGCAAACGACCGCCCAGACCGCGGCTCAGAAGGCCATGGACATGGGGTTGCAGGAGGTCGACGTCTTCGTGAAGGGGCCCGGCGTGGGGCGTGAGTCGGCGATTCGCTCGCTTGGCGCACTCGGACTGACGGTACGAAGTATCAAGGATGTGACGCCCATTCCGCATAACGGGTGCCGACCGCGGAAGAGCCGACGGGTTTAGCTCGAGGACACTATATGGCACGAAAGAACTTGCTCAAAGGATTCAAGAGGCCGAAAGGCATTACGTTCGAACACAGCGAAGTCAATCCCAATTACGGGAAGTTCGTCGCACATCCCTTCGAGCGGGGCTATGGCCACACGATAGGGAATGCGCTTCGGCGGATTCTGTTGTCCTCGATTCAGGGATACGCGGTGAGCGCCATTCGGATTACCTCCTACGACAGCGAGGGTACGGCTCACGTTGTTTCGAGTGAGTACGAGTCCATTCCTGAAGTGGTTGAGGATACCCCGGACGTTGTAAACAATCTCAAGCAGCTTCAGATCAAGCTCGATGGCGAGGCGGATCAGAAGACACTGCTCGTCGAGGTCAAAGGTCCCGGTGCGGTAACAGGCGAGAACTTCGAGAACGAAGAGGGGGTGCACATCCTGAATAAGGATCAGCACATCATGACCCTCATGGACAACGGCAACCTCGAGATCGAGGTTCAGATCGATCTCGGCCGTGGCTACGTTCCGGCGGAGGTCAACGAAAAGTACATCGAGGTGATCGGAACCATTCCGGTGGACGCGGTATTCTCGCCGATCCGGCGCGTCAAGTATGACGTGGAAAACACGCGTGTAGGACAGCGGACCGATTATGACAGGCTCGTATTCGAGCTGTGGACCGACGGCACGGTACCGCCGGAGGATGCCATCGCGGAGGCCGCCAAAATCGCCAAGGATCAGTTTACGATCTTTATCAACTTCGATGAGGATCAGATCATGGGCGATGATGACATCGACGAAGAAGAGGAGCGGGTGCGAAAGCTTCTCGACACGCCGGTGGAAGAGCTGGAGCTGTCCGTCAGATCGTCGAATTGTCTGAAGAATGCCAATATTCGAACCATCGGGGACCTGACCTCCAAGAGCGAGGACGAGATCGCGAAGACGCGGAACTTCGGGAAGAAGTCTCTGCAGGAGATCAAGGAAAAGCTCGAAGAGTGGAACCTCGCGCTCGGTATGAACGACTACAGCGCGCTCAAAGAGTCCCTGAAGCTTCGGGAAGACAACGAGGAAGAGGAACATGAAGCATAAAGTAGGTTACAACAGGCTCGGCCGGAAGGCATCACACCGGAAGTCGCTTCACCGTAACATGGTCACCTCGCTGTTTCTCGAGGAGCGGATCCGGACCACAAAAGCGAAGGCTCAGGCAGTCCGTCGAACCGCAGAGAAGATGATCACGCGAGCCAGGGAAGATAGCGTCCACAACCGGCGTATCGTCGGGAAGGACATAAAGGATAAGGCGGCTCTGGCGAAACTGTTCACCGATGTGGCGCCGAGATTCGTGAAGCGTCCCGGCGGATACACGCGTATCCTGAAGCTCGGTCAGCGAACAGGTGACGCGAGCGAGATGGTGCTGCTCGAGCTCGTCCAGGGCACCGAAGAGGTCCAGGAAGAGAAGGTTCGCCGCAGGCGGCGCCGCCGCGAGAAGAAGGAGCAGGAAGCTCAGGAGCTCGCGGAGGAGGAGGCAGCCGCGGAAAAGGCAGCCGCTGAAGAGGCGGCCGCCGAAGAGGCCGTGGCGGAACAGCCGGAAAAGACGCCGGAGGCGTCGGAAGACGACTCGGAACAGAAATAAGAGCGTTTACCGGCGTCGCGGGCCTGCCGATAATAGAGATGGAGTCTGATCTGAAGGCGGCGTCCGGTTCATGAAAACTCATCAGAAGACCGCGCTCAGTTTGTTGCTGGCCGTGGTCGTGTTCAGTGCATTCGCCGTCCTTTCGTATTCGGGGCTATTCGAATACATCGAGGCAAACTTCTATGACCCGCGCGTGCGCGATCGAGTGGAAACCACGCTCGACCGTGGCGCCGAGGTCCTCGACACCTACCACGAGAACAACCGTGAGCGATTCGGCGCGATACTGACGGAGCCTGCGGTACGGAGTGTGTACCGCGTCAATCAGAGCCGCGACGACATCCTCGCCCGTCGGAATTTCTTTGCGCGTCTGGAGGAGCAGGTCACGTCCCTTGCCTTCGTACGGTTCGTGGACTCCGACGCCGAGCGGCTGTGGTATTCCACGCTACCGTCGGATGTAAGTTCGGAGACCGACTTCCGCCGGGAGTACGCGCCTCTGGCGGAGCTGGGGGGCGAAATCTTGCCCGCGGAGCTCGTTCTGCCGGCGGACGGAAGTCCCGATATCGTGCTCGATCCCGAAGGTAATCACTTTGTGTACCGTTTTCCCGTGGAGGACGAGTTCGGCATCGTCCAGGGGACGGCCCTGTTCTACGTCGGGCCGAACGGTGCAACCGACGCGCTCGTTCGGAACGATGTCATAGAGGTAGGGCAGCGCCTGGTGATTGCCGGTGACGAGCGCATCATAGCCAACTACGCCCCGAGATTCGGAAGTGCGCTGCGCGAGGAGACTGTGTCCGTCGATCTCGACCGTGCCGGCGGCGGGAATCAGTCGGTGCTCACCAGCGGTGAAGGCGTGGACTATTTGGTGTTCTCCCAGCCCCTCGAGTCGGTGGGCCGCATCCTTTACCTGTCGCCACTATCGGCATTCCGGATGAACGAAGTGATGCGCTGGGTACTCCTGTCTTCGACCTTTCTGACTGTATTCCTCCTTGCCTTTCTCATTCTCAACATCCGCCAGGATCCCGAAGTGGTACTCACCGAGCGGATCAAGCGGTTTCAGATCAACCTCCTGCGTGAGCTTTTCGAGACAGGCGATAAACCCGACTGGGAACAGAAGCGGGTGGAACTCGAAGAACGAAAGGAAGAGGTGAACCGCGAGATAAAGCGTGGCATCGGCCGCCTGAGCCCCTCAAAGGAAAAAGAGGTCGATGACCTCTTGGAGAAGAGCTGGGACGAGATCCTCAACGTCATCGGCAACCGAACCCGCGTCGAAGATCGGACCGACCGTATCGACCTCGAGCGACTCGAAGACATGATCGAAAAGGTGATGTCGAACTTCGCGTCACTGCCGGCCCGCGGTGACGCGAGCGGCGGCGCCGCAGGCGCGGGTGCCGGGACCGCCGGCGCCGCAGGGCGGCAGCAGGCACCCGTCGCGCAAGGCGGCGAGGCCCCTCAGACCTCCGCCGCTGCTGCGCCCGCTCACGAGGCCCGGGGCCCCGGCGACAGCGTGGAATCTTCCGAGCCCTCCCGGGAGCCTGTCGAGGTAGAGGAGGTCGGCGAGGACGAAGGCGAGGAATTAGAGTCACTCGAGGAGGCGGAGGAGCCCGCCGAGGAGCTCGAGGAAGCGGGAGAGCTCGAGGAAGTCGATGAAGAAGCTGAGGAGCTCGAAGAAGCTGAGGAGCCCGGCGAGGCTGATTTCACTGCGGGCATGAAGCCCGTCGAGGTAGAAGAGGTCGGTGAGGACGAAGGCGAGGAGTTGGAGTCACTCGAGGAGGCGGAGATGGAGGATCTCGCCGAGTTCGGTGCCCTCGAGGAGACAACCAAGCTCGAGCAAATGAGCGGCCGCGAGACGGTGGAAGCGGCACGGGCGGAGGAGCGCGCTGCCGGAGAAACCCCGAGCGATGAGGAGCTCCTCCGGGATCTCAGCAATGTACGGGAGGAGTGGGAGCAGGAGCAGGTGGACACTGCCGCGGAGCAGGCTTCGGTCGCACCGCCTGACTCCAGGGATTCAGCTGTAGCGGGTGAGCAGGCTGAGTTCGGTGAGCTCGAGGAGCTCGAAGAGCCCGAAGAGGCAGAGGAACCGGAAGAGGTCCGGGAGCTACAGGAAGCCGAGCCTGCGGAGCTGGAGCCTGCAGAACCGGAACCAGAGCCCGCGGAAGAACTCGGCGAGCTCGAGCCGGCGGACCTCGAGGAGCTGGAGCCCGAGGGGGAGACGGTCGAAGAGCTCGAAACGGTCGAGCCTGAACGTGACGAAGAACCTGAGCCTCTGCAACCGTCATCACCGCGCGCCTCCGGCGAAGTGCGAATGAGCGACTGGTTCTCCTTTGCGCGGCATGAAAGCACGCCACTCGAGGACGAGGACGTCGAGGAGGCCGAGCTCATCGAGGAGCTCGAGGAGATCGAAGAGCAGGAGCCGGCCGAGGCGGACGTTCTCGAGGAAGAGGCCGACACGGGGGAACCCTACAGGCTCGAGGATGAGCTCATTGTCTTCACCTCCGCTGCGGAAACCAACAACGAGTACTTTGAAATCCTGAGTCTGGAGCCGGGAAACACGGATACTGAGGACAATTCGGAGTCGGACGTCTTCACCGCGGACGGCGAGGTCGTGCAGATAGATGAACGGGTGTACGAGAGCGCTCATGATACGCCCGACGAGGAGGTTCGCGAGCTCGTGGAATCCATCGTCGGTCCCGAGGATGAGGAGGATGCGGCGGGCATCGACGAGCTCCTCGCCCCCGGTGGTGGACTCGATTTGCTTCCGGTCGGACAGAGAGAAGAGGAGCTCATAACCGGAGGTGAGTCGACGGGTGCGGGGCGCACACCGACGATAACACCGCGCGGGCTCGATTACGATGCGATCCTCTCCCGCTACCCTGCGAACGAAGGTGGTATCCTGAAGTCTCTCATAGAGTTCACCCGATCCTGGGGTGCCCGTGCGGCGGGAGTACTCCTTCCTCATGACGGCGAGCTTCGGCTCGAATACAGTCTGGCCGTCGAGGAGCGGTGCCGACGGGACTTCGTGGTGCCGAGCAACAGCGACGTATACCGGCATGTCTTAAGCCATCGCAGTATACTTCTGGCACGAGAGCCGTTGCACCGCTTCCGCTCCTTCCGCGGGCTCTGCAGCGAGGCAGCGCTCGCCTACATCGGCGAAGTAATTCTCATCCCCATTGTGTTCCGCGGGCAGGAGGGGTATTTGTTCCTTGGCGTGCGAGACGGCGCAACCGGCATTCGGGAGCTGCTGGCCAACGCCGGTATGTCGCTTCCCGAGGCCTCGCCCGCAGCAGCAGCAGCAGCAAACTCCTGAAATTGATGAAGCATCCTGGAGGTATGGTGAGGGACGCCAAAGAGATACACGTCTACACCGACGGCGGGTGTCATGGAAACCCGGGTCCGGGCGGATGGGCCTACGTTCTGGAGGTCGACGGAGCCCGGTACATGGCGAAAGGTGCCGAAGATGAGACGACCAACAACCGCATGGAGCTGACGGCGGTCATACATGCTCTGACCTACCTGTACCGAAACGGCCTCTGCGAAGAGGCAACGGTGCATATGCACACAGACTCTCAGTATGTGCGAAACGGTATCACCAGCTGGATACACACATGGGAGCGAAACGGCTGGAAGACCAGTGCCAGGAAGCCCGTGAAGAACCGTGAGCTCTGGATGAGTCTCAGGAAAGCAGAGCAGCGCTGTCGGGTCGAGTGGCATTGGGTGCGCGGTCACAGCGGTCACCCGGAAAACGAGGAAGTCGACGGCCTCGTACAGGAAGCCATCGCCGAGATCTCCTGAAAGCGCAGTTTTCACATTCATTTACAAGCAACAGGTCCGCAATCCCGGTATCTCCGTGCGAGGAGGCAGGCTGTGAAGGTATACAGTTACGTGCCCGGCGGATACGCGGGGGATCTGGTCTCGGTAGAGGTCGATATTCGACGGGGTATCCCGAGTACGGATATCGTCGGGCTTCCTGACAACGCGGTGCGAGAGGCACGCGAGCGTGTGCGGGTGGCGCTGCGGAAGGCCGCACTCGAGTACCCGCCTGACCGCGTGCTCATCAATCTTGCCCCCGCGGGAGTACGAAAGATAGGCGCATCGTTCGACCTTGCGATTGCGGTGGCGGTCCTGGAGGCTTCCGGCCAGTTGCGTCCACCGGGCGAGGCCGGTGGGCCTGAGGCAGTGCTCGTGCTGGGCGAGTTGCAGCTCGACGGCACGGTCAGAGGCGTGCGAGGCGTCCTCTCGGCGGTCGCGGCGGCCACGGAGCGGGGCATCGATCATGCGCTGGTACCTTCCGAAAACCTGCGCGAGGCCAGAGCGCTGCGCCGCGGGACGGTGGCCGGTGCGGAGCGGTTGCAGGAGGCGGTGGGCGTGCTCGCGATGGGGTTCCCGGCCGGAGACCCGTCCGCGCGCCTGCGCGGACGGCCCGGGAACGCCGCAGACACCGTCGGTGCCACTGACACCGGTGCCGCCCGACCAAAGCCGGACGCGAACATGCCCGACTACGCCGAGCTGCGCGGCCAGGCCAGGTTCAAGCGAGCGCTGGAGCTTGCAGCCGCGGGGCGCCATAACCTCATCGTTGTCGGCCCGCCGGGAAGCGGCAAAACGATGGGTGTGCGGGCGCTGCCCTCGGTAGCGCCCGACCTCGATCAGTCCGAATCGCTCGAGGTGACGAGGATCTACTCCAGGGCAGGGCTTCTGGGCGGCGGAGCCGACCTGTTCCGCCGCCCGCCGTTCCGCGCGCCGCATCATACCGCATCGCTTCAGGGGATCGTCGGCGGCGGGCGGGACCTGCTGCCCGGGGAGATATCGCTCGCGCACCGAGGTATTCTCTTTCTCGACGAGGCCGCCGAGTTTCGAAAGAACGTGCTGCAGAGCCTTCGGGAGCCGGCCGAGGAGCGGCGCATCGTTATTGCGCGGGCGGGCCGCACCTACTGGTACCCGGCTGACTTTCAGCTCGTGCTTGCCGCGAACCCGTGCCCCTGCGGCTACTTCGGCCATCCCACGCGAATGTGCACTTGCAGCATGGCGGAGGTAACGCGATACTGGAAGCGACTCGGCGGCCCGCTCATGGACCGAATCGACGTACGCGTCCGTGTTGACCCACGGGCCTCGGACGGCACATCTCGGGAAGTAGAGTCACAGGATGGCCGGGGAGACACCGCCGGGTCCTCCGAGGAAATGCACGGGCGCATCGTGGAGGCGACGCGCCGCCAGCGGGACCGCTATCGGGGAGAGCCCTACAGCAGTAACGCCGGGGTCCCCGCATCCCACCTCAAACGCTACGCCCGGGTGCCGGCGGAGAACGAGGACGTCGTGGAGCGGGCAGCCGAGAAGCTCTCCCTGTCTTCACGGGCGGTGGTCTCCGTGCTTCGCATGGCGAGAACGATTGCCGACCTGGACGCAAGCCCGGACGTGGAGCGACAGCATCTTCTCGAGGCCGTCCAGCACCGGCGGCTCGGGGAGGGGCACCGGTGGTTCTAGGCAGCTGTTGGCATCAGCTCGAACCTGGTTTATATTTGCAGGAGGGATGTCCTCCAGACGTATGTCTCGTTCACAGTTATTGAGTACCGGCGCTGCCGCCCTGGTGCTGGCGATTCTGCTTGCGATCGGCTTCGGTCTGATCGAAGTGCCGGTCGAAGCTGACGGCCGTGGCGCCGAGGGCGGGGGTGCCGACGGGCCGGATCTTGCGGCCGACGGGTCCTCGTCCGAGGGGGGGGCGGCAGGTGTGCCGGAGAGTGTGGCACTCGAGCTCGAGACGAACGTATCCGATCTCCGCAGCGGCGTGCCTGTTGCGACCAATACCACCTACACCGAGGAAGAGCAGCAGAACATCCGGGTGTACGAAAACCGCAATCCCGGCGTTGTGAATATCACCACCGAAACGGTGTCCTACAACTGGTTCCTCGAGCCGGTGCCGCGGGAGGGTAACACCGGATCGGGCTCCATCATCGACCGGCGTGGCTACGTGCTGACCAACAATCATGTGGTGAGCGAGGCGTTCAAAGTATTCGTCACGCTTGCCGACGGCGCCCGCCTCGAAGGGGAGGTCATCGGCTCCGACCCCGAGAACGATCTTGCCGTCGTGAAGTTCGACCCGGGGGGACGGGCACTCAGTACGATTCCCCTCGGACGCTCCGATGGTCTTCGTGTCGGGCAGAAGGTGATCGCAATCGGCAATCCCTTCGGCCTCGACCGGACGCTCACCACGGGCATTGTGAGCGGCCTCGGTCGTCCGATCCGCACGCAGAACGACCTGGTGATCCGCGATATGATCCAGACCGATGCCTCGATCAACCCCGGGAACTCCGGCGGGCCGCTCCTCGATTCCCGTGGCCGGCTAATCGGTGTCAACACGATGATCTACTCACCCTCCGGCGGCTCGATCGGTATCGGCTTTGCGGTGCCCGTTGATACTGCGCGGCGCGTCGTTCCCGACCTCATCGAGTACGGCAAAGTGCGGCGGGGGTGGATTGATATCGTGCCACGGCAGCTCTTTCCACAGCTCGTCGACTATGCGAACCTACCGACAGACCGCGGTATCCTTGTTTCCGAGGTTATTCCCGGTGGAAATGCCGATCGGGCCGGGCTCCGAGGCGGAGAGGAGAGCCGCGCGGTGCGCTACGGCAGCACCATCATCTATCTCGGGGGAGACATCATCGTCGAGGTCGATGGAACCCCGGTGCGGTCCATCGCGAACCTCTACGAGGCACTCGAGGACAACAAACCAGGCGAAGAGGTGAGCGTGACCTACCTCCGAGGCAACCGGGAACGGACCGCGACCGTTGAGCTCTCCGAACGCCCCGAGCGCTTCCAGTGGGATTGACGTCTACAACAATGGCACGACGCATATTTAAGATCAGCTCCGAATACCAACCGGCAGGCGATCAGGGTCGCGCGATAGAGCAGCTTTCCGGCGGTCTCGACGGGGGAAGTCGCTTTCAGACCCTCAAGGGCGTCACCGGCTCGGGCAAGACGTTCACCATGGCGAACCTCATTGCCCACGCCCAGATGCCGACACTCGTAGTGTCGCACAACAAGACGCTCGCCGCGCAGCTCTATCGGGAGTTCTCCCAGTTCTTCCCCGAGAACGCGGTGGAGTATTTCGTCTCCTACTACGACTACTACCAGCCGGAGGCTTACGTCGCCTCGCGGGATCTCTACATCGAGAAGGACGCCTCCATCAATGACGAGATCGACCGGCTGCGGCTTTCCGCGACCACGAATCTTCTCGAGCGAAACGATGTCATCGTCGTCGCCACCGTCTCCTGCATCTACGGCCTCGGCAGCCCGCATGATTATCGCAACATGCGCCTGCGGTTCGACACCGGGGTGGAGGTGAACCTCCACGAGGTGAAGATGAAGCTCGTGTCGCTGCAGTACGAGCGAAACGATGCCGTCCTGCAGCGCGGGAAGTTCCGTCTCAAGGGAGATGTCCTGGAGATCTTTCCGGCGTACATGGAGGAGGCCTTCCGTATCGAGCTCGCCTTCGACGAGGTGGAGCGCATAAGCCGGATCGACCCGCTCACCGGAAAGGTGCTGGAAAGCCTCGAGGTGCTCTTCGTGTACCCGGCTAAGCACTTCGTGATGCCCGAACGGCAGGTGCAACAGGCGGTGGGGCAAATCCGCGAAGAGCTCGACGTGCGCTACGAGGAGCTTGTCGCGCAGAATAAGCTCGTCGAGGCGCAGCGCCTGAAGACCCGCACGCTCTACGACATCGAGATGCTCGATGAGATGGGCTACTGCACCGGCATAGAAAACTACTCCCGTCACCTCAGCGGCCGGGAGGAGGGAGAACGGCCCGCGGTGCTGCTCGACTACTTTCCGGACCGGTTTCTGACCTTCATAGACGAATCCCACGTCACCGTTCCCCAGGTGAGGGGGATGTACGCGGGGGACCGGTCGCGGAAGCTCTCGCTTGTGAATTACGGGTTTCGGCTGCCCTCCGCCCTGGACAATCGTCCCCTGGTCTTCGAGGAATTCGAGTCGCTCATCGGCCAGACGATATTCGTCTCGGCCACTCCCTCGAGGGAAGAGCGCGAGAAGTCCGATTGCATGGTCGAACAGATCATCAGGCCGACCGGCCTCCTCGACCCGGAGATCGAGGTGCAGCCTACCGAGGGACAGATCGAGCATCTGCATGGTGCCATCATGAAGCGCATCGACGCCGGTGAGCGCGTCCTGGTCACAACGCTCACCAAGAAGATGGCCGAGGACCTTACCGACTACCTCTCGAACCTCGGGCTCAAAGTGCGCTACCTTCATTCGGAGGTGGAGACCTTCGAGCGTGCCGAAATTCTCACCGAGCTCAGATCGGGCCGCTTCGACGTGCTGGTCGGCATCAACCTCCTGCGCGAAGGACTCGATCTGCCCGAGGTTTCCCTCATCGGGATTCTCGACGCCGACAAGATCGGCTTCCTGCGATCCTCGACCTCCCTGATCCAGACCATCGGACGCGCCGCTCGAAACGTCAACGGACGCGTCATCATGTACGCCGACCGTATCAGCGACGCCATGCGGGAGGCGATGGAGGAGACTGAGCGCCGCCGCGCCATACAGAAAGAGTACAACGAGAAGCACGGGATTACGCCGCAGACCATTCGCAAGGCCATCAATGATATACTGATCCGTGAAAAGGAAGAGAAGCAGCAGAACGAGCGTCTGACGATCGATATTCTGAAGCAGAGCTACAACGTGCTGATCCCGTCACAGAGGAACGCACTGATCCGTGCCCTCGAGAAGCAGATGCTCGAGCACGCCAAGAATCTGGAGTTCGAGGAAGCTGCAGTTGTCCGCGACGAGATCCGCAACCTGAAAACGGGCGCCGAGTCCGAGCAGTGAGACGATTCCACGCCATGCGAGCCGCCATGCGAGACCCCCTGCGTCATGCAAGCAGAATAGTCGCACTCATCCTCCTCACGGTGGTTCCCCTGGTGGGCTGCTCCGAGCGGGAGAGCGTGGATCGTGTCGAGCTGCCCACGACACCGGTGCTGAGCTTTCGCGCGGGATGGGCGGTAGTGGAGACAGGCTACGCGCGCATTCTCGAGCAACCGGACCCGGACAGCAGTATCGTGGGCCACGAGCGGCGCGGAGCAATGCTGGAGATCCTTTCAAAGACCAACTACACCGAGCGAATCAGTGACGAAACCGACTTCTGGTACCATGTCCGTTCCGACGACTTTGCCGGATGGGTATTCGGGTCCGCCGTCGAGCTCTACACGTCGCGTCAGCGGGCGCTGAATGCCTCGAGGATACTGAGCGATGAGTGAGGCTTTCGTGGCAGCGCTGCCACTCGTGTTGCCCCCCCTGCTCGGGGCCATCATTGGCTACGTGACGAACTACGTCGCCATACGAATGCTCTTCAGGCCACTTACGGCGAAGCGCGTGCTCGGCCTCCGAATCCCGCTGACCCCGGGAATTATCCCGAAGCAGCGGCATCAGCTCGCCGAGAGCATAGGCAACATGGTTTCCACTCAGCTTCTCAACGAGGAGGCGGTGCGTTCCCATATCCGCACACCGGGATTCCGTGACGCCGTCGCCGACGGAGTGCGCACCTCCACCGACAAGCTACTGTCGACGGTTCCCGCTTCCTACGATTGGAAGGCGCTCGAGTCACTCGGCGGCGTAGCACGCGAGGCCGCCGGCG
Source organism: uncultured Spirochaetaceae bacterium (assembly GCA_964631585.1). GTDB lineage: Bacteria > Spirochaetota > Spirochaetia > DSM-27196 > PWMO01 > JAAAOH01. Next base: position 11,230 of record CAZVXU010000004.1, on the reverse strand, counting down.
GCATGCTTCGCAGCTTCCTGGCTTCCCCGGCGTTTCGTGAGGGTGTGCTGGCCGTCGCACGCAACATGCTGTTTCAGGTTGCCCGGTACGAGGTTCGGGCTGTCGCCCCGGATCCCGAACGCATGCGTGCGATGCTCGAGAGTATCGTCGGGCGGGCGGCGAGTGGAGAGCTGCGGGCGGCCGTGAAAACGATGGCCCACGAGTGGCTCGAGCAGCGCCTTGCGGAGAACACCCCGATGAGCCGCTACATCTCCGACGGATTCATCGGGGAGGTGGAGCGAATAGCCGACGATGTCTACGGTCCCTCCTTCGAACACCTTCTCGAATGGCTGCACCGCCCCGATATCCGCTCCCAGCTCGAGCACCGGGGAAAGGGGATCCTGCGCAATATCCTCGACAAGTTGACCTTCATGCAGCGGTTTTTCGTAACCGCCGCGCAGTACGACCGGCAGCTCGAGGAACGGATGCCGGCCATCGTCGACGATCTGGTGAATACCCTCCGCAGAGCCGGGTGGGAACCGGAGAACCGCCGACGTGTCGTGGAGGCAATCGGCGACGCCCTTCGTAAGATTCAGTCCCAGGGGTTCAGCGAGGCGGTGGGCAAGAGCCGCCTCGATCTGCCGTCGCGGGTGCACCGGATCATAGACGAGATTGCCACGGTGATCGAGCGTGATACAGTGCAGCAGCGAATCGTCGAGGCCCTGATGTCCGTTATACATCGCTACGAGGACCGTACCGTCGGCGAGGTGCTCGAGTCTTTCTTCGCGATGGACCTCGAGAGTCTCGCTGTGGAGATATCGGACCGACTTTCGGCCCTCGTGCAACCGGAGCAGCAGAGCGGTCCGCTCGTGGGTGAGGCTGAGCGCATCCTCAGGGACTTCACCTCCGGCTTCGGGTCGGTTACCATTCGGGAAATACTGGATCTGGATGACGAGGAGAAGGCGCGTGTCGACAACGCCGTTGCGGACGGCTTGACGACGCTCGTGGAGCGACGGCTGCCGCAGCTGGTGCAGTCCCTCGATATCCGTCGCCTGGTGGTGAACCGCGTCGACAGTCTCGACGTCTCCGAGGTCGAGCGGCTGCTTCTTATGGTCATCGCCCGGCATCTGAAGTGGATCAACCTGTTCGGTGCGCTGCTCGGAGCGCTGATCGGCGGCTCGCAGGTAGTGCTCGGGTACGTCATGTAGAGGAGGGGCGAGTGGCGCGCGAACATACCGTTCTCATCGTTACAGACGATTCCGACCTCGCCCACAGCGCCGTGGCGGCCGCGGAGGACAACGGGGCCGAGGGGGTCACGGTAGCCTCTTTTGATGAGGCCGCATCGACAGCCGAAGATCAGGAAATCACCGTGGCCGTCATCGACCTCGATCTGCCCGACGACGAGGGCCGGAAGGCGACCGAAGAGTTGCGACGGCTGTATTTCCGCCGCCCCTTGCAGGTCCTGCTGTGCTCGCAGAACCGCGAGAGCGATTTTGCGGCGGCCGCACTCGATGCGGGAGGCGACGACTTCCTCACGAAACCGGTCGACGAACCGCAGATGTTCGTGCGTCTGCGGGCGGCAACCCTCCGGTTACGTCACCAGACAGATCTCCACCACGAGCGCGAGTTCTACCGCCGCGCGGTGAAGCAGGAGGAGGAGCTTTCCTCCCGCGTTCTCGACCAGAACCTGCACCTGAGGAAAGCATACGAGGAGGTCGCCGGTCTCAACAGACAGCTCGAGCGGGTAAACCAGGAGCTCGAGCGGGTCGCTCGCTTCGATGTCCTCTCGGGGCTCATGAATCGCATGAGTCTCTTTGATTCCCTTGACGTGGAAATCGAGCGCAGTATGAGGTCCGGACTGCCCCTGTGCGGAATCATGGTCGATATCGACCACTTCAAGCCCGTGAACGATAACTACGGGCACGCCTGCGGCGACAAGGTGATCCGCGCGCTCGGCGCGGTGTTCCGACAGGAGCTTCGCAAATACGACTACGCCGGTCGCTACGGGGGCGAGGAGTTCTTCGTGGCGCTGCCGAACAGCTCTCTGAATCAGGCCTCCATGTTCGGCGAGCGGGTGCGCAGCAACCTCGAGGAGCTGAGTGTGGACTGCGAGGAGGGCTCTGTGACCATTTCGGTCTCGATGGGCATCGCGAAGTTTCGTCGAGGCGAATCCCGAGACATGTGGATTTCCCGGGCAGACCGTGCGATGTACGTTGCCAAGCAGAAGGGCCGCAACCGGATCGAGGTCGAGCCCTCCTCCTGATTGCCCCTCAGGATTGCTGCTGTGGCAGCCTGATCGTGAAGCGACTCCCGCGTCCGAGCTCGCTTTCGACTTCCACCGTTCCCCCGTGTGCCTGCGCGATGTGTTTCACGATCGACAGACCCAGACCGGTTCCGCCGAGTGCGCGGCTTCGCGCCCGGTCGACCCGGTAGAAGCGCTCGAAGATACGCGGAAGATCACGACGAGGAATGCCGGGGCCGGTGTCCGCCACCGTGATCAGCAGCGCGCCCTCCGGGCGGGTGATCTCGATCGCGACGTCCGCGCCTGTTGTGCTGTATTTGACCGCGTTGTCTACAAGATTCGTTACCGCCTGCTGCAGAAGGCTCGCATTGACGGAGGCGTCGGAGGCGCATTCACAGTCCCGGTACAGTCGTACGCCCTTCCGTTCGGCCTGGGGCCGGCATGCCTCCATTACCGCGTCGACGAGTTCGCCGATGTTGATCTCCTGCCGTGCGATCTCCTCCTGCCGGGATTCCAGTCGTGAGAGACTTAACAGGTCCTCGATGATGAGGTTCAGCCGCTGGGCGTGGTCGGCGATGATATCGAGAAATCGCCGGTTCTGCGCCGGATCGTCGGCGGCGCCGTCCCGGAGTGTCTCTACGAATCCCATGACCGAGGTGATGGGGGTCTTCAGCTCGTGAGACACGTTTGCGACGAAGTCCCTGCGGATGTTCTCGAGGTGCTTGAGCCGGCTGACATCGCTTATGACGATCACTGCACCCGCCGGCGTACCCGTCGCATCGAGGAGGGCGGATCCGTGGAGCTGGAGGTAGACGATCTCCTGCTCGTAGATGGCCACCGTGCGTTCGAGGGCATGATCCGTCTGCAGGGCAGAGCGGGCGAACTCATCGATTTCCGCGTTCCGCGTCAACTCCACCAGCGATTTGCCCCGGGGATCACTATCCGCGGCGGAAAAAATCTCGCGGGCGGCGTGGTTCAGGAACCTGATGTGGGCACCTCCGTCCAGAAGAATAACGCCCTCTACCATAGTGGAGAGAATCGATTCGAACTCATCACGCTGGGCGCGAACTTCGGCAAAGCGCCGACTCAATCCGGAGGCCATTTCGTTCAGACGGCGCGCGATGTCGGGAAAGGCGGGGGTCGGCAGATCCACCCGAGCCCGATGTGCCAATTCTTCCCGGCCGTAGAAGTCTGCAGCCTCCATTAGGGAATCCAGCGAGGTTTCGTAGCCCCTGGCCACGTGCCGAAGGTAGAGGGTGGCCGCCAGAAGCAGCGCCGCGAGAACGTAGCCCACGGTCACGACCATTCCGGAGATGCCCGAGAGGACCGCGGCCCGCGTCTGAGAGACCCTCAGGACGTAGGCCGGTGAGCCATCCTCGTGCTGTAGCGCACGCGCGACGTGGACGAGAACCGGCCCCTCGGGGTCATCACGGCGTATGTCCGAGCCGGTACCGCCTCGGACGGCCTGTCGGTACTCGGGGGGGCTGGCGTAACGCGATGCGTTTCCGTCGCTGTACCCGAGCTCAGCCCGCACCGAGCCGTCGGCGTCGAATACCGTGACGCGGCGCACGTCGAGTCTCGTGAGGAGCTCGGCTCCGATGCGCTCCACCGCGGCGGGAGATGGGTCTGCCGGAATGCCGGCGACGGCTGCGGCGATTGCCACCGCATCGGCGGTTGCCTCGATGTGGCGGTCGATCGCGGCATCTCGCGCGAGAAGCACCGAGGTGAGAGCAAGAGCGAGGGCAATGCCCGTGAGGCCGAGGACGTTACGAAAGAGCGTTCTGCGGGCGGCTTCGTGTGGAGTCATGTCTCGCCGGCGAGGCGATAGCCGACCCCGCGGACGGTCTCGATGTGTTTTCCGTACTCCCCGAGCTTCCTGCGCAGACCGAGTATCTGCACGTCGACCGAGCGCTCGGTAACCGGATAATCCTCTCCCTTCACCGCATTGATGATACGGTTTCGGGAGAACACCCAGCCCGGGTTCCGTGCCAGGAATTCCAGAATTGCGAACTCGGTGGCCGAGAGAGCCACGGGGTTGTCGCCGGCGGACACCTCGTGGCGGGAGACGTCGATGAGTATGTCGTGGATCCGGATGCGAGCGGGAGGCGCGCTCGCCGCCTCGCTCCGCTGCACGCGTCTGAGCAGCGCACGCACGCGCGCCAGGAGGACGCTCGGGATAAACGGCTTGGTGACGTAGTCATCCGCTCCGAGCTCGAGGCCGTTCACCACATCACTCGACGATGACTTCGCCGTGAGCATGAGCACGGGAATGCTGCGGGTCTGCTGGTCTGATTTGAGCCGCTTGCAGACCTCCGTTCCGTTCATCCCGGGCAGCATGATATCGAGAATGATGAGATCCGGCTTGGTCTCCCGGGCCACTCGGAGAGCGTCCTCTCCGGTTTCCACCGTCCGTACGCCGAAATGTTCCTTTTCGAGGTTATAACGGATCAGTTCGAGAATGTCGTGTTCGTCGTCGACAACCAGAACCGTATTGTTGGCCACTGAGCAGGTCTCCTGCAAGACGCTGTGCGCCGGCTACTTCCGTGGTGTGCGAAGCTCGACGTGCTCGCCGCGCTTCGCGTAGACGACCCACTCGCAGACGCTTCGCACATGATCGCCGAGGCGCTCGAGAAACCGTACCATGAACATGAGGTGCATTGCCTTATCGGCTTTGTCCGGATTATCGCGCACGATGTCGATAAGTTCCCCGTAGAGGGTCTTCTGCATGCTGTCTATCCTCGCATCACGCTCGGCGATAGCGATCGCTTCGTCGGCATCCTGATCTACAAATGCGGTCAGGGCATCATGCAACATCGAGATGCCCCGCTCGGCCATCTCTTCCATAGAGGGAAGAACGCGCACAAAGGCCTCGTCTGAAATATCGCCGACCGCGCGCGCCAGGTGCCGGGCGTGGTCACCGATTCGCTCGAGGTCGTCCACGATGCGGATGGTCGTCAGGATTTCCCGCAAGTCACTGGCCACCGGCTGCTGTGTGGCGAGAAGCTCCGTACAGTGATCCTCGATCTGTACCTGCACCGCGTCGATGTTCCTGTCCTCTTCGATTACCCGCTCGGCCAGATCATAGTCATGGGAGGCGAGCGCCGTCACCGACTTCTTGAGAGCCTCTTCCACCAGCGCGCCCATTCGAAGGACGTCCTGATGCATTTTATCCAGCTGACTGAGAAAGTACTTCCGTGGCGCCATGCGGCCGCCTCCATTATCCCTTGTGTTTAACCGAATCGGCCGGAAATGTAGGCCTCGGTTTCGGCATTCTGCGGGTTGAAAAACATATCTACGGTGCTTCCATACTCCGCGACGTATCCCGACTTGTGCTCGTCCACCATGAAGAACGCCGTGTAGTCGGACACGCGCCCTGCCTGCTGCATATTGTGGGTTACAATCACTATAGTGTACTGCTCTTTGAGCTCCTCAACCAAGCTCTCGATCTTGCCGGTGGAGATGGGATCGAGCGCCGAGGTCGGCTCGTCCATGAGGAGAACGTCGGGCTCCACCGCCAGGGCCCGGGCGATGCAGAGACGCTGCTGTTGACCGCCGGAGAGACTGAGCGCCGGCGTGTGCAGGCGGTCCTTGAGCTCATCCCAGACCGCCGTGGCGCGGAGGCTCTTCTCGACGCCCTCTTCTATCGCCTGCTTGTTGCGGATTCCGTGGAGTCTCGGGCCGTAGGCGACGTTCTCGAAGACCGTCATGGGGAAGGGGTTCGGTTTCTGGAACACCATGCCGACCCGTGTGCGCAGGTCGATCGGTGAGAAATCTGTGTAGAGGTTCTGCCCCTCGTAACCGACGTAGCCCTCGATGCGGACGCCGTCGATAAGATCGTTCATCCTGTTGAGGGTGCGGAGAAACGTGGACTTGCCGCAGCCCGACGGGCCGATAAGGGCGGTTACCTGATTCTGCGTCACGTCCATCGTGATGTCTTTGAGTGCCTGGAACTTCCCGTAGAACAGGTTGAGGTTCGAGATTTGAAACGTAGTCTTCATCCCCTCCATGCGCGCTCCTTCCAGGCACTAAAGATGGAGATACTGTGTTAGAAGAGTATTAGCGTCCCGGTTTTTCAGGATGCGACTTCATTATGTGCTTCTACGCGGCTTCGAAACCAGCGATAGAGGGCCTCGATGCGATTGTAAAAGCTGTCTTTCGCCCGGTCCTCGAGGCCGAAGAGACTGATCACGTTAACACCGCAGGCGCCGTAGAAGAGGTAACCTTCCTCCGTTTCCACCACCGTAAGGTGTATCTCCAGGTTCTCGGGCGCGACGACCGGAAATATTCCGTAGTACATCCGCGTCAGATTGGTCATGCTCATAAGATAGACGTTTTCGCGCCGCACATACTCGACCGTGTAGACATTGCGCCCGAAGCTCGAGTCACGCTGATATACGTGGATCCGGTCGCGGCGAGGGATTTCCGAAACCGTGGGGTCCGGCCGGGGCTCGCGACTGTCCGGGTCGGCCACCGCATAGGATTCCTCGTAGAAGATGCGCATGCGCTCGCGACTCGCTGAGTAGTACTCGATCCCTTCCATCGTGCTCACCGAGCGGAAAATGTTGTAGAGAGCAAGATCCCGCTCGGCCTCGCTGTCACCCGCAAGGCGGTCGCGCAGCAGGAACAACGCCTCAACGCCGATCTTCGGTTCCATCTCCTCCAGGGCAGTGCGGGTGTTCTCGAGGCCGGGGAGCTGGAGTGCAAGCGCGAGGTTCACGCTATCGGTGAAGAAGTGCTTGAGGCTTCCCTCCTCGACGAGCTCGCGGTAGCGCTCCCGCGGGAAATGGGATACGAGCTCTCGCGCCGGCGGGCGAGCCGGCGGGCGATCCGCCTCGCCGGCGGACTGTGCGGACACGGGCAAGGGCATAAACAAGTGCATGAACAGTATAAGGGCTACGGCCGCGAGTCGGCCGAAGATTGAATTAGGGATGAATCTCATGGTACTGTCTTCTACCTCAGAACACTCCGCAATTCAAGGGCAGCATGCATAAGCCAGTCGTTTTTACCGGCGGAGGAACCGCCGGCCACGTCTTTCCCGGACTTGCGGTCGCCGACGCGCTTCGCGAACGTGGGGACTACGAGGTCGTTTGGATCGGTTCCACCTCGGGCATGGAGCGCCGCCTCGTCGCCGACCGTGGTATTCGGTTCTACGGCATTCCGGCCGGAAAGCTCCGACGCTACTTCTCCTTCAGGAATCTCATCGACCTCGCGAAAGTGGGCGCGGGCTTCGCGGCGGCAGTGCTCCGCCTGCGCTCCCTCAAGCCGGCTTTCGTCTTCTCCAAAGGTGGCTACGTCACCGTCCCGGTCGTCGCCGCGGCGCGTGTGCTCGGCATCCCGGCGGCGACACACGAGTCCGATTCCGACCCGGGGCTCGCCACGCGGCTCAACGCCCGGCTCGTCGAGCGGGTGCTCATCTCCTATGACTCCTCCGCCGATTATCTCCCTGCCGGCCTCCGTCCCCGCTGCATAACCGTCGGGAACCCGGTTCGCCGGGACCTCCTGTCCGGCCGCCCCGAGGCCGCCCGCCGTGCCTACGACCTGCCGGCGGATCGGCCGCTGGTCTTCTTCGTCGGGGGTAGCCTCGGCTCCGCCCAGATCAACGGGCTTCTCGCCGAGGTGCTCGACGATCTCCTGGGGTACTGCGCGGTGGTTCACCAGCGCGGCGAGCATCCGGCCCCGCGTCCGGACGGTGACGGGTATGCCTCTGCAAGCTTCATCGGGCCCGAGTACGCCGATCTGCTCGCCGCCGCCGACCTTGTGGTCTGCCGCGCCGGGGCGGGGACGCTGTGGGAGCTTTCGCTCGCGGGGAAGCCGGCCGTGCTTATCCCGTTGCCCCGCGCCGGCTCGCGCGGCGACCAGCTGCGTAACGCCCGCATCTTTGCCGACCGCGGCGCGGCGGTGGTGCTGGCCGACGCTGAGGCGACACCCGATAGGCTGCGGGGCGAGATCCGTCGGCTCCTGGACGACCCGGATGCGCGTCGACGGATGGGCGTCGCGGCGGCGGGGTTTGACGCAGCGGGTGCAGCGGATAGAATCGCAGGCATGATCGATGATGTCGTGGAGGGGCGCGGGTGGACTTCGTAGCGGTCGACATCGTCTTCGCCCTGGTTCTCGTCTTCACCACGCTCCGAGCTGCCATTCGGGGATTCGTCACGGAGCTGCTCTCGATGGCGAGCCTCATCCTCGGCATCGCGGCGGCCGTTCTGTTCTCGGGGATTGTCGGCGCGTATCTGAATCGGTGGCTCGGTGAATCGGCCTGGAGTCAGGTTGCGGCCTTTCTCGCCATATTCCTGCTGGTCTATATTCTGGTGAAGATTTTCGAGAACGCGCTTCATCGTCTCATAGAACACATCCACCTCGAGAACCTGGACCACGCGCTGGGACTCTTTCTCGGCGTGATCGAGGGATTGCTTCTTACCTTCGTGATGATCCTGATTATTCAGATACAACCCTTTTTCCGACCCGATCGGATACTGGAGGGGAGTGTGTTCGGCCAGCTCCTCGTGCCGCTGCTGCCCCATGTCTCGGAGTTTCTGAACCGGAGGACCATCGATGTTTGAGAACATAATCGGACACGGGGGACCGGTGGCCCGCCTGCGCGCCGAGATCACCGGGAACCGGCTTCCGGCGGCGCTCCTGTTCCACGGTCCGCAGTACACCGGGAAGACCACGGTTGCGCTCGAGCTCGCCCGCGCGGTGACCTGCGAGAGGGGGACCGCGGAGTGGACCTGCGACTGTCACTCCTGCCGGCAGCACCGGTTGCTCGTGCATCCCTATACGCTCTTGCTCGGAACGCACTACTTTCTCCAGGAAATCACCGTGTGTGCGGAGGCCCTCAAGGCGCATCCCTCGAAGGGCACGCGCTTCCTCTTTCTGCGCGCCGTGCGGAAGCTGCTGCGACGCTTCGACGAGGTCCTGTGGCAGGGGCAGGAGAATCGCGTCTCTTCGGTATCGAGTAGCGTACGTGAGGTCGCCGAGATGATCGAGGACCTCGATCCCCGGGTTCCGCTTCCCGAGGGCGCGGAGCTCGAGAAGCTCACCGAGCGCCTCCTCTCGCGGTCGAAGAAGCTCGCGTCGGCGCTGCCTCAGGACCCCGTGCCCATTCAGGCGGTGCGAAACGTCTCCTTCTGGGCTCATATGTCGGGGCCGCGCAAGGTGGTGATTCTGGACGCTGCAGACCGCCTCAACAGCGGCACGCGGAATGCGCTGCTCAAGACGCTGGAGGAGCCGCCGCCGGAGGTTACCTTTGTATTGCTGGCCACCCAGCGCTCGGCCGTGATGCCGACGATCCTCTCGAGAGTGCGCCAGTACGAGTTCCCGTCCCGCAGTACCGACGAGCAGTGTGAAGTGGTGCGCCGGGTATTTCGAGAGAGCGAGCTTGAATGTGGGTCCCTCCGTGAGTACTTTCTGACAAACGGATTCTCGGGGTCGGAGCCGATAACATCCCTCGCTGAAGCGTTCATCGAGGCCGTTGTTTCCCCCCGCACCACCGACGGCGCCGACAGAGTTGCGCATGTGCAACAGGCGCTGCAGGAGATGGCAGACGTGCACGCATTCCGCTACTTCTTCGAAGAGCTCACCACACTGCTTCACCGATTGCTCGCCAATGATGTCGCTCGTGCCGCACGGCCGCTGGTGGGGATGGAGACAATCTCGCGGTGGCGTGATCTGGTGGCGGAGGCTGCATTTCGGGTGGAGTCACTCAATATGAATCCATCGACGGTCTGCGAGAGTCTGTACTTCTCTATGAGGCAGGTCGATGCGGGGGTTCATTGAGCGTGCGCTGAACAAGCTCGACAAGCTCGACAGCACGCAGATCCGGACACTCATCCACGATCTCGCCTCCGAGCACGAACAGATGCAGGTCGTGCTCGACTCGATGAATGACGCCGTCGTTGTTTCCGATAACGAACACAACCTCGTCATGGTGAACAAAGCCGCCGAGCGCCTCCTGCCCCTCATGCCGGGAGACCTCGCCGAGCATAAGATGTGGGAGATCATCCGTGACGAGGAGATCGCCGCCTTCGTCGAGGAGGCTCTCGAGGCAGAAGACTCGGTGTGGGACGTGGAGTTCACCCTCGATCACTCGGGCGGCGAGCGGACCCTGCTGCTGAGCCTCTTTCCCCTGGTCCGAAGCGGGCACGTCACCGGAAACATCCTGCGCGTGGAGGACGTGACCGAGCGCAAGAGCAGGGAGGCCCGGTTGCGGCGGGCGGAGAGCCTCGCGTCTCTGACCACTCTTGCGGCCGGCGTAGCACACGAAATCAAGAATCCTCTCGGCTCCATCGGCATCCATATCCAGCTCATACAGAAGGAGCTCGCCGCGCTCGCCGACGAAGAGAAGGAACGCATTCAGGGCTACATCGACGTCGTCAACGAGGAGGTGAATCGCCTCAACAAAATCGTGGTGGACTTCCTCTTCGCCGTTCGGCCCATGAACGTCGAGCTCGAGGACGAGGACATGAACTCCGTGCTGGAAGATCTTCTGGAGTTCGTTCGTTACGAGCTCGAAGAGAACGACATCGAGCTCGAAGCCGACCTGCAGCAGGATCTGCCGAAGGTGCAGCTCGACGACAAGTACTTCAAGCAGGCACTGATGAATATCGTCAAGAACGCCCTGGCCGCCATGCCGACCGGCGGCACGCTCCGCGTGAAGACGCGCTGCCGCGGAGACAGCGTGGAGCTGATCGTCGAGGATACCGGCGAGGGGATGTCGGAGGACGTTCGGGAGAAGATCTTCGAGCCGTACTTCACCACGCGGGATTTCGGATCCGGCATCGGACTCACCCTCGTGTATAAGGTAGTGAAGGAACACATGGGCGAGATCAGCGTGCGCTCGGAGGAGGGCGAGGGCACTCGCTTCATTCTGACGTTTCCGATACCTCAGCGTGAGCAACACCTGCTCGAATGGAGTGGAGAAGACAGGGAATGAAGTTCAACGTACTGATCGTCGACGACGAGAAGAATATCCGGCAGGGTCTTGGGAAGGCCCTCGAGATGGACGGACAC
>CAZVXU010000003.1:6944-49037 GCA_964631585.1 uncultured Spirochaetaceae bacterium | reverse complement strand
GTGGCTGGGGCAGGTACGCAAGGAGCTCGGCGTAAAGCACGAACGGGCGCCGGCGGCGAAAGGTGGCCACGGGGGCCACGGCAGCCGCAGCACGAGCACGCGCTCGAAGAGCGGCAGGCGGAGCGGCGGGGAGCGATCCCGCGGCGGCGAGAGGTCACGCGGCGGCGAGGTATCCCGTGGTAGTGATGAGCGGCGGCATCATGAGCCCGGCAAGTCCGGTTCCGGAGCGGGTGCCGGCACCGGGGCGGCCGCGGGCGCCGAAGCGACTGCCGCGAAAGGCCGCGGTGGCGATGCCCCGAAAAGCAGCGGCGAGGCGCCCGCGACCCGCGGGGGTGAGAGAAAGCATCCGCAGGCGCATCACAAGCCCACGCGTCAGACCCACCATCACAAGCCAACCGCCAAGACCTCGGTGGAGGATCGGCTGGATTACTACCGGCGCAAATACGGCGAGGATTTCGAGTTGAGTGAGTCTACCGCCGGGCGCGGCGGCGGTGCTTCCGGTGGGGGGGACGGTGGCGGCGGCCGCTCGGGTGGCTCCGGTGCCGGCGGTCGGTCGGAGAAGGCCGGCCGGTCGGGTAACGCCGGATCCGGCGAGAGCTCACCGGATCGCTCGAAGCAGGAGCGTCATGACGGCGACGACTCGTCGGTGTGGCGACGCATCGGGCGGATCTTCGGAGGGTCTTGACACTTTGCAGAGGCTGTCATACCTTTGGGTTTCCACAGGCTGATTTCCCACGCCAATTATCTGTGTTAACGTTGTGAGGAGTTTTTTGGATGGCCAGGAACGAGAAAGCCAAGGGTAAGATTGTACGCCGGTTCGGTGTAAACATCTTTGGCAACGACAAATACGATCGACTACTCAAGAAGAAGCCCAAGCCTCCCGGTGAGCCCAAGAAGGGACGTATCCGGCAGACTGAATACGGGCGTCAGCTCGCCGAAAAGCAGAAGCTCAAGTGGGCCTATGGTCTGTCCGAGCGGCAGTTCCGGAACCTCTTCTACCACGCGAAGGGCATGAAGGGCGTAACGGGCACCAATATGCTCGTGCTGCTCGAGCGTCGGCTCGACAACGTCGTGTACCGTCTCGGCATGGCTGCCAGCCGTCAGCAGGCGCGTCAGCTCGTTTCACATGGCCACATTCTTCAGAACGGCCGTAAAGTTACCGTACCCTCGGCCTCGGTGCGACCCGGGGACCTCATCGGTGCCCGCGATCGCAAGGCCACACGTGACCTCGTTCGTCACCTCATGGCGGAGAACTCCAGCCGACCCGTTCCACCCTGGCTTTCGATCTCCAAGGACGAGCTGCAGGGCACCGTCTCGGTGCTTCCGACTCGTGATCTCATTCCAACCATTGCCGAGGAGCAGGCGGTCGTCGAGTTCTACTCGAAGTAATTCCGCATGCACCGCATGTGCACGCAGCGCGCCTTCCTTCGGGAAGGCGTTTTTATTGCCATGAGTGCCCGAAAGCCGTAGTCTCTGCCCTATGCCGACCACGCCGGACCGATACACCGAGCACACCCACATCGCCGACGTTTTCGCCGCGCGCGAGACGACCTTCAGCTTCGAGTTTTTTCCGCCCAAGACCGAGGCGGCCTGGAAACGGCTGCTGTCCTCGATGAGGGAGTTCGAGCAGCTCGGGCCGAGCTTCGTCAGCGTCACCTACGGCGCCGGGGGCACCACCCGGGTGAACACACACCAGCTCGTGCTCAGTATCAGGAACGAGACAAACCTGCTGCCGGTGCCGCATCTGACCAGCGTCTGCCACTCGCGGGAGGAAATATGGGCGATGCTCGACGACTACGCTGCGCGCGGCATCTCTAATGTGATGGCGCTCATGGGAGATCCGCCACGGGACGATTCACGCGTGGGCTGTGACCATGGCGATTTCGAGCATGCCATCGACCTCGTTCACCTCATCAGGCAGTACAACGCGACGGGTGCACACCCCGAGGCCCGGGGGTTCGGCATCGGGGTGGCGGGGTTTCCAGAGGGGCATCCGGCAACGCCCAATCGCGTGGCGGAGATGACGCATCTCAAGGAAAAGGTGGACGCGGGCGCCGACTATATCTGCACCCAGCTCTTCTTCGACAATCACGACTTCTACGATTTTGCCGAGCGATGCGCCATCGCCGGTATCGACGTCCCTATCGTGGCGGGGCTCATGCCGGTGACGTCTCTGCGGAGCTATCGGCGTATCCCCGACTTTGCCCTCGGCTCGCGCTACCCTGCGGAACTGCAACGGCGCATGGCCTCCTGTGCAGGAGATGAGGATGCCGCCGAGGTCGGTATCGCGTGGACCGTCGAGCAGGCCGCCGACCTCCTCGAAAACGGGGTCCGAGGGCTGCATCTCTACATTCTCAACCGCGTGTCGGTGGCGAAGGAGATCTATCGTCGGCTCGGGCTGCTGCCCCAGGATGCCGATACTCAAACCGGGGAGTAGGTCGACCATGCGCAAAATGCCGGTTATAAGCTCCGATCAGGAAGTCAATGATCGGATTCTTCGCATCTGCGGGAAGTTCCAGAATGTGTTCGAGCCCGTGTTCTTCGACGACGCGGAGAGAGCCCTCGAGTACCTCAAATACGAGCTTCCGGAAGTAAACGTCATCAACTTCGGCGACGCAAATGTGGACGCTGAGAGCATCCTCGATCTCATCAAGTCAGATCCGTGGCTCCACTATGGGGGCATTATCGGAGTGCACGTCGGTAGTCAGGAAAAAGAGCTCTCGGGGCAGATGCCCGACTCGAACATCATCAGTCTCATCCCACGCGGGCAGTTCGTCTCGAGTTTCTTCCGGGTGCTGCGGATCATCGTGCAGAACCGCCAGATCCTCTTCCAGCGGGGCATACAGAGCTACCTCACCGGCAGCATCTCCGGCAACCTCGTCATGGACAATGATCCGTTCAACGTCCATACCTACGCAAATCTCGTCACGAACTTTCTCTATAACTCCCACTACATCGACATTGACAGGAAGGAACGGCTGCACGTTGGTCTCTTCGAGATGCTCATGAACGCGGTGGAGCACGGAAACTGCGAGATCTCCTACGAAGAGAAGACGCGGTGGCTCGAAGAGCGCGGCGATATCATCGACCTCATTCGCCGGAAGGCCCGTGAGCCGGAGGTCCGCAACAAGCGTGTGCATTTTACCTACCGCATCACGCCCGAGCGGTCCTATTTCCGCATTCGCGATGAGGGGCGGGGCTTCGACTGGCGCTCGCGGATCGCCTCCAACTCGCACGGACCCAACCTCGCACTGCACGGTCATGGCATCACCATGACCAGCCATTACATGGAGAACCTGCAGTACAACGACGTGGGGAACGAGGTCTCCTTCGAGCTCTCCCATGCGACGCACGAGGTCAACGCGGTGCCGGGCATCTTCCAGGATCAGGAGGAGACGCCCTTTTCGGACCGGGATGTGATCTTCACCGAAGGTGAGGAATCAAACTACCTGTACTACATCGTCTCCGGAACGCTCGATGTGTACTCCGGTGGCGAGCACATTACCAGTCTCGGACCGGAAGATATGTTTCTCGGGGAGATGTCTTTTCTGCTCAACGACAAGCGGTCCGCTACCGTGATCTCACGCGGAAGCTCCAGTCTCATCCGCATTTCGAAGAACAATTTCGTGAACGCGATAAAGGCGAACCCGCATTACGGCATATTCCTCGCGAGGCTGCTCGCGCAGCGTCTGTCGCGGCTCAATGCGCGTATTGCGGGCATGAAGGACGGTGAAGCCCTGCCGACCTGAGGCCGGGCGCCGGCAAGCGCCGATGCGGCCCCCGGGCCCTCGGGCCCCCGGCGGCCTGGACGGGGCTACTCTTCGGTCTGACGGATCGAGGCGTGGTAGCCGAGGCGATCCACGAAGTCACAGATCCTGTCCAGGGTCGTAATGTCCCCCTGGTACTCGACCTGAACCGTACTGGTGCCGCGATCGACCATAATGTCCTCTACCCCGTCGAGCTTCCTGCCCAGATGTTCAATGGCGATGCTGCAGGAGGTGCAGTTCGCCCCCTCGAGATCCAGTATGGCCTTTTTCGTGTCGGTGGTCTGTTCCATGAGTTAAAGATACAAAACCCGAGCGAATCGGTAAAGCTTTAGCGAAGCGGCCGTGCGCCACGATCGCCGTTGCCGCCCCCCTCCTATCCCTTAGTATATTTGCCCTCGACTATGAACGCACGACAACTGTTCGGACACTTTTTCAAGCTCGTAGGCGGGGTGCTCATTCTGGTTGGCGCCATCCAGGCGATCGGCACACTCTGGTTCATGCAGGGGGCGCGCGACGTACAGGGTACGGTCGTAGGCTATGAGCGCGTGGAGGGCGCGGCGCCGCCCTTCATCGGCGGGGACTCCGGCGTTCTCTACTACCCGGTGGTGAGGTTCGATACCCCCGCGGGGCGGCGGGTGGAGTTTACTGCGCCCTCGGGCCGAAACTCGCGGGTGTACGACATCGATGACCAGGTGACGGTCTATTACGACCCGGACGAGCCGGGGACGAGCCGGCTCGGATCCGCGTGGGGGCTGTGGGGGAGCACCCTCGTGTTCGCAGGACTCGGCGCGGTTTTCCTGCTCGTCGGATTCCTCGCGCCGTACGGGTTCGGTCATGACGCTTGAGGAACAACGTCGGCTCGATGCGGAGAAGTCCTCTCGCGCTCTGCCGGAGATGGTAGCGGAGCTGCGCGTGGGGACGGAGCTCGTGGAGATAAGCAGGCGCATCGCGGAGCGTCACGGGGTCGATCAGACCAAGGCATTCCGCTGGGTTCAGATCGTCGCCGAGAGCTTCGAGCGCCGGCGCCGCCGAATCGCCGTGCTCGGCACCGTCTTCATCTGGATCGGCGCTCTCAGCGTTGGAGTGGGGGCCGTGCTCGCCCTGCTGGGCGTTACCGTGCCCTCGGTGCTCCCGGGATTGCTGCCGGGCTATCTCGTTTTGCTGATTCTCGGCGCGGTGCTGCTCGCCGGAGGGTTGTGGCTGGGGTTTCGGGCTCCGCGCCTTGCCGTCGTCACGGAGGACACCCTCACCGGTTGAGCCCGGCGTTTCAGGCTTCGCGGGCGCTGCTCTCCTCGCGAAAGTACACCGACACGTAGTGTCCCGGCGCGACCTCTTCCATGCCGGGGCGCCCGGCCCCCAGGTCGCGGTCGGCCCCCGGGTCGCGGCCGGCCCCCGGGGCGCGGCCGGCCCCCAGGTCGCGGTCGGCCCCCGGGTCGCGGTCGGCTTCCGGGGCGCGGCCGGCTTCCGGGGCGCGGCCGGCAGCTGCGTTGCCGGCCTCACCACCGGGGCTCGCCGCCCCCGGGGCCCCGGCGGTGGCGCCCGCGAGCGGGCTCACCGTCGGGTCCGGGGTTTCTGCAAACTGGGCGTAGGGGCTGCGGGTGATGCGCCGTGTGGGGTCGAGCTGCGGAATGGCGGCGTAGAGGTGCCTGGTGTAGGGGTGGCGTCGCTCGGCGACGAGGGTCTGCGCCGGCGCCTCCTCCATGAGGAGTCCCCGGTACATGACGCCGATGCGATCGGCGATGTATGAGACGACCGCGAGGTCGTGCGCGATGAACAGCATCGAGAGCTTGTGCTCCTCTTTCAGGCGCAGAAGAAGATTGAGGATCTGGCCCTGAATAGAGACGTCGAGGGCGGAGACGACCTCGTCGCAGATGAGGAGCTCGGGCTTCGCCATGAGGGCGCGGGCGATGGCGATTCGCTGCCGCTGACCGCCGGAGAAGTCAGCCGGCCGGCGGTCGAGGTCGCCGGGTTTGAGGCCGACGTCGTCGAGAATGCGCTTCGCCTCCTCACGTGCCTGCCTCTTCCCGGGCCAGAACGGCGAGTAGCGGTACCCGGTCAGCAGGATGTCCTCGATATTCATCCGGGGATTGAGGGACTTCGCCGGGTCCTGGAAGATGTACTTCACGCGGTTTCTCAGGATGCTGAGGCGGTGCTTGTCGAGTTCGGGGATATCGAAAACCTCGCCGCGACGATCGGTGAACCGCAGCTCCCCGGAATCGATGTCGTGCATGCGAATGACAAGCCGCGCGGTAGTGGTCTTTCCGCAGCCCGATTCGCCGACGAGGCCGTAGACCTCGTTTTCTCCCACCGTCAGGCTGACACCATTTACCGCGTAGACGTAGCGCCCCACCGGCGCAAAGAATCCCGCCTGCAGGTCGTAGCGCTTGTGTACACTTTTCAGCTCGAGCATGGCTACTCCTTCACCCCCGGAAAGCGGCATCTGTGCAGGTGCCCGTCCTCGATGAAGGGAGGGATCGCCTCCCGGCAGGCGGCCTCGGCAAGGGGGCAACGCGGGGCGAAGGGACAGCCTGCTTCCGGGCTGTAGGGGTCGGGTACCGTGCCGGCAACCGCGGTGATCGGCGTGTCGGTGTAGTGCTGCCCGAGATCGAGGATGGAGCTCAGAAGCGCTCGCGTGTAGGGATGCCGGGGGGCGGCGAGAACCTCACTCGTCGGTCCCTGCTCCATGACGAGCCCCGCGTACATCACCACGATGCGGTCCGCGATTCCGGATATAAGCGCCAGGTTGTGCGTTATGAAGATGATGGAGAGGTTTCGCTCCTCCTTGAGGCGGATAAGGAGATCTATGATGCCCGCCTGTATCGTGACGTCGAGGGAGGTCGTCGGCTCGTCGGCAATGAGTACTTTGGGGTCGGAGGCGAGGGCGAGGGCGATCATGATGCGCTGCAGCAGCCCGCCCGAGAACTGGTGGGGAAAGTTCGACAGCCGGTCCTCTGGGAAGGGGACGTTCGTCTCCTGTAGCAGCCGGATCGACTTCTCGTGGATCTCCGCCTCGGTGAGTTCGGGCTCGTGCGCGCGAATGGTCTCCGCCATCGTCTTGCCGATGGAGTAGATGGGATCGAAGGAGCGCCCGGGCTCCTGGAAGATGACGCCGATCTCACGCCCGCGAAAGGCTCGCAGGCCCTCGTACCCGAAGCCGTATACCGACTCGCCCCTGTACAGCACTTCGCCGCCGGCATACTGGGCGTTCGGCGGCAGGAGTCGCATCGTCGAGTGGGCGGTAACACTCTTCCCCGATCCGCTCTCCCCGACGATGCCGAGCACCTCACCCTCCTCGAGGGCGAAGTCCACACCCCGTACGGCATGCAGCAGCCCCTGCTCGGTGGCAAAATCGATGTGCAGATCCCTGACGTCTAGCAAACTCATCAGCCTGATTTCTCCCGATAGTAAGGGTCGAAGACGTCCCGCAGGAGATCGCCGAGGAAGTTGAAGGCAAGCGTGGTCACCAGCAGGAAGAGCCCGGGATAGAGAAACCACGGGAAGTTACTGAGGTTCGTGAGGGAGGTAACCTCGCGATTCAATAGAGAGCCCCAGCTGACCGCGGGATCCACGATGCCCAGCCCGAGATAGGAGAGCACGGTCTCCCCGAGTATGAATCCCGGGATGCCCAGGGCAATACTGACGATCAGGATGGAGGACATCTGCGGGATGATCTGCTTGAAGATGATCACAAGCGGCGGCACCCCCTGAAGCTGCGCCGCGGTAATGAAGTCCTCCCGCTTTATGCTGTGCACGAGTCCGCGAATCAGCCGGGCGCTCCCCGGCCAGCCCACGAGAGAGAGAATGACCGTAATGATGATGAAGGCCTGGCCCGAGTTCAGATCACGTGACAGTATTGACCGCAGAAACAGGATCATGTAGAGCCCCGGCACGAGGATGAAGAGCTCGGCGACCCGCATGATGATCCAGTCGGTGACCCCGCCGTAGTAGCCCGCGAGCCCCCCGAAGATGATGGCGAGGGTGAGCGAGATAGCTATCCCGAGAAACCCGATGGTGAGTGAGATTCGTGACCCGTAGATTATCCGCGAGAAGAGGTCTCTCCCGAGGTTGTCGGCGCCGAAGAGGTAGACCGGATAGGTCTGCCCGCCGTCCTCCCAGGTTTCGCCCGCCCGGTAGGGAGCGGTCGTGCCGAACAGATGGACGTTCATCGGTATGAGGTCCCACAGCTTGTACTCCGGTCCGCGTACGAAGAGCTTCACCGGCACGTGGACGTCCGCGAGTCGCAGGTAGCGGTAGTTTATCTGGTCGACGAGGATGGTCTTCTGCACCTGGGGGCGAAAGCCGAGACGCTCGGAGTAGAGTCGGAAGTTCGGCGGGTGATAGGCGTGGTCCTCGAACACCGTCGTATGCTGGTAGGGGGATATGAACTCTGCAAAGAACATCCCGCCGTAGAGCATAACGAGCACGATCACCGAGACGAGGGCTACTTTTCGTCTGTACAGCCGGTAGAGAAAACGCCGCATCGCCTCACTCGCTCCCGTACTTGATGCGGGGGTCGACCACCGCGAGCAGGATATCGGCCACCACCATGCCGAGGAGAATCAGGAAGCTGATGAACATGATGTTCGCGAGCACGAGGTTGATGTCCTCCTGCCGCACCGCCTCGTACATCAACCGCCCGATTCCCGGGTAGGAGAAGATGATTTCCAGTATGAGGGAGCCCGAGAAGAGCCCGGCAAAGAGGTTCGCGCTCGAGGTGATGTAGGGGTTCAGCGTGTTCCGGAAGGCATGCGCGAGGTACACGCGGCGCTCGGGCACGCCTCGGCTCCGCAGCGAGGTGATGTAGGGCTTTCCGAGCTGATCGAGCATGGTCGCCCGGATCATCCGCATCGTACCGCCGATTCCGCCGAGGAAGGCGCCGATCAGCGGCAGGATGATATGGTGGACGTAGCTGAACACGAACCGGGTCGGCGCCTCCTGAAAGGGGAAATCCGGGTAGGCCGTGATGGGGAAGAGGCCCGAGACGTAGGCAAAGAGCTGCAGCAGGATGAGCAGGAGAATGCCCGGGAATGCGTGGAGAAACAGGGCGGTGAAGGTCGCCGCGAGGTCCACCCGGGTGCCGACCTTGGAGGAGAAATATATCCCGAGCCCGAAGGAGATGATGGTGAGGAAGAACAGCGATATCAAGTTCAGGATGAGCGAGTTCACCATTCTGTCGCGCACGAGAAAGAGAATGGGGGCGCGGGAGATCAGACTCCTGCCGAGATCACGGTCAACGAATACCTGCTTGAGCCATCGCCCGTACTGCACGTAGAAGGGGTCGTTGAGCCCGAGCCGCTCCTTCGCCACCTCGATTGCCTCTTCGCTGTAGGTGTTGTCCTGCTGCCGGAACTCCGCCTGCATCAGCATCTGGCTGCGGACATAGTTGTCGACGATGTTCCCCGGCGACAGCGACATGAGTCCGAATACCAGCAGGCCCAGCACGAGCAGGATGGCCACCATGGACGCCGCCCGCGTGATGATGAATACAAGGAGCGGGTGTCGCCCACGGAATGCGTAGAGTTTTGCGAACACCGGCATGAGCGGGCGCCCGGCCTGTTGCAGAAGCGGTACGAGTCGTCTCATCTCTCAGGCGCGTCTCAATTCTGGTCCTCGAGAAAGACGCGCTCGGTCTCGAGGCCGTTTAGCGTGTCGTAGTACACGTTCGCCCATTTGTCACGCACTCCGAGGAAAGAGAGGGTGTGTACGGTATAGATGACCGGAAGCTGCTCGAGGACGATTTGCTGATACTCGTCGTAGATCTCCTCGCGTCGCTCCTCGTCGATGGTGAACTTTCCCTCGTTGTACAGCCGGTCGATGCGGGCCTCCCACTCGGTCGCGGGCTCCTCCTGCAGCGGATGCCACAGATGGAGGTTTCCGTGGGACGGCCAGACATTCGAGCCGCCGGTCGGCCAGTAGTTGCTTCCCAGGCCGATGGTGACCGCGTCCCAGTCGTAGGTGCTCGTCATGCGCTCGATCAGGGCCTGCCAGTCGATGGGCCGCACGTTCAAGGTTATGCCGACCTTGTCGAGCTCATCGGCGAAGATGTTGGCCATGTCGATCGCGAGCGTGCTCTCGGCGCCCATGTTGATGTCGAACTCGATGGCGTTGCCCTCGGCATCACGCATGATTCCCTCATCGTCGGGTTCGATGCCGACTTCGGCGAGGAGCTCCACGGCCCGCTCGGGGTCGTAGGTGTACTCGAGCTCGATGTCGGGGTTGAACATGGGGTTGGCCCGGGCAAAAAAGTGGTGCGCCGGGGCGGCGAGGCCGCGGTACACCTGTCGTACGATGCGCTCGCGGTTGAGCAGCGAGCTCATGGCCTGGCGGAACTCTTTCTGCGTGAACCAGGAGTACTTCGTCGGATCCAGGTTTTCGGGATTCTGGTTGAAGGAGATGAGCGCCGAGCCCATCGACTCTCCGCCGTCGTAGACGGTGTAGTCGGGATCCTCGCTGCCCAGGAGCTGGTCGAGATCTTCCGGACGAGCACTGTAGGAGTCCTTGGTCCCGTCGAGGAAGAGCAGAAGCTCGGTGTTCCGGTCGGGGACGATGCGGTAGATCGCGCGCTCGAGGTAGGGGATGCCGGTGTTCCACTCGTCCTGTTTCCAGTAGGTGGGGTTTCGCTGCATCACGAGGCGCACGCCCGGGGAATACTCTACAATGTGGTAGGGCCCGAGGGACGGAATCTCGGTGACCTCGGTGTCCACGCTGTTGATGTTGAGCACGCCCTCCACGCCGCCCTCATCCTTGGCCGGCTTGTAGATGTGGCGGGGGCCGAACTCCATGTTGGAGGAGAGCAGCGGGTTCGCCACGATCCGCGGATAGTTCAGCGCGAACCGACGCTCGTCGATCTTCTCGGCGGTAATGCGCTCTGTGCTGCCGTCGGGCATTTCCACGTACTGCTGGGCGTTGGAGCTCATCTGGAAGGCGGGATCGCCGGCGATCTCGCGGTACCAGTACACGACGTCGTCGGCGGTGACCTTCACGCCCTCCTCGGCGGATTGCCCCGGAGTCGTCCAGTAGAGGTCGTCGCGAAGGGCGAAGACGACCCTCAGGGTCCCGGCGTCCTCGTCGACTTCGATCTCCCAGTCGGCGAGGTTCGGCGTCCACTCCCGCTCGTAGGGGTCGTAGTCGGCGAGGTAGTCGTAGAGCACGCTGACGATCGAGTCGGTCTCCGCATCGGTGACATTGACCGGGTTGAAGGTTTTGGGGTCATTGTTGATGGAGGAAACCCAGGTTCCCCCGATGCTGCCTTCCACCCAGGCACCGGGCCCCGGCTTTCGAACGGTCTTTTCCAGTAGCTCGTTCCGGGCGAGGTCCTGTCGGCCTTGCGCTTCCTCGACCGAAATCTCCTCGCCACCGCCGCACCCGGACAGTCCTATCACCAGAGCCACGAGAGCCGCGCCACGCCATCTCACCTTCATGAAGACCTCCTCAGTAGTCTCGCATAAATATAACAAAAACACCCCGTGCGTACACGGGGTGTGGAGGCATCTTCGCATCGATCGGTGGCTGGATCGGCGGCCGGATCGGCGGCCGGCGTCGCTCGAGCACGCTACTCGCCGTACCGGGCCTGGTAGTCCTTTACGATCTGTGGTGGCTCCTCGCCCTCGGGAACGAAGATGAGGGCCGCGGAGTTCAGGCAGTAGCGGAGACCCGTCGGCTCGGGGCCGTCCTCGAACACGTGACCGAGGTGGGATCCGCTCGAGGAATCGGTGACCTCGATGCGCTGCATCCACATCTTTCGGTCGAGGTAGTAATCCACCGCCTCTTGATCTATGGGGCGCCAGAAGCTCGGCCACCCTGTTCCCGAGCTGTACTTGTGCTCGGAGCTGAACAGCGGTTGCCCCGTAGCCCGCGAATAGTAGATGCCGTCCTGTTTGTTATCGTAGAGCTCATTGGCGAACGCCCGCTCGGTGCCGTCCTCCCTGAGGACGTAGTACTCGAAGTCCGAGAGACGGCTGCGCCACTGGCGCTCTGCGAGCTCGACGGGGTAGTCCTTCTCTCCCTGCTGAACTTCTATTGTGACATCGCGGCCGATCGTCATCTCCCGCGTGGAAGGGGCTGATTCCTGTGCACCTGCCGCCAGGACCACGCCCAAGAACCCTGCCAGGGCAACGAGCGATCCGGCGAGAAGAGGAACATGTTTCATACTGCGCTCCTCGGTATGAGTTTTTCTATCAACAATATACTCATAGCGGGGCCGCTTGCACAAATCGGATTTCATCACCTATAGTCACCCAAGCCATATGTTTTCCCGCAAGACGCGAAAGGCTCCGCCGGTTGTCGATGAACAACAGATGGAAGCCGTGACGATCCGGCGATTCGGAGACGCCGGAGTCCTGGAGTTTATCAAAACCGACCAGCCGGAGCCCCGTCTTCACGATGTGGTAGTGCGGGTGCGCGCCATCGGCATCAGTCCGCTGGACTGGAAGACGCGCGAAGGCGTCGGGCTGTGGAATGGAGACCGAACGCTTCCGGGAATCCCGGGCTGGGACGTTTCGGGGACGGTCATTGCCTGTGGGCGGCGCGTCGGCGAGTTCGAGGAAGGTGACGAAGTCTTCGGCCTCGCCGATTTTCCGACCGGCGGCGCGTACGCGGAGTTCGTCCGTATCCCCATGGACCAGGTGGTGAAAAAGCCCGACGCCGTCGACCATGCCCACGCCGCCGCGGTGCCGGTTGGAGGCCTCGCCGCCTACCAGGCGCTGTTCGATCTGGGACGCGTGGGCGAGGGCCGGCGCGTGCTCGTGCACGGCGCAGCCGGCGGAGTGGGCCACATTGCCGTGCAACTGGCGAAGGCTGCCGGTGCTGAAGTAGTCGGCACCGCGTCGCAGCGCAACCTGGAGTTCATCCGCTCACTGGGAGCCGACGAGGCCATTGACTACGCCGCGGCGCACTTCGAGCGGGCAACACGCGCAGTGGATGTAGTCGTGGATACCGTCGGCGGCGAGGTGACGCAGCGATCCCTCGATGTTCTTGCCAGACACGGGATCGTGGTCTCCCTCGACGCCGTGTCGCGCCCGCCCGGAATCGGCGCCCACCGCGTTCGCACGCTTCACTTACGCCCCGACCAGTATCAGCTGCAGCGGATCGCGGGGCACCTTGCCGAGGGCTCGCTGCGAACGAGCATCACCACCGTTCCGGGGCTGCACGGCATCCCTGATGCGCACCGCATAAGCGAAACCGGTCACGTGCGGGGGCGTGTGGTGATTACGTTGTAGCGAGCGCCGCGGTCCGCTGTTGGGGCGCCGCGGCTCGCGGCCGCCACCGGGAACGGCGGCGCCGCCGCTCGCGGCTGCAGGCGCCGCAGCCGGCGAGCGGGGCCGCCGGCTTCAGATGATGCCGAGCTTGCGCCCGCCCTCCTCGGCGACCTCGAGAATCCGGTCGAGATCCGCATCATCGTGAATGGCCATGTAGGACGTCCGAATAAGGGAGCGATTCGGCGGCACCGCCGGGCTTATGACCGGATTCACATAGACACCGTTCTCGTAGAAGTACTGCCAAAGCGCAAAGGTCTTCTCGTTGTTTCCGATGATGAGCGGGATGACGGCCGTCTCGGAGGTGCCCACGTCGTAGCCGATGCGGGAGAACCCGTCGAGCATCCTGGTGGCGATCTCCTGGAGACGTGTTACGCGTTCCGGCTCCTCCTCTATTATTTCAAGGGACTTCATGACCGCCGCGATATTGGCCGGCGGCATGCTCGCACTGAAGATGAGCGAGCGTGCAAAGTGCTGGATGTAGTCAACGACTTCGTGGGCGCCGGCGACAAAGCCACCGATCGAGCCGAAGGACTTGGAAAACGTACACATGACGAGCTCGGCGAGGTCTGTATCGTCGTAATGCTCGAGGGATCCGCGGCCTGTATCCCCAACGACGCCGATGGAGTGGGCCTCGTCGAGGTAGATGCGTGCGCCGTAGCGGTCGGCGAGCTCTCGAAGAGACGGCAGCTTGGCGATATCCCCCTCCATGCTGAATACGCCGTCAGTGACGATGAGCTTGGGCTCGTCGGAGGGAATGTCGGCAAGCAACTCCTCGAGCTGTTCCATGTTGTTATGCTTGTACCGATGCACGCCGACCCGGTGGTTCATCCCCTGGGCGAGAAAGATGCCGTCCATTATGGATGCGTGGTTGAGCTTGTCGGTAATGACGTGTTCACCGCGGCCGACGAGCGCGGAGATCGCCCCCAGGTTTGTCTGATAGCCGGTGGTGAAGCATAGCGCCGACTCTTTCCCGACGAAACCTGCGAGACGCTCTTCGAGCTCCTCGTGGATGTTCAGCGTGCCGTTCATAAACCGCGAGCCGGAACAGCTCGCGCCGTAGCCGTCAATAGCTGCCTGCGCGGCTTCCCGCACGCGCGGATCGAGTGAGAGACCGAGGTAGTTATTAGAGCCTGCCATGATGAGCTCCCGACCCTCGGCGACGACTCGTCCGCCACGGTACTCCTCTATGGGTCGGAAGTAGGGGTATATGCCGTGTTCCCGGGCGTCCGCGGCCTCGCGGAAGTCGTAACACTTCTGGAAAATGTCTGCCTGGGTCCCGGTCTGTTCCTGCTTTGCAGTACTCATGTTGTTCCTCTCTTTTCGTGAAGGGTACCGTCTTCTATAAGCATACTATGTCGAGGTGGTACTCTCAAATCGTATTACAGTTTGTGCCCTTGTGCAACGAAGCGTCTCTACACGCTTTGGGTTATTCGCCGGTGGCGATTTGTTTTACTAACTTTGACACAGCTTATCCATCCGATTCGAAAGTAGAGGTTCGCATGAAGATCATACGAAAGTTCGCGTTCGTGGCAATGATAGTCGCTGTCGTACTTGTTTCCTGCGGGAGCGGAACGGCGGAGATGCCGGCCGAGGCCGAGGCCGAGCCGGGCGGCAGCGCCGGGGCGGGTGTCGATGCCGAATCGCAGTCGGCAACGTCCTCGACTGATCCCGCTCGCCGGCAGGCGCTCAGCTTCCAGGACGCTTTCCGTGACGTGGCCCGTGAGGTCGCCCCGGAGGTAGTGGAGGTGAACGTGGTCAACGTGGTGAACGTCGAACAGCAGTCACCGTTCGAGTTCTTCTTCGGGCCCGACGGCGGCGATGGCGGAGACGGTGAGGGACGCCAGTACCGCAGGCAGGGGCTCGGTTCCGGGGTCATCGTTCGACGCAACGGAGAGACCACCTACGCCGTAACCAACGCCCACGTGGTATCCGAAGTCGACGAGGTGAGCGTGGTTCTCCATGACGACCGCGAGTTCGACGCGGAAATCGTGGGGACCGACAGCCGCCTCGATCTCGCACTTCTGTCTTTCGAGGCGCCGGGGAACGTTCCGGTGGCCACGTTCGGCAACTCAAACGACCTGCAGGTCGGTGACTGGGTGGTTGCCGTGGGAAATCCCCTGGGTTTTCAGTCCACAGTTACCGCCGGTATCGTCAGCGCGCTCGGACGCTCGGCGCCTCAGCAGGGCCGGGCCGTCTCCAACATTTCCGACTTCATCCAGACCGACGCCGCGATCAATCCCGGCAACTCCGGCGGCGCGCTGGCCAATCTTGAGGGAGAAATCATCGGCATAAACACCTGGATCGCCTCCCGCTCGGGCGGCAGCGTCGGCATCGGCTTCGCCATCCCGGCAAACAACGTGGAGAAGGCCGTAAACGACTTCATCGAGGAGGGGCAGGTCGTCTACGGGTGGCTCGGGGTCTCCATCGGCGACGCGAATCCGCAACAGTATCCGAATATCCGAGAAGATATGGGACTCGGCGATACCAGCGGCGCCATGGTCTTCAACGTGTACTCCGGCTCACCCGCCGATAACGACGGCATTCTCCCCGGGGACTTCATAACCTCGGCGAACGGCGAGAACGTGGAGAACGCCAATCAGCTCACCCGCATCGTCGGTAACCTGAGTCCGGGGCAGTCCATCGATTTCGGCCTCGTGCGCTACGGCAGTCCCCGTCGGGTGAACGTTGATATTACCCAGCGGCGCCCGGAGAGTGAGCTCCAGCAGCAGATCGGCCGCGTCTGGCCCGGGATGTACGTGATAAACCTCAACGATGAGCTGCGCGAGCGCCTCGACATAGGTCGGCGTCGTAGCGGTGTCGTCGTACGTGCCGCAGTGCAGGGCTCCCCGGCAGCGCAGTCGGGTATTCGCCAGGGTGATCTCATCACCGAGGTGAACGGCCGGAGCGTGGAGAGCATGCAGGACTTCTACCGCGAACTGAACCAGCGAGGTGACCGGGGCGACGATCTGACGATCGTGCGCCGCGGCGAGACCCTGGAGCGTCGCATGACGCCATGACGCGCGGGCGCTCATCGGGTAGGATGCGGCACATGGGTACGGACTCCGAAGCCTCGAAGCGCCTGCTTGTCGGCAGCCTCTATACATTTGCCGCATTCGTCACCTGGGGGCTGCTTCCGCTCTACTGGAAGCTCCTCGGCGGTGTCTCCGCTCCGGTCATCCTCGCACATCGCATTATCTGGTCCTGCGTGTTCGTGAGCGGCCTGCTCGTCGTGATGGGCCGATTCCGCCCGCGCGTCTTTCTCGCGGACCGCCGCCGCCGGCAGGTGGTGCTCGCAACGAGCGTGCTGATTGCGGTGAACTGGTTTACCTATATCTGGGCCGTGACCACCGAACAACTCGTCGAGGCAAGCATGGGCTATTACATCAACCCGCTTTTCAGCGTCTTTCTCGGGATGGTGGTGCTCCGGGAACGGCTCACCCGCATCGAGGTCGTGGCGCTGGTCTTCGCGACGATCGGTGTGGCCAATATCGCGCTGCGCTACGGCCAGGTACCCTGGATTGCGCTTCTCCTCATGGCCTCCTTCGGATTCTACGGTCTTCTCAAGAAGCTCGTCTCGGTGGATTCCCTCACGGCCCTGTCGCTCGAGACCGCGATCCTCGGACCCGTGGCAGTGGCGTTTCTCGTGGCCGTTGCCACTGTCCCCGGGCTCGCGGACTTCGGCGGCGCCGCGGCCGCGGCGGGCGGGGCCGCGGTGGGGACGGAGGTTGCCGCAGGTGCGCTTGCGCTTGCCTTTGGAGGTGGTGGGGCCGCCACCATGGGGCTTCTGGTTTTTGGCGGGGTGGTCACCGCGATGCCACTCTACTGGTTTGCGCAGGGTGCGCAGCGGATCCCGCTTTCGCAGGTGGGGTTCATGCAGTACGTTGCGCCGTCGCTCATGCTGCTCATCGGCGTGTTTCTCTTCGGGGAGGCCTTCACGGCCGTGCACGCGGTGAGTTTCGGCTCTATCTGGATCGGCCTCGCACTGTATTCGATCTCCCGGGCCATGGTATACGGCCGTCGGCGCGTTGCAGGTCGCGGCGTTTCCGGGTAGGCTCTGGGGCCATGAAACAGACGATCTGCGTCTTCGAAGGCGATGAAACCGGACAGGAGCTCCTCTCCGAGGCACTGCGGGTACTCGACCCCACAGTGATCGGCGTGCCCCTCGAGCTTCTCACCTTTGATTTGAGCCTGGAGAACCGACGAACCACGAAGAACGAGGTGGTGTACGAGGCGGGCAGGGCCATGAGCCGCCATCGGTTGGCGCTGAAGGCCGCCACCGTCACCCCGGAGGCCGCCGGTGACGTCGGGAGCCCGAACCGCATACTCCGCGAGGAGATGGAGGCAGACGTAATCCTTCGCACTGGCCGCCGCATTCCGGGCGTCCGACCCATAGCGGGGGTCTACGCCCCGATCAGCGTGGTCCGCATGGCCCGAGACGATGCCTACGGTGCAACGGAGTGGCGCGAGGGCGATAAGGGCGGGGTCGATGAGCAGGCGTTTCGCACCGAGCGAATATCGCGTCGGGTGTGCCGCGCCGTCGCCGAGTACGCGTTTCAGCATGCGCATAAGACCGGCGCCAAAGTCTTCGGCGGCCCGAAGTTCACCGTGAGTCCGGTTTACGAGGGCATGTTCAAGGAAGAGCTCGACGCCGCTGCAGCGCGGCGGCCCGAAGTGGCTTACGAGCCGCAGCTCATAGACGCCACCTTCGCTCTGCTTCTCGCCACCTCCGGTGACCCGCTCGTCATCCCCTCGCTGAACCGAGACGGAGATCTTCTCTCGGATACGGTGCTTCAGATGTTCGGCTCCCTTGCCGGCTCCGAGTCTCTGGTGCTTTCCATGGCCGAAGACGGAACGGTGGAGAGCGTGATGGCCGAGGCGCCGCACGGCACAGCCCCGGCGCTTCTCGGAAAGAACGTTGCCAACCCGATGGCGATGATCCTCGCGGCAGCTTCGCTTCTTTCCTTTCTCGAGGGAGCCGAGGCGGGCCGTGCGAGCCGTGCGATCTACGAGGCAACCCTGGAGGCGGCTCACGACGGCGTGCGAACGGCGGACCTCGGTGGCTCGGCGAAAACCGACGAGTTCACCGCCGAGGTCATCCGCCGGGTGAAGAACAAGCTCGAGGTGTGGTCGACGCTCGGCTGAGGCTGGAAACAGGGAAGACGACGCCCGGGGCCGGCGGCCGCGTTGCCCGGCGCCCGCGTTGCCCGGCGCGGTCCGGGAGGGCGCGGCAGTCGGTCACTCCACCGTGAGCACCACTTTCCCCGTATTCTTTCGATCGTGTATGAAGCGGTGAGCCTCCCGCACCTCCTCGAACGGAAAGCTCTGTCCGGCCTTCGGAGTGATGCGTCCCTCGGCGGCGAGCTCGAGGATGCGCTCGCCGACGCCTCGCAGGCGCCCGATGTCCTGCCACAGGTGGCCGAGGTTCAACCCCATCACGCCGGCGTTGTGGTTCATGAGCGCAAGCGGCGAGAAGCGGGGCATGCGAAACAGCACGGCGAGGGCACGCGGTATCGATCGGCGCCTGCCCCCGCCGACCACCTTTGAAGCCCCGTAGGCGACGATGCGCCCGAGGGGGGCGAGCATGCGGTAGTCGGCTTTCAGCGACGGTCCGCCGAGCGGATCGAGGATGAGGTGAACTCCGCCGCCGTCGGTCACGCGCGAGACCTCATCCACGACGTCCGCCGAACGGTAGTCGATGCAATGGTCGACCCCCATCTCGGAGAGCCGGGCATGCTTGCCCGCGGATGCGGTGCCGATAATGGTGGTCTCGGTGAGCCGGGCGAGTTGTACAGCGGCGAGGCCGACGCCGCCGCCGGCATTCTGGATGAGCACGCGCTCGCCGTCCTGCAGGTTGCCGAAGTGATACATCGCCAGATAGGCGGTAAAGTAATTGACCGGGATGCTCGCTGCGTCCTCGAAGCTCATGGTCGAGGGGAGTGGAAACACCTGAATATCGGGTACGCATACCTGTGTGGCGTAGCCACCGAATCGCGTCAGCGCCACCACACGCTCCCCTTCCACGCAGCCTTCCACCTGGGCCCCGCAACTGTCGACGACGCCTGCAACCTCGTAGCCTACCACTGCCGGGAGTTTGGGCGCGTCGGCGTACATGCCCATGCGCGCCATGAGGTCGGCGAAGTTGATGCCCACCGCCCTCACCGAAATGCGTACTTCGCTCGGGCCCGGTTCCGGGGCCGGGGCCTCGGCTATGTCGAGGACGTTTACATCGCCGGGTTTGCGGATCCAGATCTGACGCATGGCTTAGAGATTCTCCTCGAGAAATCCGAGCAGCTGATTCCAGGCCTCGGTGGGAGTGCCTCCCTGGTCGTAGTTTCCGCTGTCCACGAACGCGCGGCCGACGCCTGTGATGCGAATAAGGCCGTGTAGTTTGCTCATGTTAACCTCCAACTGAAAGGTCACGTCTCCGACTCCGCAGGTCAAGTGGAGCCCTCGTCGTGGTTGTCGAGCTCACCGGCGGCGGGTACGCCGTCGCTACTGTCGGCCGAGTCGTCCTCGGCGCCGCCGGCCGCGCCGCGACGGTATTCGCGCTCCAGTGCCTCGCGTCGCGGAATGGAGCGGCGCACCCATTCCAGGAGGATGGTCTGCTTCTCCTCGTCGGTGAGCTTCCACGCCCGATCGCTGCGGCGAAGGGCGAGCGTCGTGTGATGGAGGATGATCGCCGCCGCAACCGAGATGTTGAAGCTCTCAACGAAGCCGTAGATGGGGATCCGCATATGGACATCGGCCTCTTCGATGGCCGCCTCGCTGAGGCCGTCCAGCTCGTTTCCGAGGAGGAAGGCGAGGGGGCCTGCGCCGAGATCGAGGTCTTCGAGGCTTACCTCGTCGCGGTGGGGTGTCGTGGCGACGACTCGGTAGCCCCGCGCGCGGAGGCTGCGAATCGCCTCGACGGTGTTGTTCTCATTGCGGTTGTACTTTATGAGGCTCAACCACTGCGAGCTGCCGAGCGCCACCTCCGGGTTGACCCGGTAGGTGTTACGGTTCTCGATGATGTGGACGTCCTGCACCCCGAAGCCGTCGCAGGTGCGAAGCACCGCGCTTGCATTGTGCGGCTGGTAGATGTCCTCGAGGGCCACGGTGATGTAGCGCGTGCGGTACTCGAGGACCTCATGGAAGCGCGCGAGTCGCCGTTCGGTGAGAAAACCGGAGAGGTAGGAGACAAGCCCGCTGGCGACTTCCATGATCCCATTGTGCCTGCCGGTGCCCCCGCGCGCAACCCGGTCAGCCGCTAACCTCGGAGAAACTCGCCCGGCTCAGCCCGGTAACGGGAGTCGGGGTGCACGAAGCGCCCGCTGATGCGACCGCCTTCGATGAGGAACGTCGCAGGAAGCGGGAGCGGGACGCCCGGCGGGTCGAAGCGCCGCGTGTCGAATACTCCCCGGGACGCCTCCTCGGTCGGCAGTTCGAAAAGCCGGGCGAACTCCGCCGGCGCCTCATAGCAAATCCCGAACTCCTCCGCAGTGCTCCCATCGTCGTGGACCGCCGGGAAGGGCAGGGCGAGATCGGCCTGCGTCCGGCGGGCGACCTCCGGCGGCTCCGGGGTCAGGGCGACCACCGCGACGCGGCCGTCCGAACGCCGGAGCTCCGCGGCCAGCGCGAGGAGCGCCGCACGGCAGAACGGTGAGCGCCCGCTCAGGTACCAGGTCAGCAGCAGCCGCGCCGGCGGTGGCCCCGGCGGCACGGCCTCGGGGGGGACCTCCGGGGCCGCGGTGAACCGCTGTGCCGGCAGGGGCGGCCCCGGGTCCCCGATCTCGGCGGCGCTTGCATGAAGCCGCGCCTCCGCGGCTGCGGTTGCGGCGAGGTCGTAGGCGATGACCTCTTCGAGGGGTGCGGTGTCGAGCTGCAGGCTGCGGAGCCTCAGAAGCTCCCCGGCGAGCATGCCGCGGCCACGGTCGGGGGCGGAGCTGAGGCCCCCGTCCGGGCCGCCTGTCGGGGGACCGTCGCTCACCGTGCGCCGAAGCCGGTCGCGATCGTCCCGATCGTCTTGAACGCTATGAGAACGTCGAGCCAGAAGGAGAAGTGTTTGACGTAGTAGAGATCGTGCTCGAGCTTCTTGCGGGTTTCTTCGTGGTCCGCGGCGTAGCCGTGGTTGACCTGTGCCCAACCGGTAATCCCGGGCCGGACGAGATGGCGGTAGGCGTAGTAGGGAATGTCGCGCTCGAACTGCTCGACGAACCCCACTTGCTCGGGGCGGGGACCGATGAGACTCATGTCGCCCACGAGAATGTTCCAGAACTGGGGAAGCTCGTCGAGGCGGAACTTACGGATGAAAGCCCCCACACGGGTGACACGTTTGTCACCGGTGTCGGCAAAACGCGCGCCGTGAGCATCGGCCCCGTGGGCCATGCTGCGGAACTTGAACATCCGGAAGATTCGGCCTCCCTCTCCCACTCGTGTCTGGGTGAAGATGACGGGGCCTGCAGAATCGATGCGGATCGCTGCGGCGGTCAGCAGCATGAGCGAGAGACTTATCGGAAGGGTTGCGAGGACGAAAATCACGCCATTGGCGCGCTTGATGATACGGTACACAGGGGAGAGTCGGAAGGCTTCGATGACGCCCTCCGAGAGATGAACCAGTGATACCCGGCCGGTAAGCGACTCGAATACGTCCTCGGCCGGGTATATCTCGATGCCGTGCAGCGTGCAGTGAGAGAAGAAGCGGACCCACTCGCTTTCGCGGCGCTCGGCCATATCCACGATAATGCCGTGGGTGTGGTCGGCAAGTATTTCGGGGTCGGGCGTGTCGAGAATCGCCACATCGACCTGATCGTGCAGACCGGGTATCTGCAGAATCTCGTGAGTCACACCGCCGGGGACGACGTGGAGACGGATGTACGGCTCGGTTACGCGAAGTTGCACCCATATCCACAAGAGTATGAATGCGGTGCCGAAAAAGCTGAAAATAAAGGTGTTCGAGTAGTACACCCGCAGCACTGATACCAGCAGGTAAATCGCACCCGCGAATATCGCAACCGTAAGCAGTACGAGGCCCACCGTTTCTACCGTCGGAAAACGGATGAGCCGGCGGAGCACCAGGCTGACGAGAAAGAACGAGCCGACGCTGAGAAGTCCCATCGTCAGCGCGTCCGCGCGAACGAGAAAATGATAGGTACCGTAGCTTATGTAGGAGGCGAGGACGGTGGCGAGGGCGGCGCTGATAATGACCCACAAGAGGGAAAGGAACCGTCTTCCCGTCGAGCGCTTGCGGGAGCGGACGTATCGTTGAAAAGGGGCCATATCCGCCACAAGATAGACCGTTCCGTGAATCTTTTCAACCGAGCCTCGCCGCGCGTCGCCGACCAGAATCGCCGCTGAGAATCGACGCAGCCGTGCGGTTGCCGAGAGGGGGATTGTCGACTACTTTTGACAGCGAGAATTATGGAACCACTTGCACTTGGCCCCTTCGTTATTCCCGGGTTCGTCCTTCACGCCGCGATTGCGCTCATCCCTGCATTCGTCGCGGCGTGGCTGTGGACCCGATCCGATGGTGATACGCGAAAGACGACGGTCGATCTTCTCTCGACCGCGCTTCTCATCTTCGTGCTGCTGTGGAAACTCGGCCCTCTGTTCTCCTCGCCGGCGCTCGTGATGGAGGAGCCCCGCCTCCTGCTCTTCGGCCGCGGCGGCTCCGCGGGGGTGATCGTCGGGGTAGTGGGTGTTGTGCTTTATCTCGCGGTATCGATCCTGCGTCGCCGACTCTTCGCCACACGCCTTTTGACCGGGCTCGGGCTGTTCATGGTTGTTGCCGCGGGTGTCTACGGCGGCGTTGCGATCGGGCTCTCAGCAGCGTCGGCGGAGCCCTTGGGCTCCGGGGAGAGCGGCGGTCGTCCCGCAGCGCCTGCGTTCAGCCTCGAGCGGCTCGACGGCGGAACCTTTTCCCTCGAGGAGGCGCGCGGACGCCCGGTGGTGCTCAACTTCTGGGCGACCTGGTGCGGCCCCTGTGAGGTGGAGACTCCGGTCAAGAAGCAGCTCGCCGCCGAGCTCGGTGTCCGCGCTCAGTTGGTGGGCGTGAATCTGACCACCAGTGAGGGGGGCGTGGATACCGTCAGTGAGTATGTGGAGGAGTTTGCCATCGAGTATCCCATCGTCCTCGACACGCGGGGACAGGTGCAGCAACTCTACGGGGTGCGGGGGACGCCCACGACCTACATCATCGATGCCGACGGCCGTGTCGTGTACCGATTCATGGGCGCCATGTCATATCAGGACATGATGCGTCGGCTCAGGCCGCTGCTGGACGCCGAGTAGCGGGTCGGCCTCCGGCCTCCGGCCGCCGGGCGGGCCGCCGGCTAATCCAGCGTGAACTCCGGGGTGAGTGCCATCTCGAGTTCCTCACAACCGAGGGACGGCACCTCGGGTTCGGCGTCGGGATCGAAGAGGGTGTTCATCAGGGCGTCCGAGACGATGCGATCGATGATTTCCCGTCCCCGGTCGGAGAGCGAGGTGAACTGCACGCCCTGGCCCGGCGGCAGGTTGCTCGATGCCATCCGCCGCTCGAGCACGTGGCATTCGCTCGTGAACGAGCTGTCCTGAAAGCACACGCGCAGAATGATGCCTGTCCCAGGGGGAGGCATGCCGTCGCGCTGCTCGAGGAAGGCACCGCCCGCGCTCAGAGATCGTATCCGGAACTGCGTCTCTTCGTTTGCCGCGGTCTCGGCGGGCACCCCGGTTCCCGGTGTGTCGCCGGAGCCGCTCGTGTCGCTCGCCGCGATACTGCCCTTCAACGGCCAGTCGTAGCGGTTGTAGCGTCTGCGGTCCCGCGTGGCAAGCTCCGAGAGCCGCGTCCGGAGAACCGTGCTGAGCTCCTCAGGATCGAGGGAGCCGGAAATGTGGGAGTACTGCCCGTCGATCTCCGCGGGGAGGTCCAAGTCGGTAACGAAAAGCACCGGCAGGATGGGAAAATGCCTGCGGATCGAGCGAAGGAGCTGCTCGAGATCCGACGGGAGCTCCTCCGTCTGGATGACCGCCGCGATGAGATTGCGCCCGGCAACTATTTCGGTTGCAAGCTCGCCGGGAGTCGAGACAACGATCGGCCGATAGGGCGCGGTCGCCGTTTCCGCGGTCTCGATCCGCATGACCCGGCTGTAGATCAGTACTGCATCATCATCCATCTGCGAACGTCCTTAGTGCCGCCTTGAACTCAGGATCATCGGCGATGTACTCCTGCAGCTTGTTGACTGCGCGGGAGAGGGCCTGCCCGCTGTCGAGTCCGCCCTCCTTTACCTCCGGCGTGCTGTAACTCGCGACGTTGGCGCCGTCGCGACGGGCATCCATCGTCGCATGGGCGACCACGAACACGATGCCGTAGTCGTTCTCCGGCAGCTCGCGGTGCTCCACAGTAAACGACAGCGTCGCGTCACTCCCGCCCGCGGCGTCCGCGAAGCTGACGGGGATCTCCGCGGAGACGAGCTCGCGCAGATAGCCCTCCATGCCCGCAAGCCGTCCTCCGTCCCCGGTACGGACCGGCATGAACACCGACAGCGCCCGGATCTCGAGAGAGACCGAGGCCTCGGGTACCGACACATCGAGGCTCCGCGCCCGCTCCGGCGTGCTCAAGGTCCCGAGATCGACCGAGACGGTCACCGGATAGATGCCCGGCGACAGGCCCGGTGTCGGAAGGTTTGCCGCAGCGGTTCCCGATTCATCGGCGGACAGGGTGATCGGAGCACCTCCGTCCCTCGTGATGGAGACCGGAATCCGCCCGGCTCCGGCCCCGCGACCGGGAGATTGTGCGTCCACCACGAGGGAAAGCGGCGTGCCGGGCAGCGCGGAAAGCCGTGCCGTGCGGGGCCTGAGAATCAGCCCGTCGAGGACCGTCTGGATCCGGGTGACGAGCACGTCCATGGCGTAGCCTTCGATCCCGCCGACTGTGATGCGCGCCTCCCCGCCGTAGGGCGACTCGGTCGCGATGGAGAGGGCACGAAAGAGGGTGGAGAGCTCCTGGGCCGCGGTGACAGCGGAGGAGCCCACAACCGGGGCGACGAGCGAGCCGAGACGCTGCTCGAGCTTCGCGATTTCCTCCTGCTGGTAGCGGCGAAACTGCTCTTTGGAGAGGCGGAGGTAGAACCACTGGCCGATGCTCTGCGAATAGTAGCTGTCGACCACTTCCACGCCCTGAAGCTCTTCCTCGACCATGGCGTTCATGATGGTCGTGCTCGAGTCCGAGCTGCGCCCGCTCGAGTCCTCACGCGTGACCGCACGAAGCTCGCTTCTGATCTCGGTGGAGATTTCTCCGGCGAGGGCCCGCAGGGCGGCAAGGCGCCCGCGCTCGAGAAGCTCCGCCCGGTCGTCGCTTTCCGCGAAACCGCCGATGCCGATGTAGTAGTCCTCGTCGGAGGGGTACGTCTCGATCCAGGGCGGAACGTCCTCCCCTGCCGGAACCTGCGGGAGGCGGGAGGCGCCGGTGCTCTCGCCGTCGAGCGCGCCCGCCGCAGCCGCCTCGGCCCGGGCGGCGGCCGATGCGGGAGACTCGCCGCGGTCATCGTCCGGGGCGGTTGCGCAGGAGACGACGAACCCGAGGGCGAGGACCGGGACAAGCAGGGTTAGCGGGATGCGGGCGAGTGCCGGGTATTTCATGACGCATCGACCTTGCCTCGAAGTATTGGACCTCCGTCCCCCTTTGTCAACCTCACACGTGCTCGTGGGACACTTGCCCCACGCCCGGTTTGCCACGATATTCGACAGACCATGACCGCCAACGAAATATACTCGCACCAGCGAAACGCCTGGCTTGAAAACCCCTACCGCGATGCCGACTACCGCATACGCGCGATTCGCCGCATTCGTGACTGGGTGCGCGCACACCGCGGCGACATACGCGCGGCGCTGACGGCGGACCTCGGAAAACCTGAGGCCGAGACCGACCTCACCGAGATCCTCGTCGTGCTCACCGAGGCAAAGCACGCCCTGAGGCGGCTCAGGCGATGGATGAAGCCGCGCCGCGTCGGCACGCCGCTTGCCCTGTTTGGAAGCCGGAGCCAGGTGACCGTCGAGCCGAAGGGCGTGGTGCTCATCATCTCGCCGTGGAACTTTCCCTTCAACCTCGCCCTCATGCCTCTCGTCTCCGCCCTCGCGGCGGGAAACCGCTGCGTCATAAAGCCGTCGGAGCTCTCACCGGCGACCTCTCGGCTCGTTGCCTCCATGGTGGCGGAACTATTCACACCCGAGGAGGTCGCCGTCCTTGAGGGCGACGCCGAAACGGCGAAAGCGCTGCTTGCCGAGCCCTTCGACCACATCTTCTTTACCGGAGGCGACCGGGTGGGCCGCAAGGTCATGGAGGCCGCAGCCCGCAGCCTCAGCTCGGTGACGCTCGAGCTCGGCGGAAAAACTCCGGCGGTCGTGGACCGCACAGCCCACCTCGCCACCGCGGCCGAGCGCATCGTGTGGGCGAAGTACGTGAACGCCGGGCAGACCTGTATCGCGCCGGATTACGTCCTGGTCCCGGAGGACCTCGAGGAGCGCTTCGTTGCCGAGGCAAGTGCCGCCCTCGAACGGCTCTACCCCGACGCGACGCCGGAGCGTCACCCCGGCGCCTATGCACGCATCGTCACACGACGTCACGCGGATCGACTCCGGGCACTCATAGACGAGGCCGTCGCGGCCGGTGCGACCGCGGTGGCGCCGCTTGACAGGGTGGGCCGGGAGGCCGACGCAGGTAGGCGGCCGGCGGAGGGTGAGGCCGCCGCCGAAGGCCACTTCGTCCCGCCGGTCATCCTGCGCGGGGCGAGGAGCGAGATGTCGGTCATGCGCGAGGAGATCTTCGGCCCCATCCTGCCGGTGATTCCCGTCTCCGGCCGCAGGGAGGCGCTTGCCTTCGTGCGGGAGCGCCCGCGCCCGCTCGCCCTCTATATGTTCAGCGCCGACCGACGCGCCGCCCGGGAGGCGTACACCGACGTCAGCGCCGGTGGAGTCTGTCTGAACGACGGACTCCTGCACTACCTCAACCCCGAGTTGCCCTTCGGAGGGGTGGGAAACAGCGGCACGGGCAAGGCCCACGGGAAGAGCGGATTTCTCGAGTTTTCGAACCTGAAGCCCGTGTTCTCGCAGCGGCGCGGGTTCACCACGAGCCGTTTGGTCTATCCGCCCTACACGAAGGCGGTGCGCCGGCGCATCGAGTGGATGCTGAAGCTGTTGGGGTAGCGGGCGGTCTGACCGGGCCGCGGCGGACTGTCGGCTGACCGGGCCGCGGCGGCCCCTGCGCCCACGCGCGGGCCCGTGGCGTCAGTTCTGCAGCTCGGGGAGGTCGGCCGATTCGGTCTGGACGGCGAGAAAGCGGTCCTGGATGTCGAGAACGATGTCCACGATGACAGGATCAAAGTGATATCCGCGCTCCGATTCGATTTCCCGGATGGCGGAGCGATGTGACCACGCGGACTTGTACGGCCGATCCGAGGTAAGGGCATCGTAAACGTCGGCCACCGCGGCCACGCGCGCACTCAAGGGGATGTCTTCACCCGAGAGGCCGTGGGGATATCCGGTGCCGTCGTAGCGCTCGTGGTGGTAGAGGGCGATGCGCGAGGCGAGGGTCAGGAAGGACTGCTCGCCGAGCTCCTGGTCGGCCTCGTGGAGGATGCTCCAGCCGAACTGCGAGTGCTTTTTCATCATGTCCCACTCGCGGCCGTCGAGAGTTCCGGGCTTGAGCAGAATGGTATCGGGAATGGCCACCTTGCCGATGTCGTGGAGCATTCCGGATATGTAGATGTCCTCCTCGTAGGTTGGCGCGACGTTAAAGCTGTATGGCTGGCGCGTGTAGAGCTCGTTCGCGATCAATTTCATGTAGGTGCAGATGCGCTGCAGGTGATTGCCCGTTTCCTTGTCGCGGAACTCCGCGAGCTTGGCCAGCGATTTCATCGCCGTTGCCTGCGTCTTCTGAAGTGTGCCGGTCGTCGCCTGCAGCTTCTCGTTGAGCATTCGCTGGTCGCCGAGGGCCCGCTCGAGGGTCTCGTTGACCTCCACGTAGCCGGTGAGGTCGATGAGAATCCCGAAGGTATGCTTGCCGACGAGCGTGGAGTGATCGCGGGCGACGCGGAGCGATCCGTCTCCGCCGCGCACCTTCACCTCCACCGTCTCGATATGCTCGGATTCGGCGAGCCGCTGTATCTGTTGCTCCCAGCTCTCGGTCTGCACGAAGAAAGTGGCGTCACCGTTTAAGCTCGCAACAGAATCGTACTTGAACCGGCGGAGAAAGGAGTCGTTCGCCGCGACGAAGGCTCCGTCCTGGCCCGAGACGTACATGGGCAGGTCCACGAGGTTCATGAGTCGTCCCACGGTCTCCGGTCCCAGTACATCG
Organism: uncultured Spirochaetaceae bacterium; assembly: GCA_964631585.1. Taxonomy (GTDB): domain Bacteria; phylum Spirochaetota; class Spirochaetia; order DSM-27196; family PWMO01; genus JAAAOH01. Next base: position 20,706 of record CAZVXU010000003.1, on the reverse strand, counting down.
GCCTGCCGACCGGGTGCTTCGCTGCAGTCGTTGAGCTGGCGCTCGAGGATGGCCCGCTCTATGAGATCGGTCGCCTTGGATGAAAGCACCGACAGGATGGGGCCGTGTTTGCGGATGAAGGTCCGGGGGGAATCCGTTTTGAGAAGGAGGGCGCCGACGATCGGCTCCGCGTCTCCTCTGACGGGAACGTGCACCGTCACATCTGCCCGCGAGCTCTCATCGAACAGACGCACCGGAATCGGCGATTTACCGTTTACGATGGCCGTTTCGCCCGGAAGCGTGGCCAGACGGTCGGCGGGTAGAAACGAGACGTTCTCGGGGCAGGCGGAGAAGCTCGCATCGTCGGAACAGACCAGTCGTACTGCCTGCACGCCGAGGGAGCGAAGCGGCCACGCGGTCAGCCGCTGCAACTTCCTGCAGATGCCCCGTTGATTATCGAGTTCCTGAAACAGCTGTTGAAGCTCATGCAATGGATCCATTGAGCAGCAGAGTCCCCTCTTCCCTTTCAGTCTGAGTATCGGCCTCTGATTTCGAAACATTATCCGCCGGCGCATGCCGCGGACAAAAGGTGGAGCTTCATGCTACGATTCCCAACCGCATAACTGAATCACATGTCTGCAAGGGGGAAGCATGGTCGAAGTTTTCGGCTTCGTAGCGCCGGTCGGTCTCGTTATAATCGGCGGGGTCATTCTGCGCCTCTCCGGAGCTGCCGACGCGAGCTGGGTGGAGGTGCTGAATCGCTACGGACTCTACATCGGCTTCCCGGCACTCATTTTCCTGAACCTGACCGAGATCAACACGACCGAGCTCCTCGCCCACCTGCCGGTCTTCGGGTTCAACGCCGCCATGCTTCTCGCCGTCATGCTTACCGTCTACGCGGTGGTCCGGGTCATCGGGGTGGATCTCGAGGTCGGTAACGCGCTCATAGTCTCATCTTTCTTCGGCAACGTTGCCTACGTCGGTTATCCGGTGGTCACCTCGGCCTTTCCGGGCTCCGAAGCAGAGGTCAGCATCGTCATCTCGATCTATACGCTCGTGCTGTTCTCGATTGGAGTGTTCATCCTCGAAAGCTCCCGGGAGCATCCCAAGGGTATGCACCAGATCCTCGGTCGTATTGCGGTAAACCCCTTCATCGTCGCGATCGCCCTCGGGTTCATCTTCATCGGATTCGACCTGCCGGTGCCGGCCATTCTGCACGAAGCGCTGGCAATGATCAGGGGATCCGCCTCGGCGGTAGTGCTCATAAGCCTCGGCATCTTCCTCGCACATCGCATCCCGCTTCGGCGGGTGTGGCGGCCGGCGCTGGTGGTCGTGGCGTTGCGCCTTGCGGTGGTGCCTCTGGTGTTCTTCTTTGCCGCCGCCGGCGTGGGGCTCGGCGATGCGCGGGCGGTGACCGTCGTGGAGGCGGCAATGCCGCTCGCGGTGACGCCATTCGCGCTTTCCTCCATGTATCCCATGGATCGCGAGGTGCTCGTCACGAGCATATTCGTAACGACGCTGCTGTCGGCACTGACGTTACCCCTGTTCATCTCTCTGGTGCGGTGAGCCTACCCCGGCACGTCGACCGCCGGCTCCACCGACAGGGACGGAGGAAGGGGCAGGCCGAGCTCGGCGAGAGCGGTCTGCCAGAGCTCCGGAATTCCGGCGTAGGCCGTGATGCGGGCGCCGGTTCGGGGATGGTCGAAGCCGATGCGAAGGGCGCGCAGCAGCAGCCTTCGCTCCCCGAGGCGATCCCACAGGTAGTGGTTGTTTGCTCTGTCCCCGTGGCTCTGGTCGCCTATGACCGGATGGCTGATGCTTCTGAGGTGGCGCCGTGCCTGGTGAGGGCGGCCCGTCTCGAGGGTGAGCTCGACCAGCGCGAACCAGGCTGAGTCGTAGGGGCCGACGTCGATCGCGAGCTCACTCGTTGCGAGTGTGGTGAAGTGGGTGGTCGCCTCTCGTTCCTCCTCGTCCTCCGTGTCGAGGCGAAGCGGTTTGTCGATCGTGCCGCTCTCGGGCGGATGACCGCGGACCGCCGCGATGTATCCCTTGGTGATCGCGCGGGTGCGAAACTGCCGCGAGAGCTCTCCTGCCGCCTCGGATGAGAGGGCGAACAGCATCAGCCCCGAGGTGCCGCGATCGAGGCGATGGACCGTGTAGATCCGCCGCTGCAGGCGACCTCCGACCACGTTTACGACATTCGGCTCCCGCCGGGCGTACCTGTTTGCGTGGACGATGAGGCCGCCGGGCTTGTCGATGAGGGCAATGTCGTCGTCCGAGTGGAGGATGCGGAGGTCTTCGTGCACGGTTGGAGGCAGTATAGGGGCGGGCGTCGCGTCGCGCAACGGCTGTGGTATATGGAAGTTCTCGATACCTCACCCGGATTGCCGAACCGGCCGACTCATGCGAGGATGAGGCACGAATACCGCGTGAGGAACGAGACAGGAGGAACGCGATGGGATACATGCCGATTGTCGACCGATACGAGACCATGAAGTATAACCGCTGCGGGCGAAGCGGCCTGAAGCTGCCGGCACTCTCGCTGGGACTCTGGCACAACTTCGGCGGAGTGACGAGCCTCGAGAATGCGCGCGAGATGGTGCACACCGCCTTCGACCTCGGCATTACCCATTTCGACCTGGCCAACAACTACGGGCCTCCGGCGGGGTCGGCGGAGAAGAACTTCGGGCGCATCCTGCGGGAAGATCTCGCCGGCTATCGCGACGAGCTCGTCATCTCGACCAAGGCGGGGTATGACATGTGGCCGGGCCCCTACGGAAACTGGGGCTCGCGGAAGTACCTTCTTGCAAGCCTCGATCAGAGCCTCTCCCGCATGGGACTCGATTACGTCGATATCTTCTACTCTCACCGCTTCGATCCCGATACGCCGCTCGAGGAGACCATGGGCGCCCTCGCGAGCGCGGTGAAGCAGGGAAAGGCCCTCTACGTCGGCATCTCCTCATACTCCGCGAAGAAGACCGCCGAGGCCGCAGACATCCTCGACTCCATGGGGGTGAAGCTCCTCATCCATCAGCCCTCCTACTCCATGCTCAACCGCTGGGTGGAGGAGGCGCTTCTCGACGAGCTCGAGCGGCGCGGTGTCGGCGCCATTGCATTCTCACCCCTCGCACAGGGCCTGCTCACGCAGAAGTACCTCGGAGGCGTGCCGGAGGACTCCCGCGCCGGCGCCGACACGCCGTCCTTCAAGAAGGAGAACTACCTCTCCGAGGAGAATCTCGAGCGGGTACGGGCGCTCAATCGGATCGCGGAAAGCCGTGGCCAATCGCTTGCGCAGTTGGCCCTTGCCTGGGTGCTGCGCGAGCCCCGCATTACCACGGTTCTCATCGGCGCGAGCCGCCCGCAGCAGATCCAGGAGAACGCCGCGACGCTTGCGAACCTCTCCTTTTCCGAGGACGAGCTTCGCGAGATAGACAAGTATGCCAGGGAAGGCGGCGTGAATCTCTGGGCCGCGTCGAGTGAGGCGGGGTAGGGGCGCGGCCGGGCCTATCGCGGGCCGCGGCCCGCGGCCCCGAGCCCCGAGAGTTCACATCACGCTCGTGTAAACATCACCCCTCCACTGCCCCGCCGGTGAGCCCGCTCACCACGTAGCGCTGAAACACCACCACCAGCGCCACCACCGGAACGACGGCGAGGACGGTGGCCGCGGATATCCACGTCCACTGCAGCTCGAAGGCCTGGCTGTAGCTGAGGACGGCCACGGGAACGGTCTGGAGCTCTCGAATACCGAGGCTGACGGTGAAGGCATGCATGAACTCACCCCAGGAGCCGAGAAAGCTCAGGACTCCCGCTGAGAACAGCCCCGGCGCGGCCACCGGCAGCACGATGCTGTAGAAGATCCGCAGCCAGGAGGCACCGTCTATGCGCGCCGCCTCCTCGATGCTGTAGGGAATCCCGGTGAGATAACCGGTCATCAGGAGGGCGGCGAGCGGAACGCCGTAGGCCATGTTGGGAAGTACCATTGCCCAGAGGCTTCCGAGCAGGCCGAGGTTTTTCAGCAGCACGAAGGTCGGGCCGATCACGATGATCGGCGGGATCATGCCGGCTGCCTGAATGAAGAGCAGAGAGCTGAAGCGGTAGTGAAATCTCAGGCGGGCCATGGTATAGGCCGCCAGTGATCCCAGACACAGGGTGCCGATCATGGCCGCGGTTGAGACAAAGAGACTGTTTAGAATCGCGCGCTGCACCCGAAAGCCCTCACCGAGGACCTGTCCGTAACTCTCGAAAGAAATCTCTGCGGGCCAGTACTCGATCGGCAGGTGAAACTCCGTGCCCGGAACCTTGAGTGAGGTCACAAAGATCCAGTAGAGGGGCAGCAGGGCGAACACAGCGATCACAGCCGTGATGAGGATGGAGACGGGAAGATGTGCACGCGTGTTTCGGATTCTCAACGTTTTCATCCGGCCTCACTCCCGAGCATGCAATCCCTTCTCAGTCCCGCGCATGAAAGCGGTGACTTACCTGTCGGAGGTAGACCGCGCTCACCGCGAAAATCACCAGGAAGGTGATGATGGCGTAGGCCGAGCCCTCGCCGTAGCGGTTGAAGCTGAAGTAGACCTTGTAGGTGAAGGTGCTCAAGGTCTCCGTCGCGTTTCCCGGACCACCCCGGGTGAGGCCGAAGATCATGTCGAAGACGCGGAGCGCATCACGTGTGCGAAAGAGCAGGGTCACGAAGATGGTGGGAAGCATCACCGGTACGGTTACGGCAAAAAATCGGCGAAGCGCCCCCGCGCCGTCGATGCGCGCCGACTCGTGGAGCTCCCGCGGCACCGTGGCAAGCCCGGCCATGAGAAAGATGGCCGAAATCGCCGAGCCCTTCCACACGTATGCCCAGATCACCGAGACCATCGCCAGGGTCTGATTCGACAGAAACAGTGGCGGTGTTTCCACGAAGCCCGCGCGCACGAGCAGGTCCCCGATAAGCCCCACATCCGAATTGAGCAGCCATCGCCAGATCGAGGCCTGGATGACGTTGGGAATGGCCCAGGGGATGATGATGATCGCCCGGAGGACGGGACGCACGCGGCGATGCACCCAGAAGGTGGCCGCCGCAAACAGCATCCCGATCCAGAAGTCGAGGAACACCGCACCGAGGGTGAAGAGGGTGGTGAACCGAAATGCCGACCAGAACTCCGGGTTGGTCAGCCCGTCCACGTAATTTCCAAATCCGACGAACCGCGCGGCGAGCCAGTCGGTTGAGAACCTGAGGTCGAAGAAGCTGTAGATCGCGCTCTGCGCGATCGGATAGTAATAGAAAACCGAAAGCGCCACGACCGCCGGCAGAAGAAGGGCGGCCGCGGCGCGTGCTTCGTGGCGCGCGGCGTTCATTACCGGAGTCGTTCTACTCGCGACTGCGCGTCCTCGAGTGCCTCCCGCGGCGACTTGCCGCCGGTGAGCGCTGTGTGGATCTCCTCCTGGAGAATGGCCGAGAGCTCGGTGTAGCTCGTGCTCGGCGGCCGGTTGATGGCCCCGTCGAGGACTTCGGTGATCCTGTCGGCGTTGGGATTCGCCTCGAGGATATCATCCTGCTCATAGAGCCCCTCGTAGTACTGTACCGGACCCCAGGCAAGCGCAAAGCCCCGCTGCACCTCTTCGGAGGCGATGACCTCCATGACTTGCGCCGCAGCCTCGGGAGTGTCGGAGTGAGGGCTCATGCCGAAGGCGAATCCGCCGGCCACACCGACCGGCTCGCCGTCGGGCTGGGAGGGCGTCATCGTGAAGTTCCAGTTGCCGGCGACGTTCGAGCGCTCCGGGTCGTCGAGCCAGATCACCAGGTCGCTGTTGTGCCAGGTGAAGATTGCATCACCCTCGACGAAGCGCCGTCGCGATTCCTCGCCGGTCCACGCAGTGGTCTCCTGCGGAGAGTAGCCGTCGTCCATGAGGCGCTTCATGAAACTGAGCGCCTCGACCGCATCGTCGGAGTCGAAGGCGTAGTTGCCCTCTGCATCGCGGTAGGAGCCCCCGAAACCGTGAAGAAAGTCGGAGAACACCATCACCAGGCTCTCCTCTTTTCCGCCGGGCCAGGTGAAAGCTGTGAGCTCCGGCCGATCAGAAGTGATAGTGTCGGCCATACGCAGCATGTCGTCGTAGGTCTGCGGAACGTCGAATCCGTACTCCTCGAGGAGGTCGGTGCGGTAGTAAAGACCGCTTATGCTTCCCCAGAACGGCACGCCGAGAATCTCTCCCTCGTAGGAGAAGGTCTCGAGCCCGCGCTCGTTGAAGTTCTCGCGCAGCCCCGGCACGCGGTCGTTCAGCGGGACGGCCCAGCCGGCGCGACCGAACTCCGGCACCCACGGCGTGTCGATACCGTAGATGTCGACAGTTCCCTCCTCGGCGTTCATCCATACGGAGATTGCATCCCGCATTCCGGAGGTTGTATCGGGCATTATATTGAGCTCGACGGTGATGTCGGGATAGCGGGCGGCAACCTGCTCGCGGATGACCTCGATTGGGGCGGGTCCGCTCCCGAAGGACGATTCGAGGAATCGGTTATAGCCGATGGTAACGGTTACAGGTCCGTCTTCGGGGGAGGATTCTTCGCCGGAGCCGCCGGCAAATGCCGGAATGGCCAGATAAGACAAGATTAGAAGAAACAGGACTATGCGTTTCACTGTTCTCTCCCTCCTTTCATTTCCGCGGAAAGTACTGCCCAGGTTGTTGTGGGGCAACTGATTGCCGTCGTTTTACGTCGGCACCGCCGTTTTCGGCGCTGCGGGTCGTGTTTCGCACAAATGTGGTGTCGATATGTTCTTTCAGGGCGAAGACCCATCGCCCGAAGAGGCTCGCCCCGTGAAAGCACGCCGCAGCCCGGCCGTTTCCCATGTTGAGCGCGAGGAAGACGCTTCGCCGCGGGGCGTAGTGCGCGGGCCTCCTGATTTTGCCCCGAAGGACGAGCTCGATGAGGTTCCGGCGGAGAGCCTTTCCGCCGCGCAGGGCATGGGCGCCGATGCGGGCCAGAGGTCGTCCCTCGAGGTGGCTCGAATCGCCGGCGGCAAATACCGGCGATTCGGTTGTAACGCGCATCGCCGCGTCGATGACCAGCGCCCCGTCCTCGGCGGTGGGAAGATCCGAGGCGGCGAGTACGGGTGGCGGAGTCACGCCGGGAGCCAGGATGATTACATCGGCCTCTTCCTCGTAGCCGTCGGCGAGCACGATTCTCCCGGGCGACACGTGCTGCGCCCGCGGTCCCCGGCACATGTGCACGCCGTCGCGTCGCAGAGCCCCGAGGGCGCGGCGGCGACAGCCGTCCGAGAACCGCGCAAGGGGATCCCCGCCGCACACGAGTGCCACCTCGAGCGTGCTCGGGGTGCCGGGGTCAGCGGGGGTGTCCCTGCTGGTCCCGCCAGGGCCTGCGGGGGGTCCGCGGGTGACGCCGGGGTCGGCGGGGTCCGCGGAGGTTCCCCGGGTGCCGCTGGAGCCGGCGGTGCGTGCGGCCTCCCTGCCGAGTCTGGCCAGGTTGCCGGCAATCTCCACGGCCGCCGGCCCGCCCCCGACCACGACCGCGCGTGCATCGCGTGAATCAAGAATCTCTCGCACCCGATCGCGGGCCGCCTCGAGGTTTGCGAACGGTTTCACCGGGAAGACCCCGTCCGCCGGGCCTCCCTCGACCCCAGGAAGCCGGTCCGTGGCGACAACGCTTCCCATGGCGACGGAAAGCACTTCCCACGAGAGCTTCCGGCCGGATGCGAGAGTCACCGTCTTCGAGGATGCCTCAATGCCGGTGACGACATCCTCGACGAAGGTCGCACCCGCCTGCTCTACGATATCCCGTACCGGCAGAGAAACAGCCTCGCGGTCGTATCGCCCGCCGAGAAACCCCGGAATCATGCCCGAGTACAGAGCAATCGGTTCGGGGGAAACCACCGTGACCTCCACCCCGGCACCGGTGAGCTCGCCGAGATGCTTCAGAAGATCGAGATGGCCGTGCCCCGCACCGAGGAGGAGCACCTTGTGAAATGCGGGTTTTGCCATGCGGGTAAGCTACTGATGTGCAGGACCGAAGGCAACGCGGCACCGGGGAACGCCGGGGGACGGAGGATCTGAGGTATCAACGAGCGTGTTGGTGGAATCCGCATGAATCGTTTTATCGCCGGGAGCTACGTGCAAGGGGCACTCGCGCGGGTTTCTGCGTACAGCTGCATACGCATAGGTATCTGCCCTGAAACGAATTCCAGGCGTCGTCACCAACACGGTTCTATATACCTCACGACTCACCCGTCACCGGCCGGCGCGCCCTTCCCACAGCCCGCGAATCTCTTCCATACGCGAGCGGTTTGCTCCCATGTCGGAATGACCGAGTCGGGATGCCGAGCGGAAATGAATGACGCCGGCCTCTTCATCGACGAGGAACTCGACATCGTCTGCGAAGCGGAAAAGGCGCGATCGGAACTCGGCGGCAAGGTAGTCACGCCGTCGCTCGGTCACCTGCGCCCGCGGATATACGGCGATGATCTCCGCGAGACGGTCGAGGGTGGCGCCGGCGGTATCGGAGAGGTCACGGAGCTCCTGCGGGATCTCGAGGGGCGCGATAGCGTGCTTATCGTCCGTTGCCCGGGTTTCTACGCAATTCGGAGAGTCCGGGCAGGGACGGAGGTTACCGTCCACGGTGCCGAGATCGGCCGGCGGCGGCGCTGTTCGGCCCCAGATCTGCAGGGCAAAGAATCCGACGACAAGTGCTACAATAAGCGAAAACAGCACGATCATTCCCATGCGCTTAACCCCCATCCGCCAAAGCTATCACCCGCGGCGGCCCGGCGGCTACCGGCGGCTATCGGCTACCGACGACCCGGCGGCTGTCCCCTGGTCCGGTCGCCAGCAGCGGCTTGCCTGTGCCGACCGCCTCCGTCCCTTGATAGGCTGAGCGTGCGGCGTATATAGTCGATGGAGGAGACACCATGTTCGAGATTGTCGACGAAATCGTGCAGGCGGAGCGGCAGGCTGAGCAGATCGTTTCCGACGCCCGCGCCGAGGCCGATGAGATCCGCTCGTCCTTCGATGCTGAGGAACGCGACGCCCTTGCCCAGGCGCGGGAAGAAGCCGCGCAGGTTCTCCGCGAGCGCGTGGACGCGGCGAGGGATGAGGCGCAGAAGCGGCTCGAGTCTGCTCTCTCGAACGAGCGTAGCGCCGAACAGTACATAGACGAGCACGCGGATCGCGTCGACGAGGCGCTCGAGCGTGTGACGGAGCTTCTGCTCACACCGGAATACGAACGATAGATGCGGGGCCAACTTTGGACCTACAACTACATAAACGCGAAACTGCGGGCACGCATCGGCAAAATGCTCGATGAGGCTTTCTTTCGCTCGATTGCCGGATCGGCTTCGGTCGACGAAGCGGTCTCCGAGCTCGAGGGTCAGGGCTTCGACGACGTCGCCGCGGCGTACCGGGATACCGGCGATGTGCGCATGTGCGAGCAGAAGCTCTACCACCGCGAGGTGCAGACCCTCCTCGACGTCGAGCGCCACTTCGAGGGCGTGCGCCGGGAGTTCGTCGAGGCCCTGTGCGATCGCTACGAGATCGAGAATCTGAAGACGGCGCTGCGCCTGTGGTTCGAGCGTGCCGTGCGGGGAAAACACGTCGAGACGAAGATCGGTTATCTGTCCCGCGAAGGCGTACACCGCTCCATCGACTATGACGCAATCGCGAACGCCGCAGCTCCGGGGGACATACCGCGTGCGCTCGCGGACACACCCTACGCGGATGCGGTTTCGGCCACCATCGATCGGGTGCAGTCGAGTGGCTCTCTGTTCTCCGTGGAGCGATCACTTGACCGTGACTATCTCAGCCGGCTCCTCGCCCTTGCACAGCAGCTGCCGCGGCCCGACCGGGAGGCCGCACTCTCATTCGTGGCCCTCGAGGCCGACAGGGAGAACGTCTCCTGGATTGCGCGAGCACTCGGCTACTACAACCTCTCCGAACAGGATATCCGGGCCGGGCTCGTCCCCGGGGGGCGAACCTTCGACTCGCGCACTCTCGAGCGTGCATTGCAATCCGGCCGGCCGACAGGGGTGATGCTCGAAGAGCTCGGTCGGGGCGGCGGGCGCGCGGAGGGACGCGAGGTTCGCGAGCTCGAGCTTATCGAGGCGGCGCTCGAAGAGGAGACCGATCGGCTCGTGCATCGATCGCTTGGAGCCTATCCCTTTACCATGGCAGTGGTGCTTTCCTATTTCGTGCTCTCACAGCGGCAACTGCGACGGATATCCGCGGTGCTTAACGGTCTGTACTACGGCCTCGAGCGCGAGGCACTGGAGGCCGCCCTGTGATGTTCCCCTCGCGCATGCGATATCTCGTGGCCGCCGTCCTCGACGCCGACGCGGATGCGCTCTCGCGCGAACTCCTTCACCTCGGCGTCCTCCACTTCGTGGATGTGCGCGACCTCGACCGCTCGCACAGCTTGCGCGCCGAGGCGGTGGGCGAGGAGCGCCGGCGCATTGCCGAGGTCCGCCGGCGCGTGGAATCGACGCTCGCCACCGGTGGCATCAAGGTGCCGGCCTCCGTTCCGTCTCGGTCGGGGACGGAGGACGTCGATGTGGACAGCGTCGAGGAGCTCCTGGACGAGGTTGGAAAAGAAATCGAAACGCTCCGCGCCCGGCAGCGAGAGCTTCAGCAGCAGATCATGCGTTTCGAGGAGCTCGACCGACAGGTCGCAGTCTACGCCGAAGCCGGCCGCGCGGCACAGTCGTCAGGTGGTCACAGCTATCTCGATGTTCGCGCGGGCTCTGTCCCCCGGGACCGGATCGACGAGCTTCGCCGCGAGCTCGCCTCCTATCCCGCAACCGACGTGGAGCTCGGAGGGACGGAGGATCGCGTGGAGATGCTTCTGCTGACGCTCAAGCGGAACGCGGCTTCGATTGCCGAGATCCGCAAGCGCAACGGCTGGGAAGACATCGACCTGCCCGCCACCGACGAGATTTCCAAGGACGTGCAGGCAGCCGGCGTGGGGGAAAAGCTCGACGCGGCGCGAGAGCAGCAGGAGCGTATCGGAGAGCAGGTCGAGGAAGTGGTCGCCCGGCGACGGGAGGAGCTCGAGCGTGTGTGGGGCGACCTTCGCCACGGCGAGCTCGTCCTCGACGTTCGTTCCTACTTCGAACACACAGACCGAACGGTGGTCTTCTCTGGCTGGGTTCCCCAGGAGCACGTGGCGCGGGTCGACGAGGCGGTGCGGCGCGCAAGCGGCGGGCGCTGCTACCTCACCTGGCACGCCGGGCGCGAGGTCGAAGAACATGAGCAGGTGCGAGTTCCCGTGCGCCTCAAAAACCCGAAGATCCTGAAGCCCTTCCAGATGCTCGTGGAGAACTACGGGACCCCCGCCTACGGGACGGTAGATCCCACCATCCTGGTGGCGGTGGCATATCTCACCATGTTCGGCCTTATGTTTGCCGACGCCGGACACGGGGCGGTCCTGCTGATCGCAGGGATCTTCGGTCTCAGGAGCCAGCGCGTGCAGGGGCGCACGAGGGAGCTCTTCGGACTGCTCGTCTGGTGCGCCGCGTCAGCCATCATTTTCGGCGTGCTCTTCGGGGCCTACTTCGGCATGCAATGGCTTCCGCCGATCTGGTTCGACTTCCACGGCGTCGTCAGCGGGCATGGCGGCGAGGGAGCGATCACCTCGATCTTCGACATTCTCGCCCTTACAATCTATCTCGGCATCGCAGTCATCGGCACCGGATTCGTCCTGAACTGGATCAACCTTGCCCGCCGACGGCACTGGCTCGAGGTGATCTTCGACCGGGCGGGCCTCGTGACCGCGTGGCTCTACGCCGGCGGCATCTACACCGCCTACCACTTCGTTCAGTCGGGCTATCGGCAGCTTCCCGGAGGGACGGAGCTTGCCGTTGCGCTCGTCGTGCCGGCGCTTCTGCTGCTCCTCAAGGAGCCGGCGGAGGCGCTGTTTTCCGGGGCCGAGAACAGCGGCGGCGCCGAGGCCCGACCCCCGCGCGGGATCGCTTCCGCGACGGTTGCCGCGGTCATGAACTGGCTCCTCGAGCTCCTGGAGGTCGCCTCCGGTTATCTCGCGAACACGCTGTCGTTCATGCGTGTGGCCGGGCTCGGGATCGCCCACGTGACGCTCATGACCGCGTTCTTCGAGATTGCATCACTTGCAGCCGGGGACGGAGGATACTCGGTGTTCTCTATATTGATTCTGATCTTCGGGAATGCCCTTGTCATTGGGCTCGAGGGCCTCTCCGCCGGGATCCAATCACTTCGTTTGAATTATTACGAGTTCTTCTCCAGGTACTTCTCCGGGTCCGGGGAGGTGTACAGACCGATATCGCTTGCGGGACGAGCTTGAGGAGGAAATGAATGCAGAGTGAGAAGCAGCGGTTTCGCCGCAGGGTAGCCGGGTCCATCCTGTTCCTGGTGGCACTTTTCGGGATGTTTGGCGCCGTCTCGGCGGTGCAGGTTTACGCGCAGGAGCCGGCCGCGGAGGAGCGACCCATGACCGAGACCGAGGCGGGCGTGGCCAAGTTCGGCTTCATCGCGGCGGCAGTGGCCTTCGGCTTCGGGGCCCTCGGCGCGGGAATCGGCATTGCAAATGTCGGCGCGGCGGCCATGGGAGCGATCAGCGAGAAACCGGAGGTCGCCGGGCAGGCGCTGATCTTCATCGCACTGGCCGAGGGTCTCGTGGTCTTTGGGTTCATTACGGCGCTCATCATTCTGGGGCGTGTCTGAGCCGATGCGCTATCACGTGATTGGTGATGAAGACACGGTGCTCGGCTTTGCGCTCGCCGGCGTGGAGGGGACGGAGGTTTCCTCGGCCGCCGAGACGGAGACTGCGTTCAGGAATGCGCTCTCCGGCGATGCCGGCATCGTCATCATGACCGAGGATGCAGCCGACATGGTCCGCGAGCGGGTCGATGAGTACATGCTCTCAGAGCAGTTTCCGTTGATCCTCGAGATCCCGGGGCCGCAGGGGCGAAAGCCCAACCGGCCCACGATCCGTGAGATGGTGAACCAGGCGATTGGAATGAACTTGTAATGACCGAGTCGAAGGCCGACAGGAATAGCGCCGACAGGAAAGCCGACAGGAATCAGGACGCGAAGCAGATCATCGACGGAATCCTCGCGGATGCCCGAGAGGAAGCGGAGAAGGTCCGAAGTGAGGCGAAGTCGCGGGTGGAGGACCGGCGCATGCTGCTCTCCGGGCGCGTGCAGCGCGTCAAAGATGATGCAAGCTCGGAGGCGAAGAAGCGCATCGAAGAAATCAACCGGCGCACCGATGCGGAGATCAGCCGGGCGCAGCGGCGAGGTGAGCTCGCCCGCCGCCGTGACGTGCTTGCCGCGGTGCAGCGGCGCGCGCGCGAGCGCATCTTCGAGATGGGCCGTGAGGGCTCTGATGCCTATCGGCAGGCCATGATCGGGTGGATCGTCGAGGGAGCCCTCGGACTCGAGGGGACGGAGCTCACCGTCTCGGTGGCCGCAGGCGAGACGGGGCTTCTCGATGAGCTCTTAGAGGAGGCGCAGCGGACCGCGCGGGAGGTCGGCGGCCGGGATGTGATCCTCACCGCGGCGGGCGAACCGCACGGCGGCTCACCCGGGGTCGTCGTTTCCTCGCCGGACGGGCGGACGCTCTACGACAACCGCGTGGATTCGCGCATCCGCCGGCACGAGACGGAGATTCGGCGGCTCGTGTACGAAATTCTCTTCACAGACGACGCGGACGGCGGCGAAAGCGGGGACGGAGGATGAGCGAGCGCATCATTGGACACATCGCGCGGGTGAACGGCCCCGTCATCGACGTTCGAGGTGTTACCGACGCCATGAT
>CAZVXU010000003.1:5090-6844 GCA_964631585.1 uncultured Spirochaetaceae bacterium | reverse complement strand
TCGCGCGGGTGAACGGCCCCGTCATCGACGTTCGAGGTGTTACCGACGCCATGATGATGGAGCTCGTGTTCGTCGGTGAGGCACGCCTTGTCGGCGAGATCGTCAAGCTCACCGGCGACCGCGCGATCGTGCAGGTCTACGAAGACACCACAGGTGTGCGGCCCACCGAGGAGGTCTACGGCTCGGGCATGCCGCTCTCGGTGGAGCTCGGCCCGGGGCTCATCGGGACGATCTACGACGGCATTCAGCGGCCGCTCGAGCGCATCCGCGATGTGAGCGACCAGTTCATAGCACGCGGCATTCAGGTGCCCGGCCTCGACCGCGAGGCGCAGCTTCACTTCGTGCCGCGGCTCGAGGCGGGGACGGAGGTCCACGGCGGAGAGGTGCTCGGCACGGTGCAGGAGACCGAGCGCATTGAGCACCGCATTCTCGTGCCGCCCGATGTTCGGGGACGGCTCGAGTCGGTGGAGCCCGAGGGCGAGTACGTGGTCACCGATACGGTCGCGGTGGTAGGGACGGAGGATGGCGCGGAGGATGCCGGGGAGGGGAAGACGCGCAAGCTTTCGCTCATGCAGCGCTGGCCGATTCGCCGTCCGCGGCCGACGAGCCGGCGGAATCCCATCGACACGCCGCTTGTCACCGGGCAGCGGGTCATCGATACGCTCTTTCCGCTCGGGAAAGGCGGGACGGTTGCGATACCCGGCGGCTTCGGCACCGGGAAGACGATGACGCAGCACGCGGTTGCCAAATGGTGCGACGCGGACATCATCGTCTACATCGGATGCGGTGAGCGCGGCAACGAGATGACCGATGTCCTCACCGAGTTTCCCGAGCTTGTGGACCCGCGCACGGGACAGAGCCTCATGGAGCGCACTATCCTCATCGCCAATACCTCGAACATGCCGGTCTCCGCGCGCGAGGCGAGCATCTATACCGGGGTGACACTTGCCGAGTACTACCGCGACCAGGGCTACGACGTCGCGGTCATGGCGGACTCGACCTCCCGGTGGGCGGAGGCGCTGCGCGAGCTCTCCGGGCGCATGGAGGAGATGCCCGCGGAGGAGGGCTTTCCCGCCTACCTCCCCACGCGCATTGCGGAGTTCTACGAGCGCGCCGGGAGCTTCGAGTCGCTTGCCGGGGCGCCGGGTTCGGTGTCCATTATCGGTGCGGTGAGTCCCCCGGGCGGCGATTTCTCCGAGCCGGTGACCCAGCACACCAAGCGCTTCGTGCGCGGGTTCTGGGCGCTCGACCGCCAGCTCGCCAATGCGCGCCACTATCCCGCCATCTCCTGGCTCGACAGCTACAGTGAGTACGTCGATGACCTCGCCATGTGGTGGGAGGAGCACGCCGGGGCGAACTGGCTCGATGATCGCCGCGAGATTATGGACCTCCTCCAGCGCGAGGTCCGTCTCCAGCAGGTCGTGAAGCTTGTGGGCCCCGACGCGCTCCCCGACAGCCAGCGCTTTGTCCTCGAGGTATCGACCCTCTTCAAGAACGCGTTCCTGCAACAGAATGCCTTCGACGAGATCGACCGTTACTCCACGGTGGAGAAGCAGTTGAAGATGCTGCAGCTCGTGCTCACCTACTGGCGGCGGGGGTCGGGCGCCATCAAGAACGGGGTAACGCTGGTGCAGATCAGACGGATGAAGGTGCTCACAGACATAAATCGTATGAAGATGAACGTTGCAAACGACGACCTCGACCAGATCGACAAACTTCAGGCACGGCTCGAGCGCTCGATCGACAGACTGGAG
>CAZVXU010000003.1:0-4990 GCA_964631585.1 uncultured Spirochaetaceae bacterium | reverse complement strand
CCGCTCGTGTTCGTCCGGAAGACCCACCCGGTCGGCTACCGCGAGCTCGTCGAGTGCGTGACCGAGGACGGCGATGCGCGGCTCGGGATGGTGCTCGAGACCACAGACGACTACGTGGTTGCACAGATCTTCGAGGGTACCTCCGGGCTCACCATGCCCGGTACCCGCGTTCGGTTCCGCGGCGAGCCCCTGTCGGTGTCGGTCGGTACGGACATGCTCGGCCGCGTCTTCAACGGTGTCGGCGCACCGAGGGACGGAGGTCCGCCGCCGGTGGGCGCGGTCGAGCGCGACATAAGCGGCCGCCCGATCAACCCGACCTCGCGTCGCTATCCACGCGACTTCATCCAGACGGGGTTGTCCGCCATTGACGGCATGAACACGCTCATCAGGGGGCAGAAGTTGCCGATCTTCAGCGGGAACGGCCTGTCGCACAACGCGCTCGCCGCCCAGATCGCCCGGCAGGCAAAGATCCGCGGCGGGGAGACGAACTTCGCGGTTGTGTTTGCCGCGATGGGCGTCAAGCACGATGTGGCCCAGTACTTCACCCGCAGCTTCGAGGAGGCGGGTGTGCAGGACTCGGTCGCGCTCTTCCTCTCCCTCGCAGACGATCCATCGATCGAGCGCCTCGTGACCCCGCGCACGGCTCTGACCCTCGCCGAGTACCTCGCCTTCGACCGCGGCATGCACGTGCTCGTTGTCATGACCGACATGACGAACTACTGCGAGGCGCTTCGCGAGATCTCGACCCAGCGCGGGGAGATACCTTCGCGAAAGGGGTATCCGGGCTATCTCTACTCCGACCTCGCGGAGATCTACGAGCGCTCGGGCATCATCGAGGGAAGCGAGGGCTCGATCACCCAGCTTCCCATTCTCACCATGCCCAATGACGACATATCTCATCCGGTGCCGGATCTGACCGGCTATATTACCGAGGGGCAGATCGTCTTCGAGCGTGAGATGGCGGGACGCGGGATCTACCCGCCCATCGCCGGGCTGCCGTCGCTCTCCCGGCTCATGAAGGACGGGATCGGGGAGGGACTCACCCGCGCCGACCACCCGCACCTTGCGAGCCAGCTCTTTGCGGCCTACAGTTACGTGAAGGATGTACGGAACCTCGCCTCCGTTATCGGAGAGGAGGAGCTCACCCCCCTCGATTCGCAGTATCTGAAGTTCGGCGACGCGTTCGAGAAGGAGTTCGTCTCTCAGGGGCAGTACGAGGAGCGCACGATCGAGGAGACCCTCGATCTCGGCTGGCAGGCGCTTCGAAATCTTCCCGCCGACGAGCTCCACCGCGTGACACAGGAAGAGATCGAGACCTACTACGGAGGATGAGTACGGCGCGAAACGTTGCTCCCACCAAGACGAACCTCATGTCGCTCCGGGAGGAGTTAAAGTTTGCCGAGCTCGGTTACGAGCTCCTCGACCAGAAGCGAAACATTCTCGTTATCGAGCTTCTCGGCCTCGTCGATCAGGCCGAGGAGGTTCAGCGAGAGGCCGACGAGGCGCTCGGCCAGGCGCATGATGCGCTCAGGAGCGCGACGGTTTCCATGGGGAAGCTCAAGACCGGGCGGCTTGCGGCGGCGGTGAACATCGAGGCGGACATCGAGCTCAGCCAGCGCAGGGTGATGGGGGTCCGGCTGCCCGTCGTTGAGACGACGTTTTCCGAGCACGCGCCGTACTACTCGACCTACCGTACGACATTCCGGGTGGACGAGGCCGTCGCGAGGTTCCGCGACGTTCTCGAGATCGTCGGCCGACTCGCGGAGCTCAAGGTGTCGATCATGCGCCTCGCGCGCGAGGTCAAGAAGACCATTCGCAAGGTCAACGCCCTCGAGAAGATCGCCATCCCCGAGCTGAATGAAACGGTGAAGATCATACAGGAACGCCTCGAGGAGAACGAGCGCGACATGTTCGTTCTCATGAAGATGGTGAAATCTCGCCTCGAAGCAAAGGAGCAGGCACAATGGCAGGGCCAATCCGACGACTCCTCGTCCTCGTAGACGGGACGGAGGAGTCCATCACGGCGGCACAGTACGCTATCCTTCTCGCCGGGTCCTCGGGTGCGGAGCTTATCGCTGCGTATGTCATCAACACGCGCGCCTTGAACGAGCTATTGAAAACGCGTATCTTCGTCGAGGCCGAGGAGGAGGAGTACGAGGCGGACCTTCACTCGGATGCCGACCGGTATCTGAAGCACGTGAAGGATCTCGCTGATCAGAAAAGCGTGCCCCTCCGAACGCTGACCGCGAGCGGCAGCGTTCACCAGGAAGTGACGAAGATGGTTCGCGAGCAGGAAATCGATCTACTGGTGATCGGCGAGCTCGCGCACGCGCGGAGCCGCCGCGATGAGTTCTACAACGAGTCCGAGCGGGCCATGCGCAGCGTCGGCTGCTCGGTCCTCATCGTGAAGGATCAGGAGCGGGTGTGGGACATGTTCGAGTACGGAGCAGAGGAATAGCACAATGGCGTTGATTGATCAGATACGTGAAGATGTTGTGAAGGTGCCCCTCGAGGGCCGCAACAAGCCCGACATCCTGCGCGAGCTCGTACAGTTGCTCGCCGACGCCGGTGATCTCACCGATGCAGAATCCGCCTACAGGGCGCTCCTCGAGCGCGAGGGGCGGGGCAGCACGGGACTCGAGAAGGGTATCGCCGTGCCCCACGCCAAAACCGATGCGGTCGATCGGCTCACCGTCGCCATCGGGATCGCCCCCAACGGCGTTGATTTCGATGCACAGGACGGGAACCCCTCGAAGCTCTTTTTCCTGCTTCTCGCCGCCCCCGATCAGTCGGGGCCGCACATCGAGGCGCTCTCAGAGATTGCCCGCCTCACTCGCTCCGACGCCTTCTGCCGCGCGCTCGCCAACGCGGAGAGACCCGCGGAGGTCGTGGAGCTCATACAGGAGTAGGGAGGTATATAGCAGCGTGTTGGTGAGCGCGCGCGCAAGTTCAGGCTGCGGAGAGTGTTGCAGGTAAAACGCGCTGTCCGAGATCGCCCGGCGGCTCGGATTGCGGAAAGCTCTCCATCCTCCAGGGATTTATTCGAACTTCACCAACACGGTTCTTGATACCTCATGCGTCACGGTTGCTCCATGCGCGCGAGAAGCCGCCGGCCGAGCACCCGGTTCGCCACCATGCGGCCGCTGAGTGCCGCCGATATCACTCCGCCGGGCCACAGCGCGTAATGCCCCGCCGCGTGCAGGTTCGCAAACGGTGTTCTGAACATATTGAATCCCGGACTCCGGTACGCCGGCGAGACCTTGTCGTCGTAGCACCACCCGCCGGTGGAGCCGTCGGTGTTGCGGGTGTAGCGCTTGAGCGAGAGCGGCGTGCCGGCGTCGAGGTACTCGATGCGCTCCGAAAGACCCGGGATGAGGCGCTCTGCGGTGGTGATGAGCTCCTGGGCGATCTCCTGCTTGAAGCGGCTGTATTCCTCCCGTCGCTCGTCGGAATCGCCGGCGTTGTGCCAGTAGTTCTCCCAGCGGTAGGAGCTGTAGGTCTGGAGGACGAGTGTCGACTTGCCCTCCGGCGCGGCCTCATCGTTTTCCCCGTGGAAAACATTGAGCGCAATCCACATGCGGCTGTGCACGTCGCGCGGTGAGTTCTCGTCGGGAAAAATGACGTCGTAGTTCGGAAAGAGAAACACGTGCTGAGTGCCGACGTACCCGATGAGCTCCTCCGGCGACATGTCGAGCCCGAGGTAGACGCTGAAGATTTCTTCAGTGAGGTCGGCCTCGCGGAGCTTCTTCACGAAGCGCGGCTTGAAATGACGCTCGTCGAGGATACTGCCGACGAAGCGCTTGTAGTCGCCCGCGTACACGATCTGATCGGCGAGGATCTCCTCTCCCGTCGCGGTCACCACGGCCCGCGCGCGGCGCGAACGCTCATCAACATCGATGTGATCGACCATCGTCTTGTAGCGGATCTCTCCGCCGTGTTCCCCGAATGATGTCGCGAGCTTGTTGAGAAAGGGCTGCATCCCGCCGTTCGGGTACCAGTAATCGTTGATCCAGATATGCCAGAACCCGGCGAAGAACAGGAAGGGCATGCGCCGGTAACCGATGTGGGTGAACCAGGTGCGAAGCGACGGGTCGGCGATGCGCGAAGAGATTCTCTCGCGGTAGCGGAAGGTCAGCCACTTCCTCAGTCGTGGCAGCCACTTTGCCGCAGGGAGAAGGTGGCGCAGGCGGAAATCGTTGAGGATCGGGAAGCTCCCGGGGTCGTAGTTTTCATCGAGGAATCGCGACACGCGCCGCACTTCATCGAATATCTCGGGTATCGCGGTCTCCCGCGGGAAGGCCTCTGTGAGTGCATCTTCCACGCCGTCGATGGAGTCGAGATAGAAGTCGAAATCTTCGGAGACCATACGGTAGCGAAGCTGCGTGAAATCTGCCGGGTCATAGAGCCCGAGCTCGCGGAGGATGGGGAAGACGATGCCGAGGCTTTCGAAGGACTGATCTCCGGCGTCGAAGTAGAACCCGCGCCTGCGGAACCCGGACATGTTGCCGCCCGGCTGATGATTCTGCTCGAGGAGCACAACCTGTTTGCCCGCGCGGGCGAGATAGTTGGCGCAGATGAGCCCCGAGATTCCTGCCCCGACGATCGCTACGTCGTAATGATCGCTCACGTTGAACCTCCGTCCCCGGCGGGCCGTTCCCCGTTCATCCTCCGTCCCCGCCGTTGCCTACTGCTGCGGCTGTCCCCCGCTCGGAAGCGGCAGGTCGAGCATTTCGACGCCGGAACCGTCCGGCCGCATGGTGTAGATATTGAAATCGCCGTCGCGGTCTGAGACGAATAGCAGGTGAGAGCCGTCCGGCGCCCATCGCGGGCTCGCGTCGACTGCGTCATTATCGGTGAGTCGCGTCACGTTGCTGCCGTCGGCGTCGGCGATGTAGAGCTCCGGATCGCCGTCATGGGTTGCCACGAAGACGATTCGCGAGCCGTCGGGCGAGTAGGCGGGGTCGACTTTGGCCTGCTGTTGCTGCTGTCC
>CAZVXU010000002.1:0-51415 GCA_964631585.1 uncultured Spirochaetaceae bacterium | reverse complement strand
CGGAGGAAGCTGCCCAGGCGGCAGAGAGCGCGCTCGACGGCCAGGACTTCGACGGCCGACAGCTCAAGGTCAACCCCGCCAAGCCGCGGAACGATCGCCGCTTCTAGTTGAGCCGAGCCCTACACACCTGTAGCATTATACAACGACAGCGATTACACCCGAAGAGCTGGGCCGCACATGCGGCTCAGCTCTTTTTTGTGCCCTTCGAGCCGCCGGCGCGCTTCAGCACGAAGCCCCCGCTCTTCAGGTCCTTGGTCGAGAGGCGCACGCCGGCCGCGCGTACGCTCTTCACGAGATGCTCCGCAGGGTCGAAGATCTCCTCGAGCTTCTTGAGACGTGGTTTGGGCTTGTACTGCAGGCGGGCCACTTTCCGCTCGTCGGTGGTGAGGTCGAGCACCTTGCACCCGTCGGGAAGCATGGAGTACTCGCGGTCGGTGATGTAGGTTTCGATCCGGAATCGCTTGAGGTATGTCTCGCCTGTGGCGTTCCGGTACAGGAGGGAGAAGGTGTGCTTCGGGACCTCCTCCTTCTCGCCGCGGTCACAGAAGAGCATCCCCTTCCCCACGAAGAGCTTCTCCGGCACGTTTCTGACGTAGTAGGTGCCGTCACGCTGCACGACGAGCACCCGATCATAGACGGAGACATCGAACTGTTTACTGCCCGTGGTGACCTCGTAGCCGAGGTAACCGGTGTTTCCGTCGTAGCGGAGGGTGAGGTCCCGTTGGGCCGCCTCGCGCACATCCACCTTCTCGAAGGACGTGAGGCTCGTGCGACGGCCGAAGTCGTCGCCGACCCGCGCGATGATATCGCCGAGGTAGTCGATCGTATAGCCGGTGATGTTTGAGAGGTGCTTCTTGATCTCCGCGAGCCGCGCGGTGATCCGCTCCATTTCCTCGCGGGCCTTGTTGATGTCGTAGAGCGAGATTCGCCGGATGGGAATTTTCAAAAGTCGCTCCACATCCTCCTCGGTGACCTCACGCGGGATTTCGGCCTTGAAGGGCTCGAAGCCCTTGAGAACGGCCTCTATGACCGCACGCTCGGTTTTCATCTCCTCGATCTTCTTGTAGATGCGCTCCTCGACGAAGATACGCTCGAGGGTCCGCGCATGATACTTCTCGCGCAGCTTGTGCCGCTCGAGCTCGAGCTCGCGCTGGAGGATCTCCACGAGCTTCGCCGAGTGGTAGGCGATGATCTCACTCACCGGCATGATGACGGGGCGGTTATCGCGAATGACAAGCGGATTCACCGAGATGGCCG
Source organism: uncultured Spirochaetaceae bacterium (assembly GCA_964631585.1). GTDB lineage: Bacteria > Spirochaetota > Spirochaetia > DSM-27196 > PWMO01 > JAAAOH01. Next base: position 50,158 of record CAZVXU010000002.1, on the reverse strand, counting down.
TCTCACAGTCGGTGAAGGCATAGAGAGCGTCGATGACGTCGTTGGCGTACACCCCGCGGGCGAGCTTGATCTCGATCTCCACCTCCTCCGAGGTGTAGTCGCTTATGCCGGCGATCTTCACCTTCCCACGCTTGGCGGCTTGCTCAATGGAGGCGATGAGGCTCTCCGTCGTGGAGCCGAAGGGAAGCTCGCGGATGACGATGCGCTTGGGGTCGCGAGTGTCGAGCTTCGCGCGCACGAGCACCTTGCCGGTGCCGTCGGCGTAACCGGAGACATCGAGGAGGCCGGCGGTGGGAAAGTCGGGGAAGAGCTCGACCTCCCGGCCGTTCAGCACGTCGACCATGCCCCGCAGGACTTCCGCGAAGTTGTGCGGAAGCACCCGCGTCGACATGCCAACCGCGATCCCCTCGGCGCCGTGGATGAGCACCAGGGGCACCTTGGCGGGAAAGACCGCAGGCTCGCGGTTTCTGCCGTCGTAGGAGTCCTCGAAGGTGGTAATCTCGGGGTTGTAGAGGAGCTCCTTGGCAAGCGGGTTTATCTTGCACTCGATGTAGCGCGAGGCCGAGGCCTCGTCGCCGGTGAAGAGATTGCCGAAGTTGCCCTGTTTGTCGATGAGGAGGTCCTTGTTCGCGAGGACCACCAGGGCGGAGTAGATGGAGGCGTCGCCGTGCGGATGGTAGCGCATCGCGTAGCCAACGACGTTTGCCACCTTGTGGTACTTCCCGTCGTCCATCTCGAAGAGGGTGTGGAGGATACGCCGCTGCACGGGCTTCAGGCCGTCCTCTACGTCGGGAATCGCACGGTCCTTTATCACGTAGGAGGCATAGTGGAGAAAGTTATCGTTGAACACCGTGCCGACGTATGCCATCAGACCAGGTTCTCCATGATATAGGTGCGGCGCTCAGGCGTATTCTTGCCCATGTAGAAGCCGAGGGTCTGCTGCACGCCCTTTATGGACTTGATGTTCACCGGCACGAGGCGGATGTCCTCGCCGATAAACTGGCCGAACTCCGACGGGGATATCTCCCCGAGGCCCTTGAAGCGGGTGGTCTCAGCGCCGGAGAGCTTCTCGAGTGCCGCGGCACGCTCGGAGTCATTGTAGCAGTAGATGGTCTCCTTCTTGTTGCGCACCCGGTAGAGCGGCGTTTCGAGGATGTAGACCCGGTTCGCGACAATGAGTTCCTCGAAGTAGTTGAGGAAAAAGGTGAGCAGCAGGTTCCGGATGTGGAAGCCGTCGTGGTCGGCGTCCGTTGCAATCACGATGCGGTCGTAGCGGAGGTTCTCTACGTCGTTCTCTATGCCGAGGGCCATCATCATGTTGAAGAGCTCCTCGTTCTTGTAGATATCCGCCCGCTTTTTCGCGTACATGTTCTGCGGCTTGCCACGCAACGCGAAGATGGCCTGCAGGTAGACATCACGTGCGGAGACCATGGAGCCGGCCGCCGATGGGCCCTCCGTGATGAAAATCGTCGACTCGTGGCCCTTGGCGCCATCCTGCAGATGGTACTTGCAGTCCTTGAGGTTCGGAATCTTGAGCGCGACCCGCTTGGCCGCCTCCTTGGCCTCTTTCTTTACCGCGTTCAGCTCTTTCCGAAGCTTCTCGTTGTGGACGATCTTGTCCTCGAGCTTGCGCGCCGCGTCGGTGTTCTTGTGCAGGAAGTCGGTGACAGCGTCCTTCACCTCACCGACGATCCAACCGCGGATCTCGGTATTGCCGAGCTTGTTCTTGGTCTGGCTCTCGAAGACCGGGTTCTGCAGCTTCACCGCAACCGCACCCGCAACCCCTTCGCGGACGTCGAGGCCCGAGTAGTTCTTCTTGAAGTAGTCGTTTACGCCCTTCAAGAGGCCTTCGCGGAAGGCACTCTGGTGGGTGCCGCCGTCGGAGGTGAACTGCCCGTTTACGAAGGAGAAGTACGTCTCTCCGTAGTTGTTTGTGCTGGTGAAGGCAAACTCGAGCTGCTTGCCGCGGTAGTGAGCGGTCTCGTAGATGGCCTCGGTGCCGACCTCGCCCTTGAGGAGGTCGTAGAGGCCGTTCTTGGAGTGAAATTTCTTCTTTCCGAGATAGAGACTGAGCCCTGAGTTGAGGCACGCGTAGTTCCACAGCCGCTGCTCGATGAAGTCGTCCTGGTAGTGATACTCACCGAAGATCTCGGGATCGGGGGTGAACTCGACGTAGGTCCCGTTTCGCTCTTTGGGCGCCTTGCCGGAGCGATCCGAGAGCTTCTGTCCCTGCTGAAAGACCGCCTCGAAGTACTTCCCGTCGCGAAAGGAGACCACGCGGAAGTGCGAGGAGAGGGCGTTCACCGCCTTCGTGCCCACGCCGTTGAGACCTACCGAAAACTGGAAGACATCGTCGTTGTACTTGGCGCCGGTGTTTATGACCGATACGCACTCGATGACCTTACCGAGGGGGATGCCGCGGCCGTAATCGCGGACTTTAACCAGCTCGTCGCTCACCACGATGCGGATGGCATCGCCATGGCCCATGATGAACTCGTCGACCGAGTTGTCGATGACCTCTTTGAGGAGGACGTAGATGCCGTCGTCGAGGCTCGTGCCGTCACCGAGTCGGCCGATGTACATACCGGTGCGAAGCCGGATGTGCTCGAGCGAGGACAGTGTCTTGATTTTACTTTCGTCGTAGGTTGCCGCGCTTGACCGTGCCATTCCCCTCCCAGGAAGTGTAAACGGGTATTTACGTTATCCATAATGTAGCACGCTCGCCGACCCCGCTACAAGCTTTTCTCTGCGGTGGCGCGGGGCCCGCCGAGGGCGCCGGTGGCCGGGTCCCCTCCCTCGTTGCCCTTCCCGCGAAGGGCCCCGCGAGTCCGACGACGGGCGTGGCGAGGCCGGGGGGCGCCGCGTCGGGAGCCGCAGCCGAGGGGGCGGCGTCCCGCGGACACGACCTCACGCGGCAGGTGCTCTCCCTCTTCGGGATAGCCTTCGGGGCGATTCTCTTCATCGTGGTCGTCGGCGAGTGGCTCGGTCTCTTCGACGCCGTCGCCGCAATGGTCGCCGGCGACACCGTTATCGTGCGCCCTGGTGAGCGGATCCCCGTAGACGGCACCATCGTGTCGGGAACGGCGACCATTCCGCAGCTCGGCGCGCTGCGGGTCCGGGCCGAGCGTATCGGGGCGGAGTCCACCTTCGGCAAAGTCGTACGTATGGTAGAGGAGGCGGAGGCCAACCGCAGCGACGTTCAGAGGGTGGCCGACAGATTCTCGGGCTACTACCTCCCGGTGGTGGCCCTCGTGGCCGCGGCAACTTTCATCGCGAGCGGTGACGCGCTTGCCACCGTTGCCGTCCTCGTGGTCGCCTGCTCCTGCGCCTTTGCCCTTGCCACACCGATCGCGATGCTCGCCTCTGTCGGCGCAGCAGCCCGGCGGGGCCTTCTCATAAAGGGTGGCAAATACATCGAGCTCCTCGATCGCGCCGATGTTCTCCTCGTCGATAAGACTGGGACCCTCACCCTCGAGACCCCGACCGAGTTCACGGCCGTACCCGGCCTCGGCGTGCGCGCCACCATAGGCGCCACGGTCGTCGCCGTCACCCGAAACGGCAATGCCGTGGGGCATATTGCAGTCGCAGACCGTGTCCGCGAGGAGGTTCCCGCGGCGCTCGCCCGCGTGCGGGAACTCGGCATCCCGACCGTCGAGCTTCTCACGGGCGACGCGGAGCGGACGGCCGCGCGGCTCGCCGGCGACCTCGGCATCGCCTACCGTGCGGAGCTGCTTCCGGAAGATAAGATCAGGGTCGTCAAAGAGTATCATCAGCAGGGCCGCACCGTGGTGATGGTCGGAGACGGCGTCAACGACGCGGCGGCGCTCGCTCAGGCCGACGTCGGAATCGCGATGGGAGGGGCCGGCACAGACGTTGCCGTGGAGTCCGCCCACGTGGCACTCCTGCGTGATGACTGGTCGCTCGTGCCCGAGGTACTCGCCGTCGCAAAACGTACACTTCGCGTGGTGCGGGGGAATATCGGCTTCACGGCTGCCTACAACCTCGTGGGGCTTAGCCTCGCGGCAGTCGGCATACTACCTCCGGTGCTTGCCGCCGCGGCGCAGTCGCTGCCCGATCTCGGCATCCTCGCCAACTCGTCGCGGCTTCTTCGCCGGTGAGGCGGGGCTCTCCTACCTACCTACGCGCCGGTATTCGAGCACGATTTCGTAGGGATGAGCCATACCCGTGTAGGTTGCTTCTTTTCGACGGACACTGGGGTGGGTTGCATCATAGGGGACTTCTATGTCTTCATTGCGCAAGACTCGCGTTCTGTGCCGGACGGCGTCACCAGATATGACTGTCACAGGTTCGTCGTCGTGAAACGCCATGTCCGCGAAAAAGGTCTTGTCATACATTCGCACCCGAATCGTGCGGAGCGCCTCGCCTGCAGTCGTGTGATAGGGCACGAAAAAGCGGTATACCAGCCGGCCGTTTCGCATAAAGGCGGTGAAGTCTCGCACTTCGGCAACGGGATGGATGCGACCGTCGGTGACAACGTAGGTGAAGTAATCGTAGTGCCGGAGATTGTCGAACGCGCCGCTTTGGATACGGTCAACGAGGTCCCGGGGGAAGCGCCCGTGTCGCGGCGTATCGTAGTCCAAGGCAATCTGGGCGGTAAACATTCGGTCGAAGGTCCACTCGACCTCGAAGCCGTCGAGGCGCTCACCGACGAAACGAAACGCAACGCGGGCGTCCATGTAGACGTGGGGATGGGCGACGGCGCGCACGGGAGCGCATACCGCGAGCGTTACCGACAATATCACGGACCAGAACCACACATTCCGGAGGATTCTCATGCCGCTCCTTCGCATCTCCCTTCTTGTTATACTATCGACACTCCTCCTCTGCGTTGTAGTCCCGGCGCAACCGAATCCGTTTACCGGCAACGATGCTCCCGCGGAGGGCTCCGAAGGTCGCGAGCCGCCGGCGCAACCGGCGCCCCGTTCCGTATTCGGCGGGAGCCCGGCGTTCCCCCGGCTGAATGAGATCCTCACAAACCAGCAACGCATACTCAACGACCGAATCGCGGAGCTGATTCATTCCCACTCCGCCGCGACGGCCTCGGATTCCGGTCGCGCGCGCGGGGCCGGCGGTTCGGGTAGTCCGGGCGGCGCCCGGGCTCCCGGCGGCTCGTCCTGGGGATTGCTGCCGGCCATCGGCCTCGTAGCATTTGCCTACGGCCTGGTGCACGCCGCCCTGCCGGGGCATCGTAAGGTGTTGCTCGTCTCCTATTTTGTGAGCACCGACGCCCCTCTGCGACATGCCGTGATCGCTGGTGTCTCCGTGGCCGCCCTGCATGCCGGCGTAGCCGCGGCCGTCATTCTCGTCGCATACTACGTCCTGCAGGCGTCGCTCGGGGCGACGCTTTCGAATGCTACGGTTTATCTCCAGGCAGCGACGGCTGTCCTGGTAATCCTTCTCGGCATGGTGGTCTCTGTCTCCACTGTACGCGAAGCTCTGCATCACCGCGGCGAACACGAGCGGAACAACACCCCTCTTCGGGGCCCGCAGCGGTCGCAGCCGTTGGCTGCGGAGGCGCCGTCGGCGACAGCGTCAATAACGGCACAGAGCATCTCCCGATTCACCCGCTTTTTCCGCAACCGGCTGCACCTGCTACCCGCAATCGTGCTTTCGGCCGCGGTTCCGGATGTCGGCTCGGCGATGATCCTGCTCTTTGCGATTTCCCTCGGGGTGGTCTCACTCGGTCTGTATGCCGTGGTCCTGTTTTCCCTCGGCATGGCGGTCACGCAGACGGCGGTACTCGTCGCGGCAGTACTCTCGAAACGTGCCGTAGCCGGGGCGCTCGACGGACGCCTCGGGCAAATCGTCCACATCGGGCTCGAGGGGCTTGGCGGGGTTGCGATGATCGGCGTGGGCGCCGTGCTGCTGCTTTCGGTTCTGTGACACACAGGCGTCCGCGCCTGGCATCACCCGAATTCTTTCATCCCGTCCTGCATGAGTGCGCTTCGCCCCCCGTCGGCCAGAATCGTGGTGCCGGTCACGAACGCAGCGTATCGACTGGCGAGAAACACGAACAAAGCCCCCACTTCCTCCGGCGTGCCGAGCCGACCTACCGGATGCATTGCCTCGGTGCGCCGACGCTCTTCCTGCGGGTCTTCGAATCTCGCAAACCATTCGCCGTTGGCCTCTGTCTCTATGAAGCCGGGGGCCACGCCGACCGCTCTCACGTGTGGGCCCCATTCGATCGCGAGGGACTGTACAAGCGCCGTCATGCCGGCTTTCGTGACGTTGTAAGGGAAGCAGCCGGGAATGGTTGCATAGGCGTGGTTCGAGGTATTCACCATGAACACCGGCCCCGCACCGTCCGGCGCCACCGGTGCCTTCGCGGCGGCTCGCAGATGTGGTGCGACCGCCTGGGCAAGCAACCAGTGCGAGCGCAGGTTCAGATCAATGCACTCCTGCCAGTCCCCGAGGGAGCTCTCATCGATGCCCGTAAACACATTTCGCCCGGCGTTAGAGACGACGAAGTCTATGCGCCCGAATCGGTCCGCCGCGGCAGCGACCACCTTCGCCGGACCGTCAGTATCGGAGATGTCGCACGAGACATACTCCGCGGACGCACCGCGCCGCTCCGCGGCCTCAAGAAAGGCGGCGGCTTCTTCGCTTTCGGAGCCACGCCTGCCGCACCCCACGACGGCCGAGCCGGCTCGCGCAAAAACCTCGGCAACGCCGGCACCGATTCCGCTCGTTACGCCGGTGACGATTGTAACACTTCCGGAGAGATCAACTGTCAACGGCATCTTGCTTCCTCACTTCCCCGCCCGTTTACACGTAGAACCCGTCCCGCATCTCCCTGACACCGGGATGACGATCGAGCTCTTCCTCGACGAGATCAGCCCCCAGCCCCGACCGGTCGCTCAGGTACAGATGCCCGTCTCGGATGTCGAGCGGGTGGTCGATCACCTCGTCCCTCCAGGGCACATCATGGAACATGAACTCCTGGCGAAAAAAGTTGGGCAGTGCGGCACAGACATGACCGCTGGCCAGGGTCGACAGGGGTCCGTTGGGATTGTGTGGGGCGACGAGGACCCCGTAGGTTTCCGCCATAGTGGCCATGCGCTTTAGCTCGCTCGGCCCCCCGCAGCGTGTGATGTCCGGCATGATGATATCGCAAAGTTGGCGCTCGAGAACGGGACGAATGCCGCTTCGCGTGTAGTGTCGCTCACCGACACAGATCGGAACCTCCGCCGGTATTCGCATGCGAAAGGCGGCGAGCGTCTCCACGTTTTCAGGTCCCACGGGCTCTTCGAACCAGGTCACCCCGTAGGGCGAAAGCCGATTTGCCATCTCGCAGGCGGCCTGAAAGTTCAGCATGGCATGGGTCTCGATCATCATGGCCGACTCCGGCCCTATCGCCTCACGGACCGCCGCGGCAACCTCCTCGGCGAGGTCCTTCTGGCTCTCGGTCAGCCCCAGGTTCGGCGCGAGATTATCGCCGTAAAAGTAGCTCGTGTGGGCGAAGGGGTCGAACTTGACGCCGGTGAAGCCGGCCTGCATTACCTGGGACGCGGCGCTCCCGTATTCAGCGGCACTCAGTCCACCGCCGGTAAACCAGTAATTCGCATAGAGGAGGATCTCCCGGCGAAAGGCGCCGCCGAGCAACTCGTATACGGGAAGCCCGTAGTACTTGCCTTTGAGGTCGAGAAGCGCCATGTCGAGTCCGCTGATAGCGCAGAGTGAGGCGCCGTAAGGACCAATCCAGTTGAGGTCCCGGTAGAGCTTCGACCACACGTAGTCGGTGCGAAGTGGATCCATGCCGATGACCCGCTCGCCCACGTGTCGCGCCGCGGCCTCGACGACGGGACTTCCGGGCCAGTTCGTAGCCTCTCCCACGCCGGTGACTCCGTCGTCGGTGTAAACCTTCAGCATGGTCCAGTTGTACTTGATTCCCTCCACGAGCCATACGCGGACATCGGTGATCTTCACAGCGGCTCCCCTTTACAGAATCCCATAGGTATCGAAGGCTTCGGTCGCCGTCATTCCGCCGGCGATTGCCTTCTGCACGGTCTTCTCGGCACGTGCCTTGGCCAGCGCCAGGGTGAAGACTTCGACCTCGACCTCCTGCGGCACGATGAGGACCCCGTCCACGTCGGCAAGAACAATATCACCCGGTTCGATCGTGATCCCGCCGATCTCGATCGGAACCCGATAGTCCATGACGATGCCCCGGCCCCGTTGATCCTGCGCATAGGAGCCGCGCGAGTATACGGGAAAATCCAGCGTGAGGATTCCCTCGCTGTCCCGGATGTATCCGTCCGCGACCGCGCCAACGGCCCCCCTGGCAATCATGGCCGTGGCCATGAGCTCTCCGATAAGCGCGTAGCGCGGGCTGGCCCCGGCGCACACGTAGACCTCGTTATGGCGCAGATCGTCGAGGGCGCTCAACATCGAGCCGAACGGCGATCCACCGGCGGGCTCGGAGAACACATCCGCTTCGAGCACCGTCATGGCGCGTCCGAGCATGACCGGCACGCCGGGCGCGGGCTTCAGCGGTCGCAGCTCCGGCGGCAGAAACCGCCGCCGCATCCCGAGCTGGTCACAGATATCGCCGACGACGGCGGTGTAGAGCTCCTCACGCCCGATGCGGAAGAGCTCATCATCGTTATTCCACTCCGCCATTTACCGGACCTTGCCCTGCTTGAGGGTATCGAAGATGACCGCTGCCAGGAGAATCGTGCCCCGCGCCACGTACTGATAGAACGTCGGTGTGTTCAACAGATTCATGGCATTCTGTACGGACCCCATGATCAGCACACCGACGAGCGCTCCGGTCATCGATGCCACACCACCGGAGAGTGAAACACCGCCGAGCACACATGCCGATATTACGGTGAGCTCAAATCCCTGCGACGTGTGCGGCTGTCCGCTTGTCATGCGGGCGGCGAGCACGATACCGGCAAACCCCGTCATCAGGCCCTGAATGCTGAATATGGCGATCTTGATCCGATCGACGTTGATGCCGGACAGTCGCACGGCTTCTTCATTACCGCCGATGGCGAGCGTGTTGCGGCCGTAGGTCGTCTTGTTCAGGATGAACGCGAACACCAAAAAGTACCCGATAACGATCCAGATCGGCATGGGGAGGCCGGCAAATGTTCCGGTGCCGAGTACGTAGAAGTCGGCGTTGCGAATACCCACCGCGCTACCGCCGGAGACAATGAAGGCAAGCCCGCGCACGATCTGCATCATCGCCAGGGTCGTGATGAGCGCGTTGATCTTCAGTCTCGCAATGACCGTGCCGTTCACGAAACCGATGATCATGCTTCCGGCCAATCCGGCAAGAATTCCGAGCAACGTGCTGCCGGTGACGTTTATGACGACGGCGGCGGCGACGCCCGAGAATGCAACGATCGATCCGACCGACAGATCGAAGTTGCCGGAGGCGAGCGCAAAAGTCATGGTGCAGGCGACCATGCCGAGGGTTGCAACGGAGAGCGACAGCCCCACCATATTCCGCCACGTGAAGAAGAACGGAACGAATAGGGAGAGGATCGCGAAGAGGATCAGGAAGACCATCAGCATGCCGGAGTTGCGCCAGATCTTGCCAATGGAAGCTGCGGAAAATGTTGTGGACATGGTGGACACGGTTCGTTACCTCCTGTGTGTCTATGCCGTTCGGGCAGTCCGGTCGCCTACGCGGTCGGGGAGTGCGAGCTTCAAGAGCAGCTCTTCCGTTGCCTCGTCTCGCGACACCTCACCGGCAATGGCACCCTCTCTCATGACAATGATCCTGTCGCACACGCCGAGAATCTCAGGCAACTCACTCGAGACCATAACGACTCCCAGACCCGATTCGGCGAGATCGTACATGATTGAATAGATTTCACTCTTGGTTCCCACATCGATTCCGCGCGTAGGCTCGTCCATGAGAAATACGCGGGCATGTCGACTCAACCATCGTGCGAGGATCGCTTTCTGCTGATTACCGCCGGAGAGGTTCTTCATGAGCTGTCGCGTCGACGGCGTCTTGATTCTGAGCTTTTTTACGAATGCGTCGGCGTTCTCGCGCTCGCGGCGCTCGTCTATGACGAGCCCCCCGTAGGAGGCCAGCGTCGGCCGGACGGCGAGGTTGATGTTCTCCGCCACCGAGCTTACACCGATGATACCATGTAGTTTACGATCCTCCGGCATAAGTGCGAGCCCATGGCGTATGGCATCATGCGTGTTTCTGATCCGGACCGGCGTACCCTCCACAGACGTCGTACCGCCCTCCGCGCGCTCCGCTCCGAACAGAAGACGAAACAACTCGGTTCGACCGGCGCCGATCAACCCGAAGAACCCGAGGATCTCGCCCTTTCGCACGCTGAACGAGACCGGTTCTCTCAACCCGTACCCGAACAAGTCTTTGACCTCGAGCACTGTCTCCCCGTGGGGACGCGGAGAATAGTGAAAGATGTCCGCAATCGACCTGCCCACCATGCTTTTGACAAGAAAGTCGTGATCTACGCCCTCGAGCGTGTCCCGCGTAGCGACGAGCTTTCCGTCCCGGAAGACGGTGACGGCATCAGAGAGCTCGAAGACTTCGGCCAGACGATGAGACACGTAGATTACGGCTCGCCCGTCCTGCCGAAGGCCACGAATGGCGTTGAACAGGAGCTCGACTTCCTTGTGAGAGAGGCTGCTCGTCGGCTCGTCGAACGCGATGACCTTGGCATCTCTCATGAGCGCCTTGGCGATTTCCACCATCTGCTGTTGCCCGATGGACAGGCTCCGCATTTTCGCTCTCGGATTGATCGGTTCTCCGAGTCGCTGCAGCGCCTCAGATGCCCGTGCTCGCATGTCCCGCCTGTCAATGACCCCGAGGCGGGTCGGCATGTGGCCGAGAAGCAGATTCTCCTCGACACTCATGTCGGGGATGAGGTTGAGCTCCTGATAGATAACGACTATCCCGGCTTCGAGCGCCTCACGAGCGTTGGAGAAGGCGTGCTCGACACCTCCGAGCGAGAGCGAGCCGCCGTTCGGCTGATGAGCCCCGCTGAGAACCTTCAGCAGGGTCGACTTGCCCGCCCCGTTCTCTCCGACGAGGGCATGGACACTCCCTTCGGCCACACCGAAGGTGACATCATCGAGCGCCTGCACGCCGGGGAAGGTCTTGCTTACCGAATGAAACTGTAGATACGGTTGATCGCCCATAGAAATCCTTTCACGCGTTCGCCGGCTTGTGAGCCGAAGGGGGCCCGCGACGACCGCGGGGCCCCTCCGTGGGTCGGCGACTGCTCCTCGATGTTGTTATCGATCGAGACCCAACTCCGAAAGCACCTCATCCTGGTTTTCGCGGGTCATGAGCGTGCCGGCGGTGTAGATGAGCCTTTCGGGGTCTTCACCTTCGGCAATCCACTTGTACATGTTCTCTGCGGTCTCATACCCGTGGCGGTAGGGGCTAATGGTGACGGTCGCAAAGAAGCCGGTCATCTCGTCCTTGTCGAACTCCGACTGGGCCGACCCGCTGCCGCCGATCCCGACGCCAATGATATCTTCTGCAGTGAAACCCCGTCCCTCGGCCGCGCGCACGCCGCCCATCACCGACTCGTCGTTGAGAGCGAACACAAGCCAGTGCTCGATGTCGGGATGCTGGGTGATCGTATCGGCCGCGGCGTTGAAGCCGCCCTCCACGTCTTCGCGCTGCTGCGGTGTGTCGAAGATGCGTTCGGCGGGGAATCCGGCGTCCACGAGCGCGTCCGTTGCGCCCTCGACGCGTTCACGGGCGGTGTCGAGCTCGTTGAAGCTGATGGCGAGAGCACCCGTGTCCTCTACGTCCCAGCCGCGGTTCTGCATCTCTTCGTAGAGTGCGTCACCGACGATCTGTCCGATCTCGTAGGCCGAGATACCCATGTGGGGAACGTCTTCCATGAATTCGCCGTCCGCATTGACGAAACGGTCGTCGACGCTCATGACCTTCATTCCATGCTGCTCAGCGCGTGCCACGATGGCAGGCCCGAGCCGTACGTCCGGGGTGCAGATAATAAATCCGTCTGCGCCCTGCGCGGCCAGGTTATCAATGGCGTTGAGGGTGACCTCTCCGTCCTCGGCGCCAAGCGTTACGAGATCGAAGCCGTAGTCATCGGCAGCTTCTTCTGCAAACTTCCACTCATCCTGAAACCAGGTCTCCTCCGGCTGCTTCACCAGAAACCCAATTTTAACATCATCGCCGGACGAAGCTTCCTGCTCGCCCGAAGCAAACAGCGGCATCGCGGCGCCGAGCGCGATCGCGATCATCAACACAAAAACCAGTAGTCGTTTCATCGAACTACCTCCTTATCGGTATTGCCGAGAATGAAGCAAAGTACGTGCCAGTTCCACCGAGACGGCAATCCGACGGCCAACTTGCTGTGTCATCGTACGTTGTGCGCCCTCATGAGACTCGGTGCGGTCTGATGATTCGGCATTCACTGTGCAACGACGTTACGGCCGCCACGCCACATGTGCAAAAAATTCCACAGTGCGTCGATTCCAATTACTGGTTGCCCGCCTGAGATTTTGCCTCTACAATTGCTCCCACCATGGATTTCACGGTCCTCATAGTTGACGATCAGGAGGAGATGTGCAGATCGCTCCAGGCTCTCCTGGATCGAAACGGGTTGCGCAGCCTCTATACGACTCAGCCGGCCCGTGTCGTCGAAATGCTCAACTCAACGGATCTCGACCTTCTCGTTCTCGACGTGAAGATGCCGCGACTCGACGGGTTGACGCTCCTACAGCGGGTGCGCGCGATCCGACCCGAATTGCCCGTCATCATGATCTCCGGCGTGGCGACCATTGAGCATGCCGTCGAGGCAATGAGAGTGGGGGCGCGCAACTTTTATCAGAAGCCCGTTCCGTTGAAAGACCTGCTGGAGGAAATCGAGACTCTAAAGACGCGCAAGGCTCAGCGTAAGGATGCCGCGCCGACGGGACAGATCATAACGCGCGACAGCCGCATGCACCGTCTGATAGAGGAAATCACCCGCATAGCAGCCACCGACGTGTCGGTCGTGATCGTGGGGGAGAGCGGAACCGGCAAAGAGCTGGTTGCAAGCGAAATCCACTCCCGCAGTGCACGGGCCGGACGCAAGCTGGTCAAAGTCAACTGCGCCGCCATACCGGACGCGTTGTTGGAGAGCGAGCTCTTCGGGCACGAGCGGGGCGCTTTCACCGACGCGAAGGACACGCGCGTCGGGAAGTTCGAAGCCGCCGCGGGTGGCGGGCTGTTCTTCGACGAGATCGGAGAGCTCAGCACGGTCACCCAGGCAAAGCTTCTGAGGGTGCTACAGGAGGGCGAGTTCGAGCGGCTCGGCTCCAACGAAACCCGGTCCACCGACGTGAGAATCATCGCCGCAACGAATAAGGATCTGGAGATTTCAATACGCGACGGCAGCTTCCGCGAGGACCTGTACTACCGCCTGTCGGTCGTAAAGCTGGAGCTGCCTCCTCTGAGAGAGCGGCGGACCGACATTCCGCTCCTGGCCCAGCATTTTCTCGACAAGTTCGCCACCCTGTACGAGAGGGATGTCGTCGGCTTCACCGATTCGGTTATGCGTGTCTTTCTCAACCACAGCTGGCCGGGGAATATTCGCGAGCTAAAGAACGCCGTCGAGCGCGCAGTCATATTCTGCGATGCCCGCTACGTCAGTGAGAACGATCTGCCGCAACAGTACGAGCAGGTCTCCGATACGCTCGACGACCGTATGAACAATCTGCACGACAGCGTCAACCGGGAGATGATTCTGAGGGCCCTGCAACGGTGTAACGGCGTCAAGAGCGAGGCCGCCGCGCTCTTGAGCATGCACCGCAAGACTCTGTACAACAAAATGAAGCGTCTCGGTATCAACTCGTGAAACCGCAGCTTCTACTAAGACTGCGCGGGCTGACACACAGCTATGGCGAGAACACCGCGCTCCGCGGGGTCGATTTGGATTTGTATGCCGGAGAGATACATGCACTCATCGGTGACCACAAATCCGGAAAATCGACGCTTGCTCACGTTGCGGGCGGGATCGAGCCGATGCAGGCGGGCACCTACGAGCTGAAGGGAGCTTCGCGTGACTCGCTTACACCGCGTCGTGCCCGCCAGGCCGGGGTGGCACTTATACAGGAGCGCCTGCAGGTCATGCCGGCACTGACCGCATGGCGCAATATGACGGTGGGCAACCTCAACCGGCTGATCATTCGCAGGAAGGATGAGAACCGACTGCGAAACCGCTGCCGTGACCTGCTGGACCGCCTCGATCTCGACATCGACTTTGACGCACCGTTGCGAACGCTCTCCGAGGAGCAGCAACAGGCCATCGAGCTCGTCCGCGTAATGGCACGGGACCCGGATGTTCTCATCCTCGATGAGATATCATCGCGATTCAAACCGCATCGCCTGAAACGGCTGTTCGCCCTGCTCTCCGACTTCAAGGCCAACGGGAAAGCGGTTCTGTTTGTAACGCCGGATATCGAGGAGATATTCCAGTTTGCGGACCGTGTAACCGTGCTGAGAGACGGGGAGCGTATCGGAACGGAACGTGTGAGTGATCTCGATAGAATACGTCTGGTCCGAATGGCCTACGAGTTCACCTCCTACCTTCAAGACGGCGACGACGATCGGGCCCCACTCTACCTGCGGCGACAGAACGACCAGCTCATCAGGAATCTTCCAATCCCGGCCATCGTACTGGATGCCGAAACGCGGGTATTCGCGGTAAATACCGAGGCGGAAAAGTTACTGCAGTACCCGAACCTACAGCCGGGAGAAACGGAGCTCCGAGCGCTTCTGCACCATCTGGGCATAGGTAACCAGGAAGATATTCACGCGGCGGTGCAGCGGCGCGACGCACGCACGTGGGAGAGCGTCCCGATTGCCGGGGATCGGAAGGTACGGCTCGCATGTCACCCCATCAAAAACTACGAGGGGACGGCTCTCGGAACCATTCTCTTCATCGAAAACGTGCTGATGGATGACCTCGTCAAGGAGTATCTCGCGCGGGCGGAACAGATGACTTCGATCGCGGAGCTTGCAGCGGGCGTGGCCCATGAGATAAACAATCCCCTCGGGATTATCCAGAACTA
This sequence comes from uncultured Spirochaetaceae bacterium, assembly GCA_964631585.1. Lineage (GTDB taxonomy): Bacteria > Spirochaetota > Spirochaetia > DSM-27196 > PWMO01 > JAAAOH01. Next base: position 35,107 of record CAZVXU010000002.1, on the reverse strand, counting down.
TCTCGAGCTTCTCAAGGTCAACGACGAAGCGGAGGAACAGGCCGGATATCTCGAACGAATCGAGGGCGAGGTGAATCTTATCACCGAAGTGGTAAGCAGTTTGCTTTCATTCTCCCGAGTAAAACAGCTGCCCATACGCCATGTCGACGTGGTTCGTCTGCTCGATGAGGTGGTGCTTCTCGTAGGCCACCGTCTCCGCGACAAACAGATAACCGTAAGCCGCTACGTTCCCGGCCGCCCGGTCTATGTTGACGGCGTCGAGAACAAGCTCAAGCAGCTCTTCGTCAACCTGATCGCCAATGCGATAGAGGCCATGCTCCACGGCGGGGTTCTGAAGCTAACCGTGGAAGAGGACCACGACACCGGTCAGGTGGAGATCTCGATCTCGGACACGGGACACGGAATTCCGGCCGATCTGCAGGACGATATCTTCAAGCCCTTTTTCAGCACCAAAGTCACGAAGACGAACACGGGGCTCGGCCTTGCCGTGTGCCAGCACATCGTAGACCTGCACGAGGGCGTGATCACCTTTCGCAGCAGACCGGGAGACACCGCCTTCAACGTCGTACTGCCTATGAAGCCGGCTCCCGCGCCCGATACTGACGGGGCGAGCGACCGAGCACCTGACGAAACACTCGCGAGAAGTGCAACGGATCGGCGTATCCCACCAGTTCCGCCACCTGAGAGATCGGAGCATCGGTAGCATCCAGGTAGTGGCACGCACGCAATACGCGCTCGCGGCGTACGTAACGTTTCGGCGACTGCCCCACATGGCGACGGAACAACTGCGTGAGCCGTGAAGCCGAAAGACCGACTGCATCCGCTATCGTGTCCACGCTCATCGCCTTGTCCAGATTTCGATTGACGTACTCGACAGCGGCCTCGACGTACCTGTTTCCGAGGCGATCGAAGCCGACTTCCAGGGCCGGATTGTCGAAGGCGAGAACCGTAAGGACGGCCCGAATGAGGGCCGAGGCGACCGTCAGGTGCTCCAGCGAAAACCCGCGCTTCATCACGTCGAACGCCGGCTCGAACAGTCCGTGTGCCTCGGTTTCGGTGAGCGGGGCAATGCTGTACGGCGCCCGGGTGAGCGGGAGTCGTTGCACGAGGATGTCTCCGTAGACGCCCGTGAAATGGCACCATGAAATCGTCCAGGGGTCATCATCGTCGGCGCCATACTCGTGCGGGGTGCCTGCCGGTATGAGAACGAACTGCCGCGGGCCGAGGAGAAGGGACCCGGTGGCTGTTTTGCAGAATCCGGAGCCGGAATCGCAGACGATGAGGATGTGTTCCTCCGCCCCGCTTCGCCTGCGGTAGAAGTGGCCGTATGCCCGGGGATACCGTCCGATATCGGTGACCGCCAATTCGTGAGTAAGCGGGCGGGACCGCAAGTCGCCCCGCACACGATGAGGCACGATCTGGTAGATCTCTCCGCTGAAGCCGTGCGGCTTTCGCGGCCCTGAGCCGAGCCGGTCCATGACGGCAAGCATAGCTCGGGCGTTATCGTTTTGTCCATGTATTTGCGCGGCGGTCCATACCTTTCTCCCGGTTTCGGGTCTACAATCGGATCATGAGACGTGCAGAACAGGCCGAAGCATGGAACGAAACCGTCACCATTCCCACCTATCCCACCGCGGAGCCGGACGACAACCCGATGTTTCTCGAGAAGCGGGTGTACCAGGGCAGCTCCGGCGCGGTGTATCCCTACCGCATGATCCACGGAGTTGCCGATGAACCTCGGCCGCAGTCATATGACGCCGTATTCCTCGAGAACCGGTATCTGAAGATCATGATCCTCCCGGAGCTCGGCGGTCGGGTGCAAATGGCGCTGGACAAGACCAATGACTACCACTTCGTATACTACAATCGGGTGATCAAGCCCGCACTGGTGGGACTCGCGGGCCCGTGGATTTCCGGCGGTATCGAGTTCAATTGGCCGCAGCACCACCGCCCGTCAACCTTTGCGCCGACAGAGTACGAGATCCGTCACGGAGACGATGGGTCGGTGACCGTGTGGGTATCCGAGTGGGAGAAGATGTTTCGCACGCGAAGCGCCGCCGGCTTCCGCCTGTATCCCGACCGAGCAGTTCTCGAAATCAACGGGCGGGTCTACAACCCCACACCTTTGCCGCAAACCTTCCTGTGGTGGGCAAATCCGGCTGTCAGCGTCAACGATGACTATCAGGCGGTCTTCCCGCCCGATGTGACGGCGGTATTCGACCACGGCAAGCGGGATCTGTCGCGGTTTCCGGTAGCAACCGGCGAGTACTACAAGGTCGACTACTCCCGCGGAGTGGATATCTCCTGGTACAAGAACGTGCCGGTACCGACATCCTACATGGCATACCACAGTGACTATGACTTCGTGGGCGGCTACGACCACGGGCGGCAGGCGGGCATCCTGCATGTTGCCGATCACCACGTCTCGCCGGGGAAGAAGATGTGGACCTGGGGCACGGCGGACTTCGGACAGGCCTGGGAGCGCAACCTCACCGATGACGATGGTCCCTACGTGGAGCTCATGACGGGCGTCTACACCGACAACCAGCCGGACTTCTCCTGGCTGCAGCCCGGCGAAGAGAAGCGCTTCACGCAGTACTTCTTTCCCTTCAAAGGCGCCATGCCGGTGAAGGCCGCATCGGAGCGAGTGGTTCTGGCTCTCGATTCCGAAAGTCACCAGGGGCGCATCGTGGTACACCTCTACGCAACTGAAGAGCTCGCGGTAACGGTACGTATCGAGCGTGACGGCGTGGTGGAGGCGCAGCAAGAGCTGACTCTCTCTCCGGCCGCCGGCGCGAGCCGGACCGTCAAGAACCTGAAACACCCCGAGGCCTGTACCTTTCGCCTTTGCGATACCACGGGTGCGGAGCTCCTGCGTTACCCGGCTGCAGCCGAAGGCGAGCGTCCCCCTGCAAAGCCGGCGGAGGCGGCGCCACCACCTGCCCGGATCGCCGCCACCGAGGAGCTTTTCCTCTGGGGGCGCCATATCGAGCAGTACCGCCACGCGACCTTTTCCCCGGAGCCCTACTACCATGAGGTACTGAAGCGTGATGCCGGACACAGCGGCGCGAACAATGCCCTCGGGCTCCGTAGGCTCAAGCAGGGGGATTTTACGGCTGCCGAGCGGCTGTTCCGCACCGCGTGCGCCCGTCTTCTGGAGCGGAACCCCAATCCGTACGGCGGCGAGCCGCTGTTCAATCTGGGCCTCGCACTCTGGTACCGGCGTCGGGAGCTCGAGGCGTACGACTGGTTCTCCAAATCAGCGTGGAACATGCCGCTGAGGGCTGAGAGCTCGTTCTTCCTGGCGCGCATCGACGCCTCGCGGGGAGTGCTCGGGGAGGCGCTCGGACACCTCGAAACGGCGCTGGCCACCAATCCGGCTCATTTCCGTGCCTCTCATCTGCGCACCGTCATTCTGCGGAAACTCGGCCGAAGCACCGAAGCGGAAGAGCGAAACCGCGAAAGCCTCGAGCGTTTTCCGGTCAACCACCTCGCGGAGACCGAACGCATGCTTCAGACCTGGCCGGGCGAATGGCCACAGTATCTCTCCGGCAAGCCGCAGCTTCTCTGCGAAATCCTGTTCGCCTACGGGCATTCCGGATTCCGCGAGGACGCAATCGAGCTCGTGAACCGCTACACCGAGGAAACGGATCAACTCGATCCTCTGCCCCTCTACGTCAAAGCGGTGTATCAGCACGAGCTCGGCAAGCCGGCCGCAGCAGAACAAACCGTATCGGAGGCGGAAGCCTGCGCCCGGGGAGCCTCCTTCCCCAATCAGCTGGAGATGATACCGGTGCTGCACGTCGCCCGGGAAATAGCGCCGGCGCCCATGGCGGCCTACGAGCTCGGCAACTACTACTTCGCCGCGGGTGCTCATGCACGAGCGCACGAACAGTGGGTGCAGGCCGCCGCAGAGGCTCCGTCATTTCCAACTGTGCACCGGAATCTGGCCCTCAGCCACTACAACAAGCGCGGCGATCCCGCGGAGGCCCACCGCGAGCTCGAGCTCGCCCTGTCGCTCGCCCCGGGGGATGCCGAGATCATTCTGGAGATGGACGTGCTGATGCGACGCCTGGGCCGCCGCCCATCCGAACGTCTGGAAATACTGGAACGACATGCGGACACGATATTCACACGCGACGACCTCACCGTCTCGTATGTCGAGCTTCTCAACCTCACCGGCCGGTCGGAGCGGGCCCTCGAGGTGCTGTCGACGCACCGGTTTCATCCCTGGGAAGGAGGCGAGGGCAAGGTCCCGGGACAGTATAAGCGAGCACTGATTCAGATGGCCCGGGCGGACCTGGACGCCGGAGGTGCACACGACGCAATCGATCGACTCGAGGCGGCGAAGGTCTATCCGCGAAATCTCGGAGAGGGAAAGCTCCCGACTGCGGAGGCCGACAATGAGATCGACTTCTGGCTCTCATGCGCGCATGCCGCACTCGGCGACGAGACCTCGCGCGAGGCCGCGCTTCGTGCAGCAGCACGCGGAGAAGAGGCGCCCGAAATGTCCTTCTACTACAACGATCGCCCTGCCGACGCCATCTTCTACCAGGCACTCGCCTGGCGTCTGCTCGGGAACGAGACCAATGCACGGCGCCTGCTGCATCGTCTTCGCGACTACGGTGAGACCCATCTGGATGACGACATTCAGATCGACTACTTCGCAGTGTCCCTGCCCGATTTTCTCGTGTTCGAGGAGGATCTCGACGAGCGCAATCGGCGTTTCTGTCTCTACCTGTGGGCGCTCGGCGAGTGGGGATTGGGGCGGCCCCGAGTGGCGGATAGCAACCTGAATCTGATACTGGGATCGGACCCTGGTAACGCCGGAGCACATTTCGCAGCGGAGCTGCTTCGAAGCAGCTCGAGTAACGACGGATCGGTTACTGCGATCTACATGCGGGAAGCGACCGCACCGCGAGATTGAGGGGACGATGCACGTTCTCGAGAGTCGGGACCTTCGCTTGACCATACTGCCGAAGCGCGGAGCGAAAACATCCAGCCTCTGGCACAAGTCGAATCGCGCTGAGCTTCTATGGCAACCGGCAACGTCGCCGGCGGACACTCGCCTCACCGGGGATCCGTCGGTGGCCTTCGATGCCTCTCAGGCCTGGGGATGGGACGAAATGTTTCCGGCTATCGGTGCGGAGACATTCGAGGACACCAGCGGCACTCGTATGATCGTACCGGACCACGGCGAAGTATGGACCCTTCCCTGGCAGGTGGTGGAAGTCATCGAAACGGATGATGCGCCCCGGATCACGCTTGAAGTAACCGGCGAGGCGTTTCCATACCGCCTGACCCGCACCACCATCCTGACGGGAGCCACCGTCCGCAACGAGTACCGGTTGGAAAACGGAGGCGATAATGACTTGCCGTGGATGTGGGCTGCTCACCCGCTCTTTGCCCTCGGCAAAGGGAACCGGCTTGTCGCACCCCCGGGCTGGGACAGGGTACGAAACGCCTACGATTCCCCGGCCATGCGCGGCTATGATCGCCTCTATCGATATCCCGGCCGCCGACCCGAGCTCGACGTCCTTCCCGATCCCGAGAGCGGTGTTGCGATGAAGTACTTCTTCGAGCGTCCCAACACCGACCCCACCGCAGCGCTCACCCTTCTCAACCCCGAGGCGAAACTCGGCATCTCGGTGCGGGCTGACCCCGCGGTTACGCCGTGGTTCGGCGTGTGGTGCAACGCAGGCGGGCTGTTCGGCCACAGGAACCTCGCGATCGAACCCGCTTCCGCCCCCATGGACACATTGTCGGCGGCGGCTCGCCTCGGGCGTCTTCCACGGCTGCCGCCGGGCGGCTCCATATCGTGGTGGATGGAGGTCTCGGTCAGCAGCCTTTGAGATCCCCGGATCTCTACCGACGCCGCGTTACGTTGCGGATGAGCCCCCGGACCATGCGCCCGACGCCGTAAGACGCCTCCCGCTGCACGCCCTTCTTGACCGAGTCGAGAAGCTGGTCTTTCAGCGAGCCTTCCGCCCCGGCACCCGTGCCCGTGCCCGTGCCCGCAGCTCCGGCTCCTGTATCGGTACGCTCGAACACGTACTCCCGCTTCCAACCGTGCGAGCCCTGCCCGGCAGACGTGAAGATCCGAGCGACCGTGGCCGCATCGAAGTCTGCCTTCGCGCTGCGAAACATGCCCCCGACGTCGGCGTACTCGATGAAAAGGCGATTGCGTTCGCCCGCTGTTTGTAGATACTCTTCGTCACCGAGATGTAGAATGCAGTGGTCGAGAGAGTCTCCGATGTGCTCTACCGTGCTGAGGATCTGGGACTCGGAGGGGTCGGCGATCCGCCCCCCGTTGGAGTCTTCAAGGATAACGGCGCGACCCGGCATGATCGATTCCCTCCTATCGTGTACAAGAGATCGGCACGTCCTGTAGTGCTCAGGAGTCAGTATAGTGCGAGTCCCAGCCTTTTGCATGCCATTTCTTTCTCACTTCCGATCGGATCCGCATTCGGCGGGACGTCCCCGGCGAGTGGGTCCCGTGCTCGCCGTCATGAGCGGGCTTCTGCTGTTCTTCGGAGCACCCGGGAACACCGCGGCTATGGGCTCACGCCTTCGCTCCGAGGAGGTCTATACCTCGAGGAAGCTGAGCGGCGGATATCAGCATGATGAATCGCTCTACTTCCTCGTAAGCTACGGACTCTATCGCGCTCCACGCGGTATAGCGCGCTTTCCCGACGGTGGCAGAGCCCGGTATCTCTTCCACGAAACATATCTGTACCGATTCGATGCGCGCGACGATCGACTCGAGCGCCTCTCGGAGCTGGGGACAGGCCGCCCTCCGGGGCTCGATGTGCGGACATCCTATTTCGAGCAGCAGGATGATCTCCTCTACGTAGTCTTCAAGGTGGGCCACGGTTCTCGGGATGAACCCGGCGCGTGGCGCGCCGCGTGCTATGACATGCGCAGCGGTACGGAGATCGGCGTGGACCCGGCGACCACGCGCACGCTTCTCGAGCGCTTCCACTACGACGGAGAACGACGGGTGCCGATATCCGCGGTGACTTCCGCCGTCGGAGACTTCACAGTACGGGAATGGGGCTTTCCGTCACCGTTGGACTACACCGAAAAGCGCTCAGCTGAATACGCCGAGGATCTCGTACACCTGCGCGGTGATCAGCCCTACAGAGACGCGATCATCGCCGACATAGCGGCCGGAAGAATCGAGGCCGATCCGGTCGAGATACTCGGCACAATGGAAGAACGCAAACGATCCCTCGAGGAACCCAACCGAGGGGTCTACGAGCTCTTCGCCCGTGACACCGTGGAAGGGCTCAAGAGGATACGATAAGAAAGCGGCCCCGTTTCCGGGGCCGCGCTGATTGTGAATCTGCTGTGTCCGGTCCCTGCTGTTGCCGCCCGCGATCCGCAGCCGGCCGCGACGGCTCACCGCCCGGGGGCAATCCCCGCCCGGGGCTCAGTTCGCCGTCACCGGCACCTGTGCCTCGGTCTTCTTGGTATTCTTGGCGCGGAAGTTAATCTTTCCGTTTCGGATGCTCACCACCACGTGGCTACCTTCGTGGAACCTGCCCTTGAGGATCTCCATCGAGAGGGGATCCTCCACCTCTTTCTGGATGGTGCGTCGCAGCGGGCGAGCGCCGAACTTGATGTCGAAGCCCTGGTTGATGAGGTACTCCTTGGCCTTCTTGGTGACCTCGAGCACGATCTCCTTCTCCGCAAGCCGGGTCTGCACCTCGCCAAGCAGAATCTCGAGAATGCGCTTGACCTCGCTCTGCTGCAGGCTGTGGAAGACCACGGTCTCATCGACACGGTTGAGGAACTCCGGCCGGAACAACCGCCTGAGCTCGTTCATCGCCGAGGACTTGATCTCCCGATAGTTCATCATCTCCTCATCGGTCTGAAAGCCGACCATTGAGTCGCGGGAAATCTCCCGCGCGCCGGCGTTCGAGGTCATGATCATGATGGTATTCCGGAAAGAAACCGTGTGTCCGAGATTGTCCTGCAGCTGCCCTTCCTCGAGGACCTGCAGCAGGATGTTGAATACGTCCGGATGCGCCTTCTCTATCTCGTCGAGCAGGATGACGCTGTAGGGCTTGCGGCGGATCTTCTCGGTGAGAAGACCACCCTCGTCGTAACCGACGTAGCCCGGAGGGGCACCCACGAGGCGCGAGACGTTGTGCTTCTCCATGAAGTCCGACATGTCGATGCGCACGAGCGCCTCGTCACTGCCGAACATGAACTCCGCAAGGCTCTTCGCGAGGAGCGTCTTCCCGACGCCGGTCGGGCCGAGGAAGATGAACGAGCCCATGGGCCGCTCGGGGGCGCTGAGCCCCGTACGAGACCGTCGGATGGCCGAGGAGATGGCGTTGATGGCATGGTCCTGACCGATGACGCTCTTGTGGAGCTCCTCCTCTATGTGGAGGAGTTTCTCCTGTTCGCTCTGCGCGATGCGCGCAAGCGGAATACCGGTGATGTCGGCGAGCACGTACTGCACGTCGTCGGAATCCACCACGTTCTGCTCGGTTTTGAGCGTCACCTTCCACTGGTTCTTCAGGTCCTCGACCCGACCCTTGAGCTGACGCACTTCGTCGCGGACGGCGGCGGCGCGCTCATAGTTCTGCGAGTTCACCAGGGAGAGCTTTTCCTGATTCAGGCGGTCTATCTGGCGCTCGAGATCGGCGAGCTCGGTGGGGCGAACGCTGTTGTGGATGCGCTTTCGCGACCCTGCCTCGTCGATAAGATCTATGGCCTTATCCGGCAGAAATCGATCCGGTACGTAACGCCTCGAGAGCATCGCGGCCACCTCGAGGGCGCCCGGCGTGAAGGACACATTGTGATGATCCTCGTAGCGCTCCTTGATTCCTTTCAGAATCTCGATGGTCTCTTCGACCGACGGCTCGTCGACGAAGATCGTCTGGAAGCGTCGCTCGAGGGCGGCGTCTTTTTCGATGTACTTCTTGTACTCGTTGAGCGTGGTCGCGCCCACACACTGTATCTCTCCGCGCGAAAGCGCCGGCTTGAGCATATTGGACGCATCGATCGCACCCTCGGCACCTCCGGCACCGATGATGGTGTGGAGCTCGTCTATGAAGAGGATGACGTTTCCGGCGTTGATGATCTCTTTCATCACCCGCTTGAGCCGCTCCTCGAACTCCCCGCGGTACTTGGTACCGGCGATGAGAGACGCGAGGTCGAGGGTGAGCACGCGCTTTCCGATGAGCACTTCCGGCGCCGAGCCGTCGATGATCTCCTGTGCGAGGCCCTCGACGATTGCCGTCTTTCCGACACCGGGCTCTCCGATGAGGACGGGGTTGTTCTTCGTTCGACGCGCCAGTATCTGGATGACGCGATCTATTTCTTTGTCACGCCCCACGACCGGATCGAGCTTATCCTCACGTGCCAGTTCGGTGAGATCACGTGCGAACTCGTCCAGCGTCGGCGTGGATTTCTTTCCTGTTTGTCCCTGTTGCATTTTTCTCTTCTGCTGAGGAAGCCGGGATGCCGTCGCACCACCGCCGGTGGTGGACCCGCTGAGCTCGGCAATCACCTCTCTCAGTGTCTCAATAGTCACATTGTGCTTGCCGAGAAACTTCGTCGTTTCGCCGTTCGGCTCACGCAGGCACGCGAGCAGAAGATGTTCAGTGCCGATATACTCGTGCCCGAGGTTTCTCGCCTCTTCTGCGGAGTCCTCGAGGACCTTCTTGCCCCGAGGTGACGGGGGTACATCGCCGAGGATGAATCCGCCGCGCTTCTTGGGAATAGCCTTTTCGAGCTCGAGCTGCATTTTTGCAGGATCGATCATGACCTTCTCGAGTGCCTTATATCCAAGTCCGCCTCCCTCTTTGAGGAGGGCGAGAACGATGTGTTCGGGGAGCAATTGGTCCGAGTGAAAGCGCTTTGCCTCATCCTGGGCAAGTATGGTCAGCACTTTCTGTGCGCGCTGCGTTAGTCCTTTGAACATTCAGATCCTCCCAGAGTCAGCGCTGTGACTCGAGGTACCGCCGTAGCAGTACCGCTCGCTGCTCGTCTTCGTTCTCCTGTGTATCGTCGATGTCGTACCCCTTCAGTGAGTGAACTACATGAGAACGTTGCGTGAGGAAAAACAACGATGTTGCCTGTGCCAACGTTATCTCCTGCGCCATCCCCAGTGCCACGCCCAGTCGCAACCACGACAGTAGCCTGAATGCTTCCGTCCGCGTGAGGCAACGCGAATACGACAGTATCCCCATCGCCCGATACACGGCGTCCTCGGTTTCACCCCTGCGGGAGTCCGTCAGGCTCTCCCGCACGTGTCGCTCATAATCTACCAACTGCATTGTCGCACGTTCAAGTTTTTCGACGAGCTCTTCCTCGCCGATACCCAGCGTCTGCCGGGACGCAAGCTGATATACGTCACCGAGCGACTCCGTCCCCTCGAGCGCAAACCCTCGCACCGAGAAGCCTTCCTTCCAGACCGCACCGAGTGCCTCCTCGAGGAGACCCGATCGCCGCAGGGCGGGAAGGTGCAGCATGGTCGACGCCCGCAACCCCGTTCCGAGGTCATCCAGGCGTGCGGTGAGATATCCCCATTCGAGTGAAACCGAAACAGGAAACTCATCCTCTAGACTATCGTCAATCTCATCGCCATCGTCGAGCGCTCCGCGCAAATCAAGTCCGCCGCGGAAGCTTACGATGCGCAAATGATCGACATTGTTCACCTGCACGGCCAGCCGCTCATCATTTCTCAGGTACAGCGGTCCCGCATCCAGGGCAGGCTCGGCCGGAAAAAAATTCCGCTCCACGAGGAGCTCGCGGAATCCTTCCTCGTCGGTGTCGAAGGCACCGAACTCTTCCTCGCGGTCGGAAAAGTACTCCGCAAGGTTATCTTCGAGCTCGGCCCGCTCGCGCGGCTGCATGAAGCCCGGGAAGGAATAGCCCACTATGTTACGAGCGAGGCGCACGCGCGAGGACATGACCACGTCCTGTTCCGGCCCCTGATCCGAGAACCAGCTCGTCTCGTGCTTCAGATCAGCCATCACTTACCTCGCGGTCCATGACAGAGAGCTCGTCCCGCAGACGCGCCGCCGTTTCATAATCCTCCGCGGCCACCGCAGCCTCCAGGCGCCGGCGTACCCGCTCGCGATCCACGAAGAAACGCTTGTACATGAGGAGGCGCTCCGGATACTTGCCCGCATGCTGAGCAGGGCTCGGTCGCCGCTCCAGGATGGATCGGATCTCCCCTTCGAACACTGCGTAGCACTGCGCGCAGCCGACCTGGCCTGTCCGGCGGATGTCTCGATAGAGCCTGCCGCAGCCGTCGCAGCGGGCATCCTCCTCCGCTTCGGGGTCGGCGTTGAACGCGCCGGAAACCAGCTCCTGCACGCTCGGCGTCGGCATCGTCGATTCCGGCTCGATGCCCAGCTCGAGGGCACAGCTCTCGCAGAGCATCAGCTCTTCGGTCTGCTTTCCCCAGGCCCGCTGAATCTTGATGACGCCTTCTCGTTCACCGCAGATGTTGCACAGCACATTGCCTCCCTGTGTTCAGTCTACATCGCATGCGGCGGCAATGCAAAAGACACGTGACGGATTTCGGCTTCCGGAAACCCTGCACTCAGTCTAATTTAGTTTATTCTCTCGCAAACGACAAGTTACGTAATTCCCATCAGTGCCGTCTCATAACTTCGAGCGGCCGAATCCGCCCGGCCCGGTAGGCAGGCACCAGCGCCGCGAGGGTCGACAGCAACACCGTGAGTGCGGCCACCGCAAAAAGCTGCGCGGGATCCACCGTGATGGGGATCGTCTCCAGGTAGAACTCCGAGTGAAAGACGTTGAGGTTGCGAGGTACGTCGTCCACCAGCGGCGACAGCAGAAGATAAACACCGCCCTGTATCCAGTCGGCTACGGCCTCGATGCCGGCAAGAACCCCGTTTATGTTCACGGCAACCGCCAATCCCACAGCGAGGCCGAGCGCGGCGCCGAGCACACCGGTGAAAAACCCGGCCAGGACAAACACCCGGCGGATGCCCGCCGGACTCGCGCCGATACTCTTCAGAATGGCAATCTCGGACTGCTTCTCGAGGACGAGCATGACCAGGGACGAGGAGATGTTGACCGCCGCCACTACCACGATGAGGGCCATGATGAACACGAGGAGATTCTTGGTGGTGCGGAACGACATGTAGCGTGAGCGCTCGAGCTCGTACCAGGTAAACAGCCGCCACTCGACTCCCAGCCTGCGGGCGACCTCGTTGGCCAGATACCGCGCCTCACCGCCTCGCCCGCTTGCAAAGAGCGGATTCGGCAGCGAGTACGGCTCGGCGATCTTAATACCGAGCACCTGCCGGCTGGAGCCGGGCGGGAGCACACGCATTCCCCGCTCGAGGGGCATGAAGACCCACAGCTGATCGAGCTCCTGATAGCCGGTGCTGATGACGCCGGCCACCGTAAAACGTGACACGCGGGGCAGGAAGGCCCCGTTGTCGAGCGGTCTGACGGTGAGAAGACGCACGGGATCGCCGGGCTCGACTCCGAGCTCCTCGGCCAGAGCGCGGCCGAGGACGACGCTGTTCTCGCCTGAGAGGTCGAAGCTGCCCGCCTCTACCTCGACGTAGCGCCGAAGCCCGGCGTCGGTGGACCACGCGTCGGCGGGAATCGCGCGGATGGTGACGCCGCTCCGGCCCGCCTCGGAGGAGAGGAGCCCCATTCCACGGCGCTCGGGCGTCACCACGTTCACACCACGTATGCCTGCGATACGGTCCGCAGCCTCTTCGACCTCCTCGGAGCTCATATCGGGAGCGTGGATTGCCTGCAGATGGTAGGTCCCGGCCTCGATGAAGCGATCGGTAATGCCCTGTATCATCCCGTCGGCGAGTTGCATCACGACGACGAGCGGCACGAGGCTCACCGCGACGCCGATGACCGCGGAGCGTATCCGTGCACCGCCGCGCTCGCCGCGGCCCGCGAGGTAGCGGACCGAAAGAAAGAGGGAGGCGAGCGGCTTCATGCGGTGGATACCCGTCCGTGCACGAGGTGGAGGTGATGCTCACCCCGCTCGGCGAGGCTCACGTCGTGCGTGACGAGCAGCAGCGTCTTCCCGTACTCCCGCACGAGGTCGAAGAGGATGTTCTCGACGGTGCGGCTGTTCCCCTCGTCGAGGTTGCCGGTTGGCTCGTCGGCGAGGATGATCTCGGGCTCATTCACGAGCGCGCGGGCAACCGCCACGCGCTGGCGCTCACCGCCGGAGAGCTGGGTCGGAAAGTGCTCCGTGCGATCGGCGAGGCCGACGTCCGCGAGGAGTCTGCGGGCGCGCTCGCCGGCCTCATCCCGGGTGGCGCCGGTCATGAAGGCGGGCATCATCACGTTCTCGAGGGCGGTAAAATCCTTGAGCAGAAAGTGGAACTGGAATACCAGGCCCACGACGTTGCTGCGGTAGCGCGTCAATTCGGACTCGGGCAAAGAGTCGACGCGATATCCTGCCGCCTCTATGCTGCCGCCGCTCGGCGTATCGAGCCCGCCGATGAGGTTGAGGAGGGTGCTCTTCCCCGAGCCGCTCTCCCCGGTAATGACCACCGTCTCGCCGGCGGCCACCGACAGGTTGACATCGGTGAGGATGTGGAGCTCCTCTGCTCTGGTGACGAAGGTTTTTGCGACATGTGCCAGATCGAGAATCGCGCTACTCATTCGTTTCTCAGGACCTCCGACGGTTTGATACGCGCCACGCGAAACGAGGCGAAATAGGCCGCCGCCGTGGCGGAGACCAGTGCAAAGAGGAAAACACCCGCCGTCTCCCACAGCACCGCGCGGGTGGGCACTTCGGTGATATAGAAGTAGGCCGGCGAGAAGATCGTGAACTGCCCCTCGCCCATCACGCCGCCGAGAAGTTGCAGGACGCTACCGACCGCATTCACGGTCCACTCCGCCAGCGCGAACACACCGTTTACATTCTCAGACACCAGGAGCCCCAGCGCCACACCGATGACTCCACCGAGCAGGCCGATCATGAGCCCCTCGAGGGTGAACACGGTGCGGATGCTGCGAGGCGCCGCCCCGAGAGCTTTCAGCACCGCGATCTCCTCGGTCCGCTCGACCACGCTGCGACGCAGCGACTGATAGATGTTCCCGCCGACAACCACGAAGATCAGTCCCACCAGCAGCATCATGAGCGTCTTTTCCAGACGGAGGGCACCGAAGATGGAGCGGTTGAACTCCCGCCAGGAGACGATCGACGCCTCCGCGGGAAGCACCTCCTCGAGTCTCGAGGTCACGGGGCGGTCGTTGAATCGATTCTCGAGCTTCACACCCCACGTGACGGCCTCGCCGGCGGCAAAGCTGCTTCGTGCCTCGTCGAGGGAAACGAACCCCCAGCTGCGATCGTAATCGAGAAAGCCCGTGCGAAAGAGGCCCCGCACCATGAGCTCGGTCTCTTCGGGGTTCGCCGCGTTGAAGTCTTCTCCGCCGAGGTTCACGAAGGTGATAGGATCCCCCACGCCGACGCCGAGCATGCGCGCGAGCTCGACACCGATTACCACCGCGCCCCGAGAGCCAATGTCGAAACGGCCGGCAACGAGCTCGAGGTTCCCGGCGAAGCCGCGGTCGCGCGTGCGGATGTCGGCCGGCACGCCACGGAGGACGACCGCCTCGGGGCCGGCGTAGCGGCTGCGGGCGAGGGTCTGCAGCTCCTGAAAGGGGACGGCGGTGGCCACGCCGCGGACGCCGTCGAGGCGGCGGGCAAGGCCCCGCTCGGGTGCGCCGCCCCCCGCCGCGGTGAGCCCTCGCACGCGCAGGTGGTAGGAGTTGATCTCGAGGATGCTCTCGATGGTGCCGATCTGGAACCCGTTCATCACGGCAAGCACGGCGACGAGTGTCATGACGCCGACGGCGATGCCGGTCACCGAGAGCACCGATGCGGTGTGCCCCTGCTCGCGGCGCTTGGTGCGGAAGTGCCGTCGTGAGACGAACAGGACCCAGTTGCCTCGCATGGCGCTAGCGCCCCGAGACCAGATCGCGCGAGACGGGATTGTCGTCGCGGTATGTCACGCGAAGGAAGGGCTCGCCGTCGCGGTAGGTGATCTCCTCGCGCACACGGTCGCCGGGGTAGACGACCTCACGAACGGTGCGGCCCGCTACCTCAACGACGCGTCGGCTGAGATCCCCGTCCCCGTCGTAGTGGTAATGCTCCACGCGACGCCCGGCTATATCGCGCCCGTCCGTCACGACTCGAGCCAGGCGCTCCCCGTCATACTGGTAGGCCGTTCGCGAGACTACCTCGCCGTCGATCTCCTCTCTGGAGCTGACGAGGCGCCCATCGACGTAGCGCTCGACACGAGTGCCGGGCTCGGCCGGGCCTCGATACGTCACGTCGTACTCATCCGGCGATTCGTAGCGGTACTCCTGCTCCGCCACGAGCTCCCCGTCGCGGCGCTCGGCGCGGTAGGCCACGCGGCCACGGGAATCGTAGCGGACGACGGCACGCATGTCTCCGGTGCGGAATGATTCCTCGAACAGGCGGCCGTGGGCATAGGCGTAGGCGGTAGAGCGCTGCAGGTTTCCATCACTCTCACGCCGGACACGGCGGATGCGGCCGCGGGAGTCGTATTCGAAACGGTCGGTGTAGCGCAGCGTATCATCGGCGTTGAAGTGCCGCTCGCTCACGCGCCTGCCGTCCTCGTACTCGACCTCGCTGCGCCCGGCGAGGAGCCCGGTATCGTCGTACTCGAGCTCCTCCCTGATGCGGCCGCGCTCGTCGAATCGCCGTACCTCGCGAAGCACGCCGCCGTCGTAGCGCTCTTCCTCGACGACACGACCGCGGCCGTCGAGTCGCAGGCGCTCGAGGCGTGTGAGCTCACCCTCCCGGAAGAGGGCGCGCTCGCGGACGCCGTCGGTACGCTCGACTTCCAGGACGTACTCGTAGCTCTCGCGTTGCGATTCCGAGATCGGCGAAACTGCGGTCCCGGCGGCGTTCGAGCGGAACAGCTCCTGCGCGCCGATCGCCGCCGGCTGGAGGAGTAGCGCCCCGAGCACCGCCAACACGACGGGCGGCACCCGTAGCCGACGCCCGGCCGCCCGGCACGCCGCGCCGCCGGCGTCCCCCATCACCCATGACATGATTCCCCTCATCATTCCCCCACCCCCAGGAGCTCGGCGAGGTAGGCCGTCGCGTCGAAGGGCACGAGGCTGTCGTAGGTTTCCCCGGACCCGAGAAAGGCGCAGGGGATACCGAGCTCACGCGCGATGGGCACGAGGATGCCGCCCTTCGCGGTGGAGTCGTACTTGGCGAGGATGATGGCGTCGAGGCCCACCGCTTCGTGGAAGATCTCCGCCTGCCGAAGCGCGTTCTGTCCGGTGGTCGCGTCAATGACGAGTATTTTCCGGTAGACGGCGTCGGCAGCCCGGTTCTTGACGATCTTGTCGATCTTGGCGAGCTCGTTCACGAGGTTCTGCTTGCTGTGCATGCGCCCCGCGGTATCGGCAAGCACGAGGCGGTCGCCACGGGAGCGCGCGCTCTCGAGCGCATCGTAGATGACGGCGCCCGGGTCGGCCCCGGGAGCCTGTTTTACGGTGCGCATGCCGAGGCGCTCGCCGTGGACGGCAAGCTGGTCGATCGCGGCGGCACGGAAGGTGTCGCCGGCGGCGAGGACGATGCCCTCGGTGCCGGCGGCCGCCCGGTAGTACTGCGCGAGCTTCGCGATGGTTGTCGTTTTCCCCACGCCGTTGACGCCGAGCACGAGGAAGACATTCAGCCGCTCGGGATCGAGCTCGATACGGGTCTCCGAGAGATATCCTGAGAGGGTCTCCGCGAGGGCCGAGAGGAAACCGTTTCGATCACGCAGCTTCTCCGACCTGGCGCGGCGCCTGAGCTCATCAACCGCCTCTATGGTCGCCGCCGAGCCCATGTCGGACTCGATCAGCAGATCCTCGAGCTCCTCGTAGAACTCCTCACCCTCCGGAGAACGTGTGAATAGATCTTTCAGCCGGGCGCCGAGGCCCCTTCCTGCCATGTGTCGCTCCTGCCTCGCTGTCCGCCGTTCAGTCCATTTAGTAGTGCGCATACTGTCCGACGCGAATGTACTGTATCAGGTGTACCATCATGTTTACAAACAGCCCCGCGCTCACCACCGCCGTACCGCGGGCACTCCACAGCATGGTGTTGGCCGTGCCCGCAAGCCGATTCGCCTCCGCCTCGCTCAATTCCGGCGAGGGCTGACCGCCGGGATACAGGGCCGCGATATCCTGGTACATCCCGTTGAGCATGACCGGGACCGGGATGGAGAGCGCGAACCAGCCGAACGCCCGATAGAAGCGATCGCGGCGCTCCTGCACGACCTCCGGCCAGTTCCCCGGATCGGGGACGAGCTCGCGGCTCACCCGGTCGGGGGCTTCGTCCGAGAGGACGACGGTCTCGTCGAGAAAACCCTCTCGGGAGAGAATGACCGTGCGCGCGGCCCCCGGCCGATCCAGGGTGATGGGCGTCACCCCCTGCCAGATGGAGCCGAGGTACACATCGACCCCGGTCGGCGTGCTCTCGATGCGCACCGTGCCGGCCTGCACGGGCTCCAGGGTCAGGTCGACCTCGGCGGTCTCCGACGGCGCGACACTCACCACCTGCCTGCGCTCGGAGATACCGTCGCGGGAGACCCGCACCTCACGCCGCCCCGTGCGTGCGTAATCGATGGTCACCGCGCCGAAGCCCACGAGGCGATCGTCAACGTAGATGGCCGTATCATCGCGGGAGGTCGACACGGACAGGGTACCCCAGGGTCGCCCGAGCAGCACCTCCGCGAGGCCCGCGCGGATGGGCGCAACGAGGGCATCGCTTTCCCCGGCACCGCCGACGAACCTGTCCTGGTAGACAATCCTCTCGAGGAAACGGTTGTAGGCCTCCACCTCCACCACGATGCTTCCGTCGACCTCTTCGAGCGCGCCGGTTATCAGCAGGTCCAGGTCCTCCTCCCGCGCGAGGCGTACGGCCGGCCGATCGGGGGCGAAGGGCTCGGCGTCTTCCTCGTCGACGGAGATCGGCTTGCGCCCGGCTATCTCTATCCTGTCGGGATCGACCGCTCGCACCGCCTCGAGTTTCGCCCGGGCCTCTGCCACCTTCTCCTCGGCGGCTTCGATCCTACGGCGGCGTTCGTCCTCTCTCCCGGTCTCGAACCGAAGCTCCGCCCGCGCCACCACCGCGGCGTCGAGCTCATTGCCGGCCTTCAGGATCGCCTCCTCGAGCAGTGACCGCGCGACGGCTTCCTGCTCGGCTTCGGAGAGCTCGTGCTCGGGCAGCACCGACAACCGCTCCCGCAGAAGTCGCGGGATGGTCCGGACGAGAAGCCGATTCTGCTCGGAGAGTTCCTCACCCGAGAAAACCTGGAAGCCGACAAGGTACTCATCGCGCTCGTCCTCGGGAATTTCGACCTCCGCGGCGGACTCCGCGCGGCCCGAAGCTACAGCCGGGGCCGCGCCGACCGAGAGTAGCACGCCGGCGCACACCACGAACATGACCAACAGGAGATGCTCGGCTGTAGCTGATCGCTTACACCGCATGTGAACGCGCGACTCTCGAGACCGCCGATACCAGGCGCTCGGTGGTAAAGGGCTTGACCACGAACTCCCGCGCCCCCCGCCGCAGGGCCTGCATTACCATCTCCTTCTCGCCGAGAGCGCTGCACATGACGACCTTCGCGCCCGGGTCAACCACCAGCAGTTTCTCCAGGGCGGTGATACCGTCCATCACCGGCATGGCGATATCGAGGAGCACCACGTCGGGGCGCTTCTCGGCATAGGTGAGGACCCCATCGCGGCCGTTTTCCGCCTCACCGACGATGAGGAAGGCGTCATGTGACAGCGCCTTGCGAATGGCGGCGCGCATCATCGGAAGGTCGTCGACGACCAGGACGCGGATCGACATGAGTTACGTGGCGTCTGCCGTGCGCTGCGACCACATGTATCGAAGGTACTCTTCGATGAAGCCGTCGATATCGCCGTCCATCACCGCCTGCACGTTGCCGACCTCCCTCTTGGTTCTGTGATCCTTAACCATGTTATAGGGATGGAACACGTAGGAGCGGATCTGGTTGCCCCAGGAGATATCTCTCTTCTCCATGGCCGACTCCTGCTGCTCCTTCTCCTGCTCGGCACGATAATGCTCGTAGAGCCGGGACTTCAGGACCTTCATTGCGGTGGCACGATTCTTGTGCTGGCTGCGCTCGTTCTGACACTGCACCACGATGCCGGTCTCCAGATGGGTAATGCGAACCGCCGAGTCGGTCTTGTTGACGTGCTGGCCACCGGCGCCGCTCGCGCGATAGGTGTCCACGCGAAGATCGTCGGGCTTCACCTCGACCTCGATGTCTTCCTCGATGACGGGCGAGACGTAGACCGAAGCGAAGGAGGTGTGGCGACGCCCCCCTGAGTCGAAGGGCGAGATGCGCACCAGGCGATGAATGCCGGACTCCGCCTTGAGATATCCGTAGGCATAGCTTCCGTCAACCTGGAGCGTCACCGACTTTATGCCGCCCTCGGCCTCCTGGAGGTCGAGGATGCGCGTCTTGAACTCGCGCCGCTCGGTCCAGCGCTGGTACATCCGCAGGAGCATGCTCACCCAGTCACAGGCCTCGGTGCCGCCGGCTCCCGAGTGAATCGTAAGGAAGGCCGGATTTCCGTCGAGCTCATCGCCGAGAAGCTCGAGGATACGCAGCTTCCCGTAGCGACGCTGAAGATCCGTCAGTGTCCGTCGGATGTCGGCCTCGAACGAGGGGTCGCCCTCATCCACGGCGAGGCTGTAGAGCCCCTCCAGGTCCTCGAGCTCGGCAACCAGGTCACGCCACGGCTCGTAGCGGTCGCGGAGCCGCTTCAGCTCGGACATGGTCCGCTCCGCCTTCTCCCGGTCATTCCAGAACTCCGGCGCCGCGGTCTTCTGTTCCAGCGTCTCGATCTCCTCCTTCATTCTGTCGGAGTCAAAGACGCCTCCAGGTGTCGAGGATATTCTCTTTCAGCTCCTCTACCGGAGCCTGTAGTTCTTGCAGCATGGCGTGCCTCCCTGTGTGCATGGGGTTCGTCCCGCAATATAGCGAATTTCGGGGCGAGTTGCCACCGGGGGAGAGCCGCATCGGGACGGCAGAATTAGGAATCGTTCCTGCCTGATCCGTTTTACGTCACCCGCCGCCGGGATTATATTGAGGGGGTAAGCAACAGGACGAACGCACGAAAGGAGAACAAAATGAGCGATTATCATGAGCCGACGGCGGAACTGTCGGCCTTGCACCGGGACCAGGTTCGGGTGCTTCACAGCCTCCGCGAGGAGGTCGAGGCAGTCGACTGGTATAACCAGCGAATGGCCGCATCAAACGACCCCACCGTGCGAGAAATACTTCAACACAACCGCGACGAGGAAATGGAGCACGCGGCTATGACGCTTGAATGGCTTCGCCGGAATATGGACGGGTGGGACGACGCGCTGCGCACCTATCTCTTTACCCAGGGCAATCTGCTCGAGATCGAAGAAGCGGCCGAAGGTGGCGAGAGTGGCGGCAGCGAAGACTCCGACCTCGGCATCGGCAGTCTGAAATCCAAAGGAGGAGAGTAGTGAGTATACTTCGTCGCTCAATGGCGCCGATCTCCGAGGCGGCATGGGATGAGATAGATTCAACGGCACGACAGTGCTTCGAGACCACGCTTTCGGTGCGCCGGTTTGCCGACGTGGTTGGCCCCAAGGGTATCGAGTACTCCGCCGTTCCCACGGGACGGCTCGAGATGCCCGGCTCGCAGCCGAAGACAGGCGCCCGCTACGGCGTCACTCGTACGCTTCCCATGCTGGAGGTCCGCGTACCCTTCGAGCTCAGCCTGTGGGAGCTCGACAACATCTCGCGTGGCGCCCGGGACATCGACCTAAAGGCGCTGGAGACGGCGGCCTGGGAGGCGGCTCGCTTCGAGGAGGAGACCGTCTACAAGGGCCTCACCGACACCGGGATTCCTGCACTGAAGGATGCGAGCAAGCACGAGGAGGTGCACTTCGGGAAGGACATGACCAACATGATTCCCGGGGTGGCTTCCGCGGTCACCCAGCTGCGCAAGTCGATGATCGAGGGCCCCTACGCCCTGATCGTCACCGAGCCGGTGTGGAATCATCTGCTCAGCGCCGTCAACGGCCGCCCGCTGAAGCACCACGTCGAGTACATCCTCAACGGTCCCGTCATCTTCAGCCCCTTCATCGATCAATCGATGCTGGTCTCGATTCGCGGCGGCGATCTCGAGCTCGTGCTCGGGCAGGATCTGTCCATCGGCTACGACTCGCACTCGAGCGATTCGGTGAAGCTCTTTTTTACCGAGACCTTCAGCTTCCGGGTCATAGACCCGAAGGTGATGATCTTTTTCGCGTAACGACGCTCTCAGCAACCCGCATGGGAACCCCGGGGGCGGAGTCGAGGCTTCGCCCCCGCCCGTTCTACCCGTCCATTCTATAGACAGGTTGAATCGCCGCCGATTATAGTGACAGTGATGAGCCGTCGTGCGTTCTCTGTCGCAGTTCTGTTTCTCGCGCTCTCCTCGATTACCGCCGCGCCGTCGGCATGGGCCCAGGACGGTGGGGTGTTCGCACCGTTCCCCTCGAGGCTTCGTGTAGCCATTCGCGATCCGGAGGTGCGACTGACGTGGCGCGATGCCGCTGCCGATGTTGCCCGCTATCGCGTCTATCGCCATACCGAGGAGATAACGTCGGATAATCTCTCTGAGGCAACGCTCCTCGAAGCGGTTGAGGCGGAAACCGAGACCTATCTCGATCGGCCGGAGCCCGGCACCTATCACTACGCGGTCGTCGCGGAAACCGAAGACGGCAGCCCCTACCGCGTGCTCATCCCCTTCCGTAATCGCACAACCGAGCCGGTGCGAATCACCGAAACGTTCGAGCCTGAAGTGATACAGACCCAGGTGCGCGCGATAGCCGCCGAGCGCAGCGCCGACGAAGTGCGGATCGAGATCGAGGCCGGCCCACCCGAACGCCGTCTGGTCATCTTCCGGAGCGCACAGCCGCTGGACTCCACCGACGCGCTGGCCCGCGCGACACGCGTCACCGAGCTCGCCGCCGAGGACTCCCCCGTCACCGACTTCCCCGTCCCGGGCATCGGCTACTACTACGGCGCCTTCCCCGCCGAGTCCCTCGCAGAGGGCGACCCGCGCTTCGAGCCGGGGGTCAACGTCACCGCTGAGCCCGTCGAGATCCCGCTGACGACGACCCGGGTCACCCTTCCCCCGTTCGAGGGCGGACCGCGCTCGCGCAACCCGCTCCCCTTCCTGCGCATTTCACGGCCCCTCGAGGACGGCGATGCGCGACTGCCGCGGAACCCGGTGGCGTTGCAGCCGCGGCTGCCCCTGAACGCGGAGACGGAGGCCGCGGTCAACCGCATTCTCGAGAGCCTCCCGGAGCCTCGGGTAGAGCCACTCGAGCCTGTCATCCTGCGCGAGGACCGCAGGGTCGGGGACAAGGGAGCCGCCTACGCTCTCTCAACGATCGCGACGGGAGCCGTCGACGCCGGCAACTGGCAGGAGGCGGAGATGCTTCTCGAAAATCTGCTTTCGACCTCGCTTCCCGCGCGCGTGGCCTCGAGGGCGCACTTCTATCTCGCGCAGGCCTACTACTTCACCGATCGGCCCCGCACGGCATTTCTCGAGTTTCTCCTCGCGCAGAATGACTACTATCTCGAAACCCGCCCCTGGATCGACCGTATCCTCTCAAACCTGGCGTCCGGAGCCGCCGAGCGGTAGCCAGATCCACCCCTCATGATCGATCTCATCGAGCGGTAGAGCGAACGCCTCCGGCGGTGTGCATCGGTCGCGCAGTCGACCCCGAGAATGTCGATCATCCTGCGGCGATTATTCTGCAACGAGGGAGAGGCTCAACTTCTGCGTCCACTCCCCGCCGGCTGCAAGATCGAGCTGCCACTGGGGAAAGAGGCAGGAGCTCTGGTAGCGTGTCGCCTGGTAGCGTGTCGCCTCGTCGCCGTTACCGACGCACACCGGCGCGACGCTGAGGAAGGCAGGGTCGTCGTACTGCAGCTGCAGCATCACGTCCCGGGCAAGGTCGTATACCCTGACCCTGTCGACGCCGTCGATGGTGTCGGGGGCCTCAGCCGAAAGGGTTGCGCCTGAGCCCGCTCCCGCGAGGATGCGGGCTGCCTCCCCGTCGTTGGCGCCGAGCGAGAGGTTGATCTCCGAACCGAATCCGGCCCTCAGCCGCTCCTCGCCACGATTTCTCACGTGATAGGTGACGTGGAGAGTTGCGCCATCGAACGCGTACTCCTTGTACACCTCCACCGGCACTCCGGCCTCCCCGGCCTCCCCGGACTGCACCCGGCCGAGCGCCGCGAAATGGATGCGGTGGCCGTCCTTGCTGAGCTGCCGCACCGCGTAGAGGCGCGTGACGAAGTCGCCGAGCTCGCCGTCGTCTGCCCCATTATCGTCCGCATTCTCGTCGC
Organism: uncultured Spirochaetaceae bacterium; assembly: GCA_964631585.1. Classification (GTDB taxonomy): domain Bacteria; phylum Spirochaetota; class Spirochaetia; order DSM-27196; family PWMO01; genus JAAAOH01. The sequence continues at coordinate 11,693 of CAZVXU010000002.1, read as the reverse complement.
CGGAACCGAAAGAAACGGCACGATCAGGCTCGAAGAAGTGATCCACGAAGAGGTTGCGCGTATAGGGCAGGCGATTCCGGCCCGTGGGCGGCGACGTTCCGATGTCGGCGGAGAGCGAATCACCGTAGTTCCAGGGAGCCGGCAGGTAGTCGAGCTCGAAGACGACGCCACCCTGCTTGTGCACGTAGGCATTGAGCTCCTCGCCCTGGTATAGAAACTCCGAGAGACCGTCCATGTCGAAGTCGACGGTGATGATGGAGGGGCTGAAGATGCCCTTCTCACGGGTGACCTTCTCGGCCTCTATCAACGAGGAATAGACATGCTTCCGAAGGCGGTTCGAGTAGATCCCGCCCCCGATTCCCCCGGCCCAGTACGCGGAACTGCACTGCCCCCTCCACAGTTCTTCGCGGGCGAGCTGCTTTCGGTACTTGTCCCCGCGGATCTGATTTACGAGGATGTGGATATAGTGCATCTTCGCGTACATCAGATTGCTCTCGGCATGACGCGTCAGAAGGGTGCGAAACGACGTGCCGGGAAGATAGCCGTCGGCGCGGGCCTCCATGGAGGTATCGTGTACGGCGGCTCGATCCCGCCCGAAGGAATCCGGATCGAACGCAGCCTGGGGAAAGTAGCCTCGCACCCGGGGGGACGCTTTCTTCAGATAGCGGGAGGGGGTTACCGTCATGGCCCAGGAGGATTCCTCCTCGAGCAGGGCAAAAAGGCCGCGGAGCAGTGTCTCGTCGAAGCACTGCTCCTCGTCCGTCTCCGGCTGCAGCAACTCACCGGGACAGAGCAGGGAGACCACGCGGTCCTCGTCCTCGGTTGCCACCTCGGTAAGAAACCCGCGTATGCCGTCGACACGGCCCTCGCTGCACGCTTTTCGCAGCTCGCTCGCAATAGGAAAGACGATGATCATCTTCCCCTCATCCTCGGTGATACACGGGCTGTGGACGGCGCCCGCGGGTATACCGCCTGCAACGAACTGATAGTCGCTGAGGAACGTATACTCCATTCCGCTCGTCTTCAGTAGTGACGGCAACATGGGGTCCCAGACCTGCCCGGTGACCCACAGGCCGCGGGGCCGCTTGCCGAAGAGTTTCCGCAGGTAGGTGGTCAGCCGCTCGATCTGACCGAGGCGGTCGGCCCGCGGGATGAGCGGAAAGATCGGCTCGTAGAAGCCGCCGCCGAGAAGCTCGACCTGCTTGCGCCCGACGAGCTCCGAGAGCACGTCGATGAACTCCGAATGGTGTCGTTCCAGCCACTGCAGCAGCCGTCCCGAGTAGTGAAGTGTGGCCCGCACGTGTGGCGCGTTGTAGAGTGCGCGAATGAATGGCTTGTAGGACTTCTGGTAGGCGGCCTCGACTTCCTCGTCGGTAGCACCGACAGGCTGACTGTTCGTCGTACCAAAAATCAGCTTAATTTTTTTCATTCGAATCCCGATCGGGCTGCTCACCGGCGGCTACAGCCTGGTCACCGTCGGAAGCATGTTGGGATTCTACGTGGGCTGCTGTTCTTTGTAAAGTTTCACCAACCTGAATGATGCACTTTGGCGGACATTTCTCCGCCCCTGCGGATCGGTCTCCCGTCCGGCTGTAGTCGATGCTGGAAAGGTTGTTCTCCACCACGTATCCGCCCTCGGGCGATTTCTTCTCGCAGAGCTTACAGGCGATGCAGCCGACCGAGCAGTATTTCCTCACGTTCTTGCCCGTGTCCGTATTGTTGCACGCGACGATATAGTCGGCCGAGTACGGCACCCATTTGATCACGCCGGTCGGACAGATCTCGATGCACTTCCCGCAGGAGATGCACACGTCCTTATCCACCCAGACCTTGCCCTCCTCGTCATAGTCGATCGCGTCCACCGGGCACACGCGGATACAGGACCCGAGTCCGAGGCAACTTTCCTTGCAGACCTTATCGCCGCCGTAGAGAAGATAGAGTGCGGTGCAGTCCTCCATCCCCTGATAGTTGAACTCGTAGCTCGACACATCCCGCCCGCCGCGACAGTGCACCTGGGCAACCATTTTCTCCGCGGAGAGATCGATTTCCTTCCCCATGATCTTCGCAATCGCCGCCGCGGCGTCGTTTCCACCGGGGCCGCAAAGGGTGAGCTTCTCGCCCTGATTCACGATGGCCTCGGCGTAGGCACTGCACCCCGGGTATCCGCAGGCACCGCAGTTGAGGCCCGGCAGAGCTTCCTCGACCGCCTCGACGCGCTCGTCCTTTTTTACCGCGAGCACGCTCGATGCAAAGGCGAGCCCGATGCCGAAGAGGGCGCCCAGAAAGCCGACTACCAGTAGCGCGTATAGTATCGTCATAGCCATAAGCTCTCGAGCTCCTTACTCTCAGCCGATCAGGTTGTTCAACAGCGCTTTGTCGAACGCCATGAACGCAAGCGCCATCAGCCCGCCGGTCACGAAGGCGATGGGCGCGCCGCGGAAATGCTTCGGGACCCACTCGCTCTCGAGCTTTTCCCGCAGGGTCGACATCAGAAGCAGGGCCAGCATGAAGCCGAGTCCCGCCGAGAAGCCTGCCACGAAGCTCTCCAGCGGTCCGTACTCGTTGCGCACGGCAATGAGGGCGATTCCAAGAATGGCACAGTTCGTGGTAATCAGCGGCAGGTAAATCCCGAGAGCCTTGTAGAGCGGCGGGGAGACCTTCTGCACGACCATCTCCACGAGCTGTACGAGAGTCGCAATCACCAGGATGAAGGTGACCGTCTGCAGAAACTGAATGCTCAGGGGCACGAGGAGCAAGCGGTAGATGGCCCAGGTGGTGATGGAAGCCAGGGACATGACGAAGGTGACCGCCATTCCCATCCCGACCGCCGACTCCACCTTCTTCGATACACCGATGAAGGGGCAGAGGCCGAGGAACTGCGTCAGGATGAAGTTACTGACGAACACGTAGGTTATGATGATGCCGACGTAGCTCATACCATCCTCCTATGCCGCCTCGGGCTCGGACCCGGCCGCGGCCCGGCGGCGGGCCTCTGCGGCATCCAGCTTTGCCTTCAACGCGTTGAATCCGGCCATCAGAAAGCCGATGGCGAGGAGCGCGCCGGCGGGCAGCGCCATGACGCGGGCGGGCGAGTCGACGATACCGGGGATATCGATGGTGCCGTTGAATGCGCCCACCGGAAACAGCGTGATGGTGCCGGCCCCGAGTATCTCGCGCACCAGCGCGATGGCCGTGAGGCCGATCGTGAAGCCCACCGCCATGCCGAGGGCGTCGACCGCCGAGCTTGCGGTGGTGCTCCTGCTTGCGAAGGCCTCGGCCCGACCGAGGATGATGCAGTTCACCACGATGAGCTGCACGAACACGCCAAGTGACGCCGAAAGCGCCGGAAGATAGGCCTGCATGGTCAGATCGACGATCGTCACGAAGCTCGCGATGATGACGATGTAGGCCGGGATGCGAACCCTCGGCGGGATAAAATCTTTCAGAAGCGAAACGAACACGTTCGCACTTAGAAGCACGAAGAGGACCGCCGCACCCATACCGAGGGCGTTGACCACCTGCCCCGATACCGCAAGGGCGGGACAGAGCCCGAGGGCCATCACGAATATGGGGTTCTCCCTGAATATGCCTTTGTTGAACTCGTCGAGCATCTCTACAGCCTCTCTTTCACGAACGTCGAGCCTGCCCGCAGGGCGTCGGCGAAGCCCATGAAGGTTATGGTCGAGCCGGAGACCGCCTCGGCTTCCTCCGGGGGCAGGTCGCTCCTGGTGGCGGGGATGGGTTCCTCATCACCTTTGCCGATGAACTTTCCCTCCATGTAACCGGCATCCTCGGCTTCCTTGCCGAGCCCCGGGGTCTCGGAGTTCTGCATGAGCACTGCGGAAAAAACCTCACCGTCGGCGGCAATGCCGGCCAGGATCTGCATCTCGCCACCGTATCCGGAGCCGGTGAGCTCCACCACGTAGCGGGAGACCGGGGAGCTCGATGCGCCCACGGGGTAGTAGGCGCGCACGATCTCGCTCTCTTCCTCATCGACGGGGACACGGTCGCCGACCTGTCTGTCGCCCACGATCTGTCGCAAAGCCGCGTTGAGCGCCTCCTGTCGGTTCTGCGCGATGACCGGTGCAGTCACCGCATTCGCGAGCGCGAGCACCAGGGCGGCAACAGTACAGATTACTGCCAGTCGGCCACCGATCGCGACGAGTTGCTGCATCATGCTTCCCCTTCCGCGCCGGCTTTGCCGAAGATGCTGGGCTGGGTGTACCGATTGATCATGGGTGCGGTGATGTTCATGAGGATGATCGCGAGGGACACGCCCTCGGGAAAGGAGCCGTAGACTCGGATGAGAAAGGTGAGGAAGCCCGCGCCCGCCCCGTAGATGATCATCCCCTTCGAGGTCGTCGGGGAACTCACCATATCCGTCGCCATGTAGAACACTCCCAGAATAAGCCCCCCGGCGAAGGCATGGAAGAGCACGTCGCCGGTGAACAGTCCCGTGCCGAGCGGCAGCCCGCCGAAGAGCCAGATCAGTACGGCGAAGGTGGCAAAATAGGCAGCGGGGATCTCCCAGGTGATGATGCGCTTCTGAAAGAGATAAATGGTACCGAGCAGCAGCAGAAGGGCCGAGACTTCGCCGATGGAGCCGGGGACGTTTCCGACGAAGGGGTCGACGTAGCCGCCCGGCATGTTGATGCCCAGCGGGCCGAGAATCGTGTCGTTGAGCCAGCTCGTGATGCCGGTGTCGAGGTCGCTTCGCGGGAAACCGATGCGCTCGAGGTAGCGATTGGGGTTGCCGACCGCGCCGTCGCTCTCGATGATACCCGACTTCACCGCGCCGAGGATGGTGGCGCCGCTCTGTGCGTCGGTGGCGGGCAGTGTCGCCGGCATTTTCCAGGACGTCATGTGACCCGTCCAGGAGAAAAAGACGAATACACGGCCCGCCAGCGCAGGGTTCATCCAGTTGTTGCCGAGTCCGCCAAAGGTCCACTTTACCACGGCGATAGCGAACACCGATCCGATGATCGGGATGTAGGCCGGTATCACGGGAGGCATGTTGAGACCCACCAGAAAACCCGTGAGGACGGCGCTTCCGTCGTGGAGGGTGTTCCCCCGGCCCATCCACATCGCGATGATGTACTCGGTCCCCGCCGCCGCAACGGTTGCGGCAAGCATCACCCAGAGGGCGGAGAGTCCGAAGACGTAGATACCCCATGCGGCCGCAGGCAGGAGACAGGCGCTGACGGACCACATGATGCGCGCCGTCGAGGCCTCGTCGTGAAACTGGGGCGAGCTCGTGACGACGAGCTGCTCGCGCAGCGCGTCCTTGTCGATTCGCTGATCAGGTGGTGCCTGCGTACTCATCGATCAACCTTTCTTTCGGACAACACGCTTGCCGATCCTCATGCCCTGTACCAGCGGGATATGCGCCGGGCAGACGTAGCTGCAGGCCCCGCATTCGATGCAGTCCATGAGACCGAGCGTGCGGGCCGGCTTGTACTCTTCGTGATCTATGTGCTTGAACAGCGTCGTCGGCTGCAGACCCATCGGGCAGGCGGCGATGCACCGGCCACAGTTGATACAGGGCGTCCGCGGCGCTTCGTTGACATCCCGCGCGGTGAGCGCGAGAATGCCCGACGTTCCCTTGATGAGGGGCATGTCGAGGTCGTAGACAGCGAAGCCGGTCATCGGACCGCCGGCAACAACTTTCTTTGGGATCTCCGCGAGGCCGCCGCACTCTTCGATGAGCTCACCGAATGTGCTCCCGATGCGCGCCTTGAGGTTGCCGGGCTCGCGCACCGCTCCGCCGGTCACGCTCACGACACGCTCCATGACCGGCTTGTCCAAGACGACAGCCTCGTAGACCGCGTTCAGGGTGCCCGCGTTTGATACCATGCAACCGACATCTATCGGCAAGCCGCCGGAGGGGACCTCGCGATCGGTGATCGCTTTGATCAGCTGTTTCTCGCCGCCCTGCGGGTACTTGGTTTCCAGGCTCACGACCCGGAAGTCGAGGCCCCGCTCCCTCACCCGCGACCGCATCTTCTCGATGACCTCCGGCTTGTTCTCCTCGATGCCGATCGCAACATGTTCGACGTCGAGAATTCGCGACGCGATTTCGAGGCCCTCGATGACCTGGTCGGTCATTTCGAGCATCAATCGGTGGTCTGCCGTAAGGTAGGGTTCGCACTCCACCCCGTTGAGAATCATCCAGTCAAGGGTTTTGCCCTGGGGTAGGGTGTATTTCACGTGGGTCGGGAAGGTCGCCCCGCCCATACCCACGACGCCGTTCTCGCGGATCGCCGTCAGCAGCGACTTCACGTCACGGTCGCGCCATTCGGCCGCCGTCTGCTGCTTGCCGAGGCGGTCGAATTCACCCTGCAGATCTATGACGACGGCCGTGGTGGCCAGCCCGCTGGGAAGATAGACCTCGCGGAGCTCTCTCACCACGCCGGGGATGGGTGCGTGAATGTTCGCACTGACGAAACCGGGCGCTTTACCGATCAGCCGGCCCTCACGGACCTCGTCGCCTGGGCCCACCTGCGCCTCCGCCGGCTTGCCGATGTGCTGCTGCAGCGGCACGATGCACTCGGAGGGAACCGCCGCGTTCCAGATTCGCTTATGCTCGGAGAGCGACTTGCGCTCGTATGGATGAACTCCCCCGCGAGGGAAGGTCTTACGTCCGATCATGCTGCCTGCCTCTTGCGTCTGAGCACCGGTGTAGGCGCATTACTCCCGGCCGTGATCAAAACCCGGATGCCGAGAAAGAGGAATGGTGAAAACGCTAGCAGCGCCTGTAGACTGTAACGCGCCGGGTGTGTACCGGGGGAGTATACCCCCGGTTCCGAGGTTCGCACAACCCCCGAGGGCACGTTGCCATTGCTGAGAAGCGCTCCGATTCCGGTTTCATTCTCAGTGAGAACTCCGTCGAGCCAGGCGCGATCGTAGCGCAGCATCACCTCCTCCTCGCGCACCGTGAGCCCCCCGGCCTCACGGAAACGCGACAGCGTCAGCGTCGAGCCGGAGGCCGGCACGCCGTAGCGTGCCCCGTAGACGAACCCCTCCTGATAGGCGCGATGAGCGACGTAGTCGGCGATGTCTACCGTCCCCGTGTCTCCGGAGGAGGCCCCCAGAGCGTTGAGGGCCTCGAGACTCATCTCCGCGCCCCCGGCAACGGGGACCGGGCGCGGGATGTCGGGGACGCTGCTCTGCGGCAGAAGTGCCGCGGCGAAAGGTGCGGCAACCACGAACAGGGCAACCCACGCCGCGGTGGAGGCGTAGCGGGAAACTGCGGAAATCGCCGCCGGCTGTGTACGAAGCGTAACCGGTACGAAGAGGCGGTGATCCTGCTCACGCCTCTTGAACACGGCCATCGCAACCGAGAGACCGCTCCAGGCTGCGAGCCCGAGGCTGGAGATGAAAATCGGCACGAGCACCCCGATGCTTTGCGCGGGATGAACGCCGAGGACGATCGCCCAGGTTGCGGCAAGCACGAGCGCGCTGTGCCGCAGCTCCCGACGTCCTGCCTGCCAGTTACCGTACTGCAGGCGGTGATCGAGGTAGCGCCGACCGCTGTCTGCGAACATCACCCACGCAAAATAGATGAGGGCGGCGGCAACGAATGTCCCCCCGCCTCCCCAGGCAACGGTCCCCAGCCAGGGCAACGCGCCGGCCGCGGCAGTCCGGCGGGTACGCCCCGCCGGAAGGAGCACAGCCGCGAGGACAGCCGCGAAGCCCAGGAGATAGACGGCCCGAACGGGGCTCGGCGACTCCGCCAGTTCCCAGCCCGCGACCCCGCCGACGGCCTCAACGGCATGCCGAACGCTGCTGCGGACCGCGCCGATGGGAGCGTCGGTGCGGAGGTAGAGGATTTCATACTGTCCGCCGGGGCCGCCGCGGAAAAACTCGGGCAGCTCACGCAGAAAGGGATCCCATCGCGGGTCCATCGGCGCAAGACGCTCGTCCAGACCGGTGACCGCGACTTCTTCGAGCCCGCTGAAGTCGGAAACGCGTACCGTCGCGGTCCCGAGGCTCAGAACACGCTCGAGTCCCTCTGCGCGAAGGGCGGGGACCAGGCCTGAGCGCTCCTCGGAGCGCGGAACGAGAAGGCTGTAGAACCCGCTCCAGGTAGACGAACGGCTTTGCGTCTGCGGGATAAACAGAAGGAAGGCTGCGGAGGAGAACAGATAAATAAGAAGGAGACACCCGATCAGGGTCGGGCCGCGCCAGTCAACACCGTGACGATTCATTGGGCTCTCTACAACAGGCTGAAACCGGTGGCGATAAAGAACCCGAGCAGCACGCCGACCGAAACCTCGGCAGGGGTGTGTCCGTTGATCTCCCGCACGGCTCTGAAACGGATCCCCACCTTGTCCCGAAGCTCGAGCCCGAGCCGGTTGAGCGCCTGGGCCTGCAAACCCGCAGCCCGACGAACTCCCAGGGCATCACGTATGATGAGTATTCCATAGAAGAGCGACAGAGTAAACAACGGTGAGGACAGCCCGTACTCGAACCCCATGGAGGTCGCCAGAGAGGTCACCAGGGAGGCATGACTCGAGGGCATGCCGCCGGTCTTCCAGAATATGGTTTGCGCCACGTCCTTCGAGCCCGATGTCCGGCTCCGCAGCGTCTCGATAACGGCTTTCAAAACCTGGGCGAGAAACCAGCTGAAGAAGGCCGATAGAAACACCGGTCCTGCGAACAGCTCGTACAGCGCACCTTCCCCATGCGGTTCCATTGACCTCATTCTTTGGAGCGGCGGGAGGTTTGTCAAGCGCGCGCTTCCCGTGAGAGACTCTGCGGGTGAGCTCACCACGGACCTCCCTGCCCCTCGGCGAGCACGACGAAGGCCGGCGGCTCGACCGGATACTGCGTCGGCTACTCCCCGATGTTTCGCTCGGCCGCATCTATACCCTGATCCGCAAGGGAGAAATCCGGGTGGGCGGCAGACGGAGGGCCGCCTCCTACAGGATAGAGCACGGCGACATCCTCGAGCTGCCCGAAGAGCTCGCCCCGGCGGCCGGCACCCCGGACCGCGGCGCCGGCGCCGCCCCGGACGGCGGCGGCACGATCCCGCCGGAGCTCGCGGGCCGTGTAATCTACAAGAACGAGCACATCCTCGCCATCGACAAGCCGGCCGGTATGCCCGTCCACGGTCGGACCGGGCTGCTTGCAGCGCTCAGGCCCTATCTCGAGGCCGGGGCGAGGAAAAGCATCTCCTTTCGTCCCGGCCCCATTCACCGCCTCGACCGTAACACCTCGGGCCTCATGCTCTTCCCGCGGTCCCTCCGCGGCTCGCAGCGAGCCTCCGAGCTGCTGCGCACCGGCCGACTCGAGAAGGGCTACCTCGCGCTGCTCTCGGGTCGTCTCCCCGGGGTCGAAACGTGGGCGGACTTCCTCGAACGGGACCGCTCGCGAAACGTCACGCGGGTTGTTGGCGGGACGCCCGGAGGAGGAACCGGAAAGAACGCGACGCCGGCAGGGGCGAGCCGGCCGGCACGGTCGGTCGTCGCGACGCTCGTCGGCGGGCCGACCGGAGCGGAGGGCGGCACGGAGGTGACGCTTGTGCTCATCCGCATCGAGACGGGGCGAACCCACCAGATCCGGGCGCAGGCCGAGGCGCACGGACACCCCCTCCTCGGTGATACGAAATACGGCGGCGGTCGCGGCGGCGGTCGCGGCCGGGGCACCGGCGGCGCCGGCAGAGGCGATGAGGGAGCGGCTCACCCGGCGGACGCCTATTTCCTCCACGCGGCGGTGCTCATCAATCAGGAGCCCGATGAGATCTTTCCCGCGCGCGTCATCTGCGCCCCGCCGGGCCCGGAACGGCGGCGGGAGCTCGCCGCGAGGCTCGATATCCCACACGCGGGCCCGGCATCGGCAGCGGCAGCAGAGCTCGACGCGGCGCTTTCATGCGCCGGCCTCTCCGAGTCACTCTCGGGGCTCGTATACAAAGAGCCGGGCAATCAATAGAATATGGAAGAATGATCAGGTTTCTCGGCAAGATTATCTGGCGATTTCGCGGCATTCGTGTGTTTGCGCTCGTCGGAAAGAGCGGCACCGGAAAGAGCTTCCGTGCAAAGCTCATAATGCAGAAGTACAGCATCGATCTCCTCATCGACGACGGCCTGCTGATCCGTGACCAGAAGATTATCGCCGGCAAGTCGGCAAAGCGGGAGAAGGCCTACCTCGCCGCGGTCAAAACGGCGCTCTTCACCGACAAGGAGCATCGCCGCGCCGTCCGCCACGCCCTCGAGCGGGAGAACTTCAAGCGGGTGCTCGTCATCGGGACCTCGGAGCGCATGGTCTATAAGATTGCGGAGGCGCTGAAGCTCCCCTCACCCTCACGGATCGTGCGCATCGAGGACGTCGCCACTGCGGAGGAGATAGGTACCGCCATCAACTATCGCCGTGTACAGGGAAGCCACGTTATCCCCGTTCCCTCGATCGAAGTGCGCAGGAACTACCCCCGTACGATGGCCGATTCCGTCCGTATCCTCTGGCGCAAGGGTGTAGGCTTTTTCACAAAGCAGGAAGTCTACGAGAAGAGCGTCGTGCGGCCGGACTTCAGCAGTAAGGGGCGGGTGACCATATCGGAGGCGGCGCTCAGCCAGATGATCATGCACTGCATCGACGAGTACGCCCCCGAAACCAGAATCCGAAAGGTGCAGGTGAAGAACGAGCCGACCGGCTATCGCATCACGGTGTTCCTCGACGTACCCTTCGGCAGCCCCCTCGCCGTTACCCTTCACAATATGCAGAGCTATACCATCGAGAACATCGAGAAGTTCACGGGGATCATCATCAAAGAGCTGAATATCATCGTGAGCAACGTGACCGAGACGCCGGAGTAGCGCCTGAAGTTTACCCGGGTAACGTGCCGACACTGATAGAGAGCATGGAGGTAAGGTGATGAGACGCATCGCAATGGTTTTCGCGGGACTCCTCGTAGTATCCTCGACCCTGCCGGCCCAGAGCGGCGGGCAATTCGAAGCACAGACCGAGCACTATCGGATCGTCTCCGAGGTCGGCAGGAATCACGCGGAGCAGACCGCCGATCGTCTCGAGGCCACGCTCGAGATCTTCAACGATTACTTCCATTTCGAGCTCGGCGAGCTGCCCGACCGCATGCGCGTGCGTATCTTTGCCTCCAGGGAGGCGTACGATACCTTCCTGAGGAACACCATCGACGAGACCCGCGAGGACTTCATCTACCTCCACTACGGAAACCTTGCGCGCAGTGAGCTCGTCGGTTACTTCCGCGAGGATCCCGAGTACGACTACTCGCTGAATCACCAGGCGTTCATACAGTACCTCCGCTCCTTCGTCGCCAACCCGCCGTTGTGGCTGAGGGAGGGGTTCGCGGTCTACTTCGAGGAGATCGACTACGATCCGTCCTCCGGACAGGCGGTGTATCGGGAGAATCTGACCTGGCTCGACAACCTGAAGTCCATCCTCGACGGGAGCTCCGGCGATGAGCCCATCCCCTTCGACGAATTGCTCCGCATCGACGTCGCCGAGGCTCGCAATCGCCTCGACGTCTTCTATCCTCAGGCCTGGGGTGTGGTATCGTATCTGCTGAACACCGAGGACCGCGACGTCAACCGCGTCCTCTGGGACGCCATCAACGCCCTCGAGCCGAACGCGGCCATGCGCGAGAACGTCCGCGCCGTCGAGCAGAAGGCCGTGCAGTGGATCGATCAGGAACGCCTCATTGACGGATATGTCGGCTACCT
>CAZVXU010000001.1:0-64715 GCA_964631585.1 uncultured Spirochaetaceae bacterium | reverse complement strand
GATGCCGCTGGCCGAGCAGGTGATCTGGTGGGACCAGTTCTTCGATGCTGCGGCGATCTGGCAGGATCGTGATGAAATGGGAGATCTCGGCGTCGAGAATATGCTCTTCAGCTTCGGTACCGGCTTCCGGTTCACCATTCCGCAGTTTCCAATCAGGATCTACCTGGCACGACGCTTCACCATCGAGGATGGCAATGTCGTCTGGCAGACGGGAGGCCTGTTCAACCCCGACAACAAACAGGGCCGGGGTATGGAGTTCGTGTTCTCAATCGGGACCGAGTTGTTCTGATCGATATGAAGGAAAATGAGGGAATGAGATGAAGCGTATAACGATACTTGCAGTCGCACTCTTCCTGGTCTTCACCGCGGCTCTCGGCGCCGAGCAGCTGACGACGGTGGGAATTATCGATATCTCCAGGGTCTACAACTCGTTTTATCGCGATTCTCAGTCGGTGCGGGAGCTCGAGGAGCTGCGGCAGCGCTACCAGGCTGAAATCGATCGTGAGGTCCAGGAGCTCGAGAGCCTCAAGGACGATCTCGCGCGTGCGGAGGATCAGGGGAACGAATCACGCATAGAGCAGCTCGAAACCCGCGTCAACCGGCAACGAAGCTACGTGGAGGACCTGACCCGCCGCCGTCGCTCGCAGCTGCAGCAGCGCCAGCAGAACCTCGTCTCCGACGATTTCCTCAACCGCCTTCAGCAGGCCATCGAGTACGTCGCCGAGGAGGAAGGGTACACCGTGGTCATCCGCACCGACCAGGACGGACTGCAGTGGTGGAGTCCGACGGTCGACATAAGTGACCGCGTTCTCCAACGCCTCCGACAGTCGGGAGGCTGACGCAGGCGCCGCCTGCACCACCATACGCGATGTCGGATTCCACGCCGATGATGCAACAGTACGCACGCATGAAGCGGGCCCACCGTGATGCGGTATTGTTTTTTCGACTCGGTGATTTCTACGAAATGTTCAAAGGGGACGCCGAAGAGGTCTCCCGTCTGCTCGGCCTGACACTCACCCAGCGAAACGGGGTGCCCATGTGCGGCATTCCATACCACGCCGCCCACGGCTACATTGCGCGACTCATCCAGGCCGGCAAAAAGGTTGCGATCTGCGAGCAAACGCACATTCCCGAGTCGGGGAAGGGGCTCGCCGACCGGGAGGTGACCGAGATCATCACCCCGGGCACGGTTACAGAGGAGGACTACCTCGAAGCCGGCCGCAACAACTACCTCGTCGCAATCGCGGCCTCGCGCGGGTATCTCACCGAAGCCTACATCGACCTTTCGACCGGCGAGTTCGAGACGACGCTCTTTCCGCTCGAGCGCGGCCGGGAACGGCTGCGGCAGGAGCTCGCCCGCCTGCAGCCGCGGGAGGTGCTCGTGCAGGAGACCCTCCTCGAGGAGCATCCCGACCTCGCGACGGCACTGGAGGAACGAGACGGCCTCGTTCTCAACCGATTCCCGGACTGGAGTTTCGACCTGCAGGCCGGAAGGGAGCGTCTGCTGGAGCTGCTCGGGGTAGCGAACCTCAAGGGCTTCGGAATCGATGACGAGAGCGAGGAGCTCGTGCCCGTCGGCGTCCTCCTCGACTACGTGGAAGACACGGCCCGCAGCCTCATTCCGCATATTCGGGGAGTCTCACCCTATCGGGACAGCGAGCATGTGGTGCTCGACGAGGCAACCCAGCGCAACCTCGAGATCGTTCAGAACATGACCGAGGGCAGCCGGCGATACACGCTGCTCTCGGTCGTGGATTACACCCGAACGGCCATGGGAGCAAGGACGCTCAGGAAGTGGCTACTGAACCCCCTGAAAGACAGGACCGCCATCGAGGCGCGGCACGACCGCGTGGAGGCCCTCTACCACAGCCAGATGCTGCTGTCGAACCTCAGGGATCGGCTCGGACGGATACTCGACATCGAGCGGTTGGTTGCACGCGTCGGGCTCGATAAGGCGCACGGGAAGGACCTGGTGGCCATCCGGAACTCCCTCGACGCCGCCCTGGATCTCGAGGGACTCGTGCCCGCGGAATTGCTCGACGGTGAGTCGGTGGCTGGTTCTTCGGCGGATCGCGACGCGCTGGCCGGGCTCGGTGAGTTACTCGCGCGCGGGCTCCTCGACTCCCCCTCGATTCTGCTTACCGAGGGGAATATCATACGGGAAGGCTACGACGAGAAGCTCGATGAGCTCAAAGGCCTGCTCTCCAACAGTCGTTCCTATCTCGACGCCTACCTCGACGAGGAGCGTACGGCAAGCGGCATCGGTTCTCTGAAGATCAAGTACAACAAGGTGCTCGGCTACTTCTTCGAGGTGACAAAGACCCACGTTGAGAAAGTGCCGCCCCACTTCGTGCGGCGGCAGTCATTGGTCAACGCAGAGCGGTACAGTACCGAGCGACTGGCCGAGCTGGAGTCCAGGCTGAACTCCGCCTCAGATCAGATCGTCGAGCTGGAGCGCAGGTTGTTTCTGGAGCTGCGGGCAGCGGTAAGAGAGCAGATCCCGCGACTGCTTGCGGTCTGCGATGCGATCGCCGCGCTCGACTGCTATCATTCCTTTGCATGGGCTGCGACACGGAACGGCTACGTGCGTCCGCGGGTCTCGGAGTCGGACATCATCTCGATTCGCGGTGGACGACATCCCGTCGTGGAGACCCATCTGCCGCCGGGGAGCTTCGTGCCGAACTCTCTCGAGCTCGACGGCAAGGCGAAGGGGTTCGCGCTGATTACCGGGCCCAATATGGCCGGAAAGTCGACCTTTCTCCGGCAGACAGCCCTCATCGTGCTTCTCGCCCAGGCCGGTGGCTTCGTCCCCGCCGACGATGCGGAAATCGGCCTCACCGACCGCATCTTCTGCCGGGTGGGCGCCTCGGATAACCTTGCACGCGGGGAGTCAACGTTTCTCGTGGAGATGAACGAGACAGCGAACATCCTTCGAAACGCCTCCCGGCACAGCCTCATCATCATGGATGAGGTCGGACGCGGGACGAGCACGAACGACGGGCTTGCGATCGCGCGGGCGGTGACCGAGTATATCCTCGATGTGTTGCAGGCCCGGACCCTCTTTGCCACCCACTACCATGAGCTCACCTCGCTCGAGCACGCGCGGCTGGTAAACCTCTCGCTGCGGATAGCCGAGGAGGAGGGGCGCATCGTGTTCCTGAAGAAGGTAACCGAGGGGCCGTCCAACAACTCCTACGGAATCCACGTGGCCCGTCTCGCGGGGCTGCCCGAGGCGGTCCTCGTGCGGGCCGAGGCCGTGCTCGAGGGAATCCTCGCCGGCAGGGACGGGTCCGGTGCGTCCGGTGCGCCGGGTCCCGAAGGCGGGGTGTCCACCGCGGGGCCGACGGCGGTACCCGCTGCCGGAGCCCAGAACAGCCTCTTTGATCCGGCGGAGCTCATCGAACGGGAGCTGCAGTCGGTGGAGGTGAACGAAACCACGCCGCTCGAGGCGCTGGAGCTCATCTCACGCTGGCAGAAACAGCTGAATTCCGACTAGCCGACGCTGTTCCGGTTTCGGGAGCCGTTAGCCCGGCGCCATCAGTGTGAAAAGAATGAGCCCCCCCATCGCGAGCGAGCCCACGATGCCCGAAACGATTAACCGCCAGAAGACGAGCTGCCCGATGGTCTGCAGGATCCAGGTGACCACGTAGACCAGAAACAGAGCGGCGGCCGGCACCTCCGGGCTGTAGAAGAGAAGAGAAACAACGGTCCCTGCCACAAACCAACCGACGAAGTTCAGAACGGGTATGCCGAGGTATGCCCCGCCTTGTCGCCAGCGCCAGAAGTCCCAGGACACCATCTGGGGGTCGAGAAAGAGATCCCAGGCCATGAAGGCCAGACCGGCAAGGATGGCCGGAAGGATCACGCCCTCGGGGCCGGCCAGCATCATACCGACCGACCAGGCCGGCGGGATCATCATCAGCCAGGCGAGGGGAATGATGAGCGGCACGCGGCGGATCTGCGGCTGCAGCACGTCGGTGTAGTGATAGTCTCCGAAGGGCACGCCGGTGCGCGAGCCGATGAACTCGATCGTCCAGCCGAAAAGCGGTATGCCGATGACCGTAAGTGTTGCTCGCAGCGGATGAAGGGATTCGAAGAGAATGACCGCCACGAGGGTCGCCTGGAACAGGACGCCGAGGGAGATCCCGATGCGCTCCGCCCCTTCGCCGAGCACCCACTTTATGACGGGAACAAGAATCATCACGATGACCCATGCGCCGCCCATCACCATTGCGACGGGCGAGAGGTGAGTGAGCTCGTCGACAAGCAATTGAAGCGTGTTCAGCATGCTGGGTCAGATCTTCCTGAAGACTTTGAGTTTAATCCAGGCCCGGATGAACGGCCACCAGGGCACCGTAGCCATGAGCCTGAGGTTCTCTCCCCAGTCGCCTTCCTCGTCGAGAAAGCGAAGAATCCGCGTTACCGGGTTTCGCTCGAAGAGACGCGTAAAGACGGTCTTCGCGAGCTCCCCGTGTCGATAGAGAATCTGCAATAGCATGGAATCGAAGAGCCGGTAGCGTGCCGGCGGTTGATTCCCGTGAAATGGATGCCCATGGGTCAAAAGCGACTCCACGATGGCCATCGAGTCCCGCTGGGTGCGGAAAAAGGCAAACCCGGTCGAGGCCTTCACACGCCCACCTTTCGTCCCCGTATACATGATTCGATTCCCGCCGCGCCGCGGGAAGGGCCGGTCGCTCATCGGAATCTTGCCGCTTTCCTCTTCGATGACGTCGTAGTGATGGACGCCGAGAATGCCGGTTATGTAGCGCTGGAGCTCCGAGACATACTCCTCGTCGGGCAGCAAGTCGGCGGAGAAGAGGGTGTACTCGACCAGCGCCTCCGTGGCACTGGTGGGTAGGATGTACATGAAGCGCATGACCCCGTGCTGCGGGACCCGAAAATCGAACAGCGTGGCGGCGTCGGGATCGAAGACCGGCTCCGGGGTCCGAATCGTCCATCCGGTGAAGTGCTGCCAGATGTAGTGATAGTTCTTCCTGTCGGGGCGAAGCTCTCCCGGGAGAAACAGACTGTCGAAGACCCAGTCCGCGGTATAGACGGTGTCCCCGACTCGAACCTCCCCACGGTCATGTCCGTCGCGAACTTCGTCCACCGTGGCGGTAAGGAAGTCGACGTTGGGCATGCCATCGAGGACGGAACGCGTGTGGCGATAGAAGTCGATGCCGCGGATCATGTAGTAGGCATACGGGCTGAGCTCGAGACGGGACTGAAACCCATCCCCGTAGAAGTTGAAGGCTTGCCAGCTGCGGGAGATGATCTCGGGATACGGCGGTTCCTCCGCGGTCCAGAAACACCAGGTACGGTCATTGTTCTGCTTCTGATCAAGATCAACGATGAGTATGCGTTTGTCCTTGAGAGCGCTGTGAACCAGGTTGTACGCCAGACTGAGCCCCGCCGCACCGCCGCCGGCCATGATAAAATCGTAATGCTGTTCCGACATATGCCCCTACTGTACCGTCACCGGTGCGAGACGACAAGTACAAGCAACAGGCCGGAATCGGGCGTATCTTCGGGTATGAAGCTACCGCGAGATCGACCGACGCGCAGTGTGGCCGACGCGTTAATCGACATGGTGTTCCCCCAGCACTGCGTCGCCTGCGGCCGAGCCGCTCCGTCGGCTGTGGCTCTGTGCGAACGGTGCCGCTCGGCCCTCCAGCCCCTCGGTGGTCTCCGATGCGACGTCTGCGGCGTGCCGCTCGTCTCCGAGCATGAGCTCTGTGTGCGGTGCCGCTCCCGCCGGTTGCACTACGACCGCCACCGTTCTGTGTTTGCCTACAGCGGGGTGGCAAAGCAGCTCATCGTGGCGTACAAGTTCGGCGGCCGGCTTCGGCTGGCCGGGCTGCTCTGCAACTATCTTGTACCGCTCATTCCGCCGGCCGCGGTTGTAGTGCCCGTCCCCGCCAGTCGGCGCGGGCGTCGGCGCCGGGGCTACGACCAGGTGGGGCGGCTTGCCACCGAGCTCGAACGCCGGCACGGTGTTTCCGTCCTGCGTGCGCTGACGCGGACCCGGGGCAGGGAGCAGAAGCGACTCGACTTCGACGAGCGGAGTCGCAACCTCTTCGGCGCGATCCTGCTCGCCCCCCGCTTCAGTGCACCGTGGGGCCCGGCCCGGATGTGGGTGCGGGGCAGGGGCGCGACGGTTCCACACCACGTGGTGCTGCTCGACGATGTCTTCACCACGGGGGCAACCGTGAACGAGTGTGCGCGGGTACTGCGGAGGGCCGGAGCGGGCCGAATCGACGCGCTCACGCTTGCCGCCGACTAATGGTGTTGTTATATTCGGCTCACCGTCCGAGATTGACACTTCCGCTTGAGTATTGCTAAACTCCGATTACACGTGAATGCAGCCGAGTGGTGGAGAGAGAGTCGTTCCGGCGACTCTCTTTTTGTAGGTAATGAAAGCAGTTGAAACGACCCCTGCCGAGCAGCGCCTCGCCGATGAGTTGAGACCGGTAATCGAGGGCCTCGGATATCAGCTTGTAGAGATGCGGGCCAAACGCCTGAAAGACGGCTACGCGGTCCATGTGGTGCTCCACCGCGCGGAGGGCATCACCGTCGACGATTGTGCCGAGGTGCATACGACGATCCTGCCCCGGATACAGATCATTGAAGACGAGCAGGATATCAACCTCGAGGTGAGCTCTCCCGGTATTGATCGCGTGCTGAAGTCGCCGGAAGAGTTTTCGGTATTCGTAGGTAAAGGAGCTCGCGTGCTGCGGGCCGCGGACGGACAATGGGTCGGAGGCATTATCTCGGCGTATACCGGTGACTCGGTAACGTTGAGTAGAGCCGGGACCCAACATACGATAGCAACCAGTGCGATCCAGAAAGCGAAGCTGGACGATACACAGGAGGTCGAGTAGAACCCATGGCTTCTGAATTGAGTGACGCAATCAGGCTCCTGGTGCAGGAACGGGGAATCTCCGAAGACCTGATTCGGAAGACGATCGAGGAGTTTCTTCTCGCCGCATACAAAAAGAAGTTCGGAACGTCGGACAATGCCGTCGTGCAGTTCTCCGATGAGGACGGGGAGGTCACCCTCTTTGCCCAGAAGGAGATCGTGGACGAGGTGTACGACCCGGTGAGCGAGATCGAGCTTGCCGAGGCCAGGGAGTACGACGAGGAGGCCGAAGTCGGCGACGAGCTTCTTATCGAGATAAATCCCCAGGAGTTCGATCGCGTCGCGGTGCAGAGCGCCAAGCAGAAGGCGCGGCAGACGCTGCGGGAAATCCAGAAGGACACCCTCTACTCGGAGTTCAGCGACAAAGTCGGCGAGATGATCATCGGCTATTACCAACGCGAGCGAAACGGCAACATCTTTGTGGATCTCGGCAAGACCGAGGGCCTCATGCCGAAACGCTATCAGTCGCCCAGGGAAACCTACCGGCCGAATGACCGGATCAAGGCCCTCATCTACGAGGTCAATAAAACACCAACCGGACTGCAGATCATTCTCTCGCGTACGCACACCGAGTTCGTCAAGCGCGTTTTCGAGCTCGAGGTCCCCGAGATTTACGATCAGACGGTCTCCATCTTCAAGCTTGTGCGGGAGCCCGGGTACCGAACGAAAATCGCGGTGTACTCCAACCGAGAGGACGTGGATCCCGTCGGCGCCTGTGTGGGCCTTCGGGGTGTGCGTATTCAGTCGATTGTGAGAGAGCTCGAGGGCGAGAAGGTTGATATTCTCAAGTACGAGAACGACCCGCGGACCTTCATCAAGAACGCCCTCTCACCGGCGGAGGTCAGCCACGTCGTCGTCCTCGACGAGGCGAAACGGCAGGCGCTCGCGGTGGTTCCCGAGAATCAGCTCTCCCTCGCAATCGGAAAACAGGGCCTGAACGTGCGCCTGGCCAACCGTCTCGCCGATTGGAACATTGACGTCAAGACGGAGGCACAGTTCGCCGAGATGGATATAGCCGCCGAGACCAAGCGGGCGGTGAGCGCGCTCTTCGGAGAGAGCGCCGGCCCGGAAGAGGAAGAAGAGGAGATTACCCGTATCTCCGAGCTTCCCGGTATCACCGACTCCCTCGTGACTGCCCTCAAGGGTAATGGCCTCGAGTACATTGAAGACCTCGTTGCCTTGAGCGAGGAAGAGATGAACAGCCTCACCGGTCTCGATGAGAACGACGTGAAAGAGCTCCGGCAGACCATTGCGGAGAGCGTCGAGATCATCGAGGAGCAGGAGGAAGCCGCCGAGGCTCGAGCGGCCGAAGAAGAACCGTCCGAGGAAGAGATTTCCGCGGCGGAAGAAGCTCCCGAGGAGGAGCCGGCTGACGAGTCGGCGGAGGAGCCCGTGACGGAAACCGCGCCGGAGCCGGAGCCGGAGCCGGAGCCGGAGACCGAGGAAGCTCCCGCCGAGGTCGATACAGCCGAAGCGGCAGCGACGACCGAACCGGACACCGACGAGGATGAAGAGGAGGAGGAAGAAGAAGGCGACGAGATCACCTTCGTCTCCGAGCTTCCGAACATCTCGGAGGAGCTGGTAGAAAAGCTCAAGGCGAACAACATCGAGGAAGTGCTCGACCTTCTCGAGTTGAGTGAAGAACAGCTTACCGAGCTTGAAGGTTTTAGCGCGGAAGATGTGGCAGAAGTACGGCAGATCATCTCCGAGAATGTCGAGGTTATCGAGCAGGATGAAGAGGAAGAAGAATAGGTGCGCGTTGGGGCCTGGCTTTTTGTGCCTTTGATGTTTTCCTGCAAAGATGTTACTAATAGGGAAAGGTAGGCTATGGCAGAAGAGAAGGACCAGACGCAGAAAAAAAAATCTACTCTCATAAAGCATAAGAAAGGCGCCGAAGCTGCGCCCTCTGAAGAGGGCGCCCAGCAGGACCATAAGAAGAAGGTCCGCGTCGTGGTGCGCAAAAAGTCTTCCAGACCTGAAAAGTCGGAGCCGAAGACGGAGACGCAGCCCGCGGGAGCTGAGCAGGAAGCCCCCACTCGCGAGGAGCAGGGTCCTGCGGCAAAGCGCGCCGAGCCCTCACAGGAACCGCAGCAGCCGCAACAGACTCAGCCAACGGCGCGACGCCGCCCGCAGCAGGACGAGCCACGCGCCGGTTACTCCATACGCGAGGAAGCAAAGAAGAAGCGGGAAGCCGAGCGTAAAGAGCGTGAGCGACAGGAAGCGGCACGGCGGGAAGCCGGGCCTCCTCAGGGTGAGCGCCGCGGGCCTGCAGCGCAGGGACGTACCGGTGGGCCTTCTCCGGATCGCGGAGCTTCACGGGGACGCACGGGTCCTCCAACCGGCGGTGCACCGCCGCGCGGGCGTGACGGCGGGGCCCCGCCGCCCAAGCAGGGCGAGGAAAAGAAGCCCAGTCACAAGAAGTTCTACAAGACCAAGAAGAAAGAGCAACAGTACCCCAAGCGCGAGCGACAGCCCGAGAGGGATTTCCAGTACAAGCAGAAGCGTCGGGCGCCGAAGGTCAATCCGGTCCCCAAGGAAATAGACATCATGGAGGTGGTTACCGTCTCCGAGCTCGCTCGGAAGATGAACCTCAAGGCCTCCGACCTCATCGGTAAGCTCATGGGCATGGGGATGATGGTTACCATCAACCAGCAGATCGACGCGGAGACCGCCGAGTTGCTGGCCTCCGAGTATGGCTGCAAGGTGAAGATCGTCTCCCTCTACGATGAAACGGTCATCGAGGGTGAGGAAGACTCCGAAGAGCGTCTGCAGCATCGCGCCCCGGTAGTCACCATCATGGGGCATGTCGACCACGGTAAGACGAAACTGCTCGACGCCATTCGAACCACCGACGTCGTTGGCGGCGAGTTCGGCGGAATAACCCAGCACATCGGCGCCTATCAGGTAGAGGTACCGAATGGCAGGGTGACCTTCCTCGATACACCGGGACACGAAGCATTTACCCTGATGCGCGCACGTGGGGCCCAGATCACTGATATCGTCATCCTCGTGGTGGCGGCGGACGACGGCGTCATGCCGCAGACCCGTGAAGCGGTCGACCACGCTAAAGAGGCCGGCGTGCCCATCATCGTTGCGGTGAACAAGGTCGATCTGCAGGGTGCAAACCCGGACCGCGTCAAGCAGCAACTCTCGGACCTGGATCTCATGCCCGAGGAATGGGGCGGTAATACCCTCTTCGTCGAGGTGTCTGCACTCAAGCATGAAGGCATCGAGAAGCTCCTCGAGAACATTCTTCTGCAGTCCGAGATACTCGAGCTTCGCGCCGATTACGACGTCAAGGCCGAGGGGACGATCATCGAGTCGAGAATCGACCCGGGCCGCGGTACCGTGGCCAGTGTGCTCGTGCAGCGTGGAACCCTGCATGTCGGCGACAACTTCGTCTCGGGCATCTATCCCGGACGTGTGCGCGCGATGTTCAACGATCGTGGCGAGAAGGTCGACAAGGCCGAGCCGTCGATGCCCGTCGAGATTCTCGGACTCACCGGCGTCCCGAACGCCGGCGACCCCTTTCAGGTTACCGAGAGCGAGAAAATGGCTCGACAGGTCGGCGATAAGCGCCAGGAGCTCCGCAAGGTCGAGGACGCGAAGAACGTCCGCAAGATCACTCTCGATAACCTCTACGACAGTATTCAGGAGGGTGAGGTTCAGGAGCTCAAGACCGTCATCAAGGGCGACGTGCACGGCTCGGTCGAGGCGGTTCAGACGGCGCTCGAGAAGCTGTCCACCCCTGCCATTCGATTGTCGGTCATCCACGCCGCAGCGGGCGCCATCAACGAGAGCGACGTCATGCTCGCCTCCGCCTCGAATGCCATTATCGTCGGATTCCACGTACGCCCGACGCCCCGTGCCGCGGAGGTCGCCGATCAGGAGAAGGTGGAGATCCGCAAGTATAACGTCATATACGACGCGGTGGACGACATCCGTTCCGCAATGGAAGGACTGCTTGCGCCGAGCTACGAGGAGCAGACCATCGGTACCGTGGAAGTCCGGGAGGTTTTCAAGGTTCCCAAGATCGGCCTGATTGCTGGTTCCCATGTTACTTCCGGTGTCGTACGACGCAACGCACAGGTGCACATAATCAGAGACGGTGTGCAGATATACACGGGCAAGATCTCCTCCCTCAAGCGTTTCAAGAACGATGCACGTGAGGTCGAAGCGGGTTATGAGTGCGGTGTCGGTGTCGAAAACTACAACGACGTAAAGGTCGGCGATCAGCTCGAGGTCTTCGAGTTGAAGGCGGTTGCCCAGACGCTCGAAGAGGCCGGGCAGCCACAGTCCTCCTCGAGTTAAGACCATGTCGAAGTTTCGCGTAGAGCGGGTTGAGCAGCTCATCCTCCAGGAGGTGAGCGCGCTCATCCTGCGTGAAGAAATAAAGGACCCCCGCGTCACCTCCATGGTCCTTGTGCGCAACGTTTCACTGTCCAAAGATCTCCGGAACGCTACGGTGCGCATGTCCGGCTATGTGTCGGCGGAGGAGCTGGACGCGGCGGTCGAAGGACTGAACCACGGCGCCGGGTTCATACAATCACGTATCGGCAAGCACCTGGAGCTTCGCTCCACGCCGAAGCTGCGCTTCGTCGCCGACCACAGTATCGAAGAAGGGTTCAAGGTTACCGAGACGATCCGCAAGCTGGAATCCTGATGCCCGATGGTCTCGCACTTCTCGACAAACCCGCGGGCCGTACGTCCTTCGAGGCGCTCGGACCCGTAAAGCGCGAGCTCGCCACCGGTAAAGTGGGACACGCCGGTACGCTCGATCGCTTTGCAACCGGCCTCCTTATTGTTCTCACCGGGAAGCTCACACGGCTCATTCGCGTATTCTCGGAGCTCGACAAGCGCTATGTGGCCCGGGTCCACTTCGGAGTAGAGACGGAAACCCTTGATCCCGAGGGCGCGGTGACGGCTCGCGGTGCGGCACCGGATGCCGATCAGCTCCGGGAGATCATGGCTGAGTTTGTCGGCGATGTCGAACAGGTGCCGCCGGCGTACTCGGCGGTGCACGTGGACGGGCGGCGTGCTTACCAGCGGGTAAGGGGCGGGGAGCAGGTCACCCTTGACGCACGTCGGGTGCGCGTGCACGCCATCGAAGTCTCGGAGTACGATGCGCCGGAGGCTGTGCTGGATATACGGTGCGGCTCGGGAACGTACGTGCGGTCGCTGGCACGGGATATCGCCGAGCGACTCGGGACTGTCGCCCACGTAACTGAGTTGCGCCGCACGGCGATCGGTCCATTCGGTGTTGACGAGGCGATATCGCCTGACGAATTTGTACCGGCGCGGCATTTGATCGGCGCTGCGGCGTTCGCCGACCGTCTGGAGAGTCTCCAGACGGTAACGATAGAAGAGGGGCTGGCGGGACGCGTGGCGCACGGAGCTGCGCTTTCTTGCGCGGACGCCGGGGCGACGTCGCTGGATGATGGACTGGTCCTGCTGTTCACGAAAGGCGGGCAGCTCGCGGCGGTCACCGAAAAGACGGGTGATCGAATGAAATACGTGTTTGTATCGGTGGAGCAAGTGTGAGAGTAGCCGACTGGCGGAGCGTTGAAGAGGGCAGGATGGAAATGCCCGATGAGGTGGCGCTGACCTTCGGGGTCTTTGACGGCATTCATCCGGGGCACAGGGCGTTGTTCGACCTGCTGGAAGAAAACCGGGGCACGGCGGCGCCCGCGGTGTTCACGTTCCGCCAGAATCCCCAGACGGTACTGCGGCCTCGTACCTATGCGGGAGACGTTCTATCGATCCGGCAGAAGCTTGAGCGCCTCGAGGCTTACGGTATCGAGCTGGTCGTGCTTGCTGACTTCGACGACGCCTTCCGGGCGATGCCCGGCGCGGATTTCCTCGATCACCTTCTGAGTGCTCTGAACATAGGGTACGCTGCGGTGGGACCGGATTTTCACTGCGGCCGAAACATGGATACGGACGCCCGGAGTGTCGGCCGTTACTTCTCGGCCCACCGGGTCAGGGTTGACATTGCGGGTGCCGTTTATCATACTGGCACCCCAGTTAGTAGTACCCGTATACGCCAGGCGGTTGCGAACGGTGATTTTGAAACCGCTCGTGCGCTGCTGGGCGGAAGCTTCGTGCTGGACCTGCGAGATGTGACGATCGAGACGAGCCTACATGAGGTGTGGGTACCGCGGTCGCTCATCGGGCAAGTGATTCCCTTCTCAGGAGCATTCCGCAGCACAGTATTCACAACGGACGGGCCTTTCGAGGCCGTCGTCCATATCGACCCGGAGGGGCTGCGGCTCACCGGGTCGCACGGCGGCAGGATTTCGGTTCCGGCTGCCGGGATATCGCAGATCGAGTTCCCAACGAGAACCGGGATTGGAATAGAAGGAGAAAGAGATGTCGCTTACCAAAGAGAAAAAGGCTGAAATCGTCAGCGCTCACGGCGGAAGTGAGAAGAACACCGGTGATACCGAAGTGCAGATAGCACTGCTTACCCGCCGTATCCAGGAGCTCACGGAACATTTCAAGATTCACACCAAGGACCACGCCTCGCGACGCGGCTTGCTGAAGCTTGTCGGCCAGCGTCGACGGCTTCTTCGGTACCTCCAGAAGACTGATCTCGATAAGTACCGGGAAGTGCTGAAAAAACTCGGACTGCGCAAGTAACCGGTCCGCCGGGTCCCCGGTTTCAAAAACGAAGGAAGAAATATGCAACAACAGATTGAACGCGTAACGGTCAAGGTGGGACAGGAAGACCTCGTCCTCGAAACCGGACGCATGGCCAAACAGGCAAACGGCGCGGTATTCGCCCAGTACGGAGGCAGCGCCGTTCTCGCTACGGTGTGCGCGGCGGATAAGCCGACTGAGGGACTGGATTTCGTCCCCCTGCATGTAGAATACAACGAAAAGTACTACGCCGCGGGGAAGATCCCCGGCGGGTTCATAAAGCGCGAGGGTCGTCCCAAGGATAAGGAAATTCTGGTCTCCCGTCTCATCGACCGTCCCATGCGGCCGCTGTTCTCGAAGGCCTTCAAGCGCGATATCCAGGTTGTACCGACGATCATTTCGACAGACCAGATCAATCCTCCTGACGTCGTCGCGATGGTTGCCGCTTCGGCCGCGGTCACCATTTCGGACATCCCTTTCGAGGGTCCGACCGGAGCGGTGCGCGTGGCTTCGGTGGACGGGGAGCTCATCGTTAATCCGACCTTCGAGCAGATCGAACGGGCCGAGCTCGACATCATCGTCGCCGGTACCCAGGAAGGTATCACCATGGTCGAAGGCGGCGGCGATCACGTACCCGAGAGTCTTCTGATCGACGCCATCGAGAAGGCCCGCGGCCCCATTCAGGAGCTGTGCACCGCACAGCTGAAGATGCGGGAGGCCGTTGGACTCGAGAAACTTCCCCTCGTCGAGGACGCGCCTCCGCTGGAGAAGGAGGCGGAGATCCTGGCTTTCGCCCGCCCCAAGATGGAAGAAGCCTGCTTCGTGAAGGGAAAGTTCGATCGGGTTTCAGCCATCAATAGAGTAATCGAGGAGACGCTCGAGAACTTCGGCGAGGACGTCGACGAAGACCATGAGAAGCAGTTTCACAAGCTCATGGAAGGTCTGGAAAAAGAGGTAGTCCGCTCCTCCATCATCAACACGAATACCCGTACCGACGGTCGCGGACTGGAAGACATCCGGCCCATCACTGCCGAGATCGACGTGCTGCAGCGCACCCACGGGTCCTCTCTCTTTACCCGAGGAGAAACACAGGCGCTCGGTATTACCACGCTCGGCACCGCCCACGATGAGCAGATCTTTGACGATATCGAGGGTGATCGCCGCTCGGGGTTTTTGCTGCACTACAACTTCCCGCCGTATTCGGTCGGGGAGACGGGTCGACTCGGCACCGGGCGACGGGAAGTCGGTCACGGCCACCTCGCGCACCGCGCGGTTGAGGCGGTTCTGCCGGCCAAGGAAGTCTTCCCATACACCATCCGGATTGTCTCTGAGATTCTCGAGTCGAACGGCTCGTCGTCCATGGCCACGGTATGCGCGAGCAGCCTGGCCCTCATGGACGCCGGGGTGCCCATCAAGAAGCCGGTTGCCGGAATCGCCATGGGTATGGTCAATGAAGGTGAGGAGGTTCGCGTCCTCTCCGACATCCTCGGTGAGGAAGACCATCTCGGCGATATGGACTTCAAGGTCGCCGGAAGTGCGGAAGGCATTACTGCTTTCCAGATGGATATCAAGGTCAGCAACGTCGATCCCGAGGTTCTCAAGACCGCGCTCGAGCAGGCGCGCAAGGGCCGCCTGTTCATACTCGACAAGATGAACGACGCGATTGCACAGCCGGCAGCGGAGCTCTCGGAGTATGCGCCACGCATCATCTCCTTCTCGGTTGACCCCGATAAGATCGGCCTCCTCATCGGGCCCTCAGGTAAGAACATCAAGGGGATTAGCGAGCGCTTTAGCGTTCAGACGGACATCAACGACAGCGGTCTTGTCACGATCTATACGAAGGACAAGGAAAGCGGCGAGGGCGCCCGCGACGCCTTCATGAAGCTTCTCGAGGAGCCGGAGGTCGGTAAGGTCTACAGGGGCGTTGTCAAGCGCATAATGGACTTCGGCGCATTCATTGAGTTTCTGCCCGGGAAGGAAGGCCTCTGTCACATCTCGAAGATGGCCGCTGAACGGGTCAACTCCGTCAGCGACGTTCTCGAGCTCAACCAGGAAGTCGATGTCAAGCTCATTGAGATTGACAAGATGGGACGCGTCAACCTGAGCCTCATTTACGAGGGTATGGACGAGCCCGGCACGAGCCTCCGACAGGATCGTGGCGGACGCGGGGGCGACCGCGGACGTGGCGGTGACCGGGGTGGCGATCGTGGTCACGGTGGCCGGCCTCATCACGACCGGGACCGCAGGCGCGATTAGCTCATGAACGAGGAGTACACCCTGAGTGAGACGTGGACGGCCGTCGGTATCCCCTGCGAGTGCCCGTCCGACCTTACGCCGGTGTACTCCTCCGCCGACGCCGCCGGCGCCGATCTGAAGGCGGCGGTGGAGGATCCCGTATCGATTCCGCCCGGCGGGCGGGCGCTCGTACCGACGGGGGTGAGGCTAGCCATTCCCCGCGGATACGAGGGACAGATTCGCCCCCGTTCAGGTCTAGCCGCGCACCACGGTGTTACGCTGCTGAACGCTCCCGGCACTATCGATTCCGACTATCGGGGAGAGATTCGACTCGTTCTGATTAACCTCGGCGACGAGGCGTTTGTGGTGCGCCGCGGGGAGCGTATCGGACAGATCGTGGTCGCGCCGGTTGTCAGGGCTGAGTTCGAGCCGGGCCACCTGAGCGATTCAGCCCGGGGAAGCGGAGGCTTCGGCTCTACCGGACGTTGAGCGGCTATGCCGGGGCGCAGGTACTACACGACATACGCCTATGTGGCCCGGGAGTTTCTGCTCTCGTTCCTCGTGGCGTTCCTCTTTTTCTTTTTCATCTTTTTTGTCAATCAGCTCCTTCTGCTTGCGGAAGACATCCTGGCAAAGGATGTTCCGCTGGTCGATGTGCTGAAGCTGATTCTCTACTCGCTTCCCTCTATCGTGGCGCTCTCGTTTCCCTTTGGGGCGCTCGTCGGTGCCCTCATGGCGGTCGGTCGCCTTTCCTCGGACAACGAGATCATCGCCTTCCGTGCATCCGGTATCTCGCATCGTGTGCTGTTTGTCCCGATGCTGGTACTCGGGATTGCCTTCTCGGTGTTTTCTTTTGTAATGAACGATTACTTTCTGCCGCTCGGCACCATCAGATTCGGCAATCTCTACCGCGAGTTGCTCTACTCCAATCCGAGGCTCGAGCTCGAGCCTCACTCGGTAATCAGGTACCGGGACAGTACCCTCGTGACCGGAAACGTGGACGGGGAAGGGATAGACGACCTCGTGATCATCGAGGCCCCTGAAGGTGGGGAGCGGCGCATCATCTCCGCCAAACAGGCGCGGCTCACCGAGGAGGGCCCGGCGCCCGGGGTACTCTCTCTCGAGCTCGAAGACGTATTCAGTCAACAGGGGCGGGCCGGTGAGGGCGAGGGCTACGAGTACTTCTCGGCCGCTTCCATGGTGTACAATGTGCTGCTGCGCGATATCACGTTCTCGGTTCGTTCACCGGGGCCCCGTGAAATGAGCTCGGTGGACGTATACTCGGTGATCCGCGAGAAACGGTCGGAGCTTGCCGAGCGCCGCGAGGCGCACGAGGCCTCCGTGGCGCGGGAGCGGTCTGCGCTCTACCGGGACTATCTCTCCGCGAGCAGGATGGATGTGTACGGGGAGGATGGGGCTCGACGTCCGCCCTCCCTCGAGGAGCTGGGCGCTCGCCTGGAGTCGCTTCAGCGCTCGGATTCCCGCGTGATTCGCGACCGGAGTTTGCAGATCTACTGGATCGAGTTCCACAAGAAGTTCTCCATTCCCTTTGCCTGTCTCGCGTTCACGGTGTTTGCCTTTCCGATAGGGCTTCTCTCGCGAAGGAGCGGCAAATCGGTCGGTTTTGCCGTGGGCCTGATGGTTGCCGTGGTGTACTGGGCCATGCTGATCGCCGGACAGACGCTGGGCACGCAGCAGCTCTCGTATTCGGCCTTCCTGTCGATGTGGGCACCGAACCTGCTTCTGCTCGGGCTCGGAGCGCTGGTCTTTTTCCTGAGGAGGCAGCAATGAGACTCCTCAGTCGTATGGTTCTCTCTCAGTTCATTCCCGTGCTCTTCGTGTCGCTTTTGTTCTTCGTGCTGGTCCTGCAGCTGGTTGACCTCTTCTCCAACCTCGTCCGCTACCTGGACCTGGAGGTTCCGCTCTCCGAGGTCGCTCGTGCCCAGTTGTTGTACGTGCCGAAGAGTGTGTCCTTTGCGCTGCCGATATCCGTGCTGTTTGCCGCCTCCTTCACGCTCGGGAATTTCTACAGCAACAATGAACTCATCGCGGTACTGGCATCCGGCGTGCCGCTCCATCGCTTCGCAGCGCCGCTGATCGCGGCGGGCCTCCTTCTGAGCGTGGGCTCGTTTTTCTTTGAGGAGACTGTGGTAATCGACACCTTCCGCCGGAAAACGGCACTGACCCGGGAGCTTCTTAACGTGAACCGTTCTTTCAGTAATACCGACGTAACCCTCCTTGGCGGTGCGAACCGCGTCATCTACCACGCTGACTACTATAACGACGCGACTGCGACGCTTTCCGGCCTCACGGTCCTCTTGCGTGACGCGAGCGGGCGTCTGGAGCAGCGAATCAACGCGGACTGGGGTGAGTGGCGGGACGGCAAATGGGTTCTGCACGAGGCGGTGGTCTTCGAGCGCTCGGAGGACGACACGCTCGAGCGGAGCTCACAGGGGCTGGTCGAGAACCCGAGACTCACTGCCGACCCGGGCACGTTTCGCCGCCGCACGCAGGATATCGAGGAAATGGAGCTGGCAGATGCCGAGGGCTATATCCGCGAGCTGCGGCAGGCGGGCCTTCCGCACCGAGAAGCCCTCACCAGTTACTATGAGCGCTTCTCGTTCGCGCTTACGCCCTTTATCGTCACGCTCATCGCGAGTGCCGTCGGGAGCCGGTTCCAGAAGAATATTCTGCTGATGAGTCTTCTGGTTTCGCTCTCTCTCTCCGTCGTGTACTACATCGTGGGAATGGTGACCGGACTGCTTGCCTCGGCCGGAACCATACCGCCCTGGGCAGGTGCCTGGGCGGGGTTTTTCCTGTTCTTCGTATTGGGTATCATCGGTTTTCGACATGCACGTACGTAACAGACGATCTCCACTGCGGATAGAGCACCGCGACAGCCGATCCGCGGCCCGCGTCGGTCGCCTCGACTTGCCGCGTGGACCGGTGGAGACGCCGGTCTTCATGCCGGTCGGCACCAACGGAACCGTGAAGGCGCTGACGCACCGGCAGGTGGAGGATCTCGGGTTTCGACTGATACTCGGAAACACCTATCACCTGTACCTCAGACCGGG
The DNA here is from genome assembly GCA_964631585.1 of uncultured Spirochaetaceae bacterium. Classification (GTDB taxonomy): domain Bacteria; phylum Spirochaetota; class Spirochaetia; order DSM-27196; family PWMO01; genus JAAAOH01. The sequence goes on along the minus strand of CAZVXU010000001.1, from coordinate 45,848 downwards.
CATGGAGGTGATCGGCGAGTTCGGCGGTCTTCACGAGTTCTCGACCTGGCCCCACAACATCCTCACCGACTCGGGCGGATATCAGGTGTTCTCTCTTGCACCGTTTCGAAAGATTACGCAGGAGGGGGTGGAGTTCCGGTCCCACATCGACGGTTCCCGCCACCACATGACGCCGGAGCTGGTGGCTGAGGTTCAGGGGCGGCTCGGAAGCGATATACAGATGGTGCTCGACGTGTGCACCCCTCCGGATATCGACCATGCCGAGGCAAAAGAGGCCAAGGACATCACAACCCTGTGGGCACGCCGCGCGATCGAGACCTGGGACGGGCTGCCGGAGTCATACGAGGGCCTCGTGTTCGGGATTGTTCAGGGCAACTTCTTCAGCGACCTCCGCAGGGAGAGTGCCGCCGAGCTCGTCGATCTCGACTTCCCCGGCTATGCCGTTGGAGGTCTTTCGGTGGGCGAGACCTTCGATCGCTTCGTGGAATACCTCGGCATCACGGCGGAGCTCCTGCCGGAGGACAAGCCCCGCTACCTGATGGGTGTCGGGACTCCGGAGTACATTCTGGAGGCGGTGCGCAACGGCATCGACATGTTCGACTGCGTATTCCCGACGCGCACGGCGAGAAACGGCACGGTTTTCACGCGAGACGGACGGCTGGCGCTGAATAACGCCCGCTTTACCGGCGACACCAGACCGCTGGATGCCGAGTGCGGGTGTCCCACATGCACTCGGTACTCACGCGCTTTTCTGAGGCATCTGTTCAAGGCGAACGAGATTCTCGGTCCCGTACTCGCCACACAGCACAACCTCTTCTTTCTTGGCCGTCTGGTCGATGATATTCGTGAGGCAATACGAGCGGACAGGTTCACGGAGTTTTCGGCCGAGTTCATGAGACGGTATACACGGAATGCAGCAGTCTGAGCGATCTCTCGGCAGAAGTGCGCGGTCGACCGTTGCGGTAATGGTCTCCACCTTCGGCTCTCGCCTTCTCGGCTTCGTGAGGATCGCCGTGATCGGCGCCATTTTCGGTGCGTCCGGGAACGCGGACGTGCTGAACCTCGTGTTTACGATCCCGAACAACCTTCGAAAGCTGACCGCCGAAGGAGCACTCTCCTCCGCGTTCATCCCGGTGCTCTCACAGAGCATCGTGGAAGATCCCTCAGGTGAAACCTCCCGGGGCCTGGTGCGAAGCATTGCGACCCTCCAGTTCGTGGTGCTCGCCCCCGTAATGCTACTGGCCGTCGTGTTTGCGCAGCCTGTGGTTAACGTCATCCTCGACTTTCCGGAGGTCGAGCGGCAGGTCCTGGCGGCGGACGCCTTCCGGTGGTTCATTCACTATACCCTGCTCATCAGCCTCAGCGCAGTGCTCATGGCGACGCTGAACTCCCACCGCCGCTTCCTGGTGCCCGCGCTGACGCCGGTTCTGTTTTCGCTTACCGTCATCACCTCGATTCTACTACTGCACCGTCGGCTCGGGATTTTCTCGATGGCGGTCGGTGTCCTTGCCGGCGGCGTGATTCAGATCCTCTTCCAGCTTCCCTTCTTCAGGGGCCTGGGTTACCGTCTCCTGCCTCGCTGGAACTTCCGGGATCCGCGGTTCCGCAAAGTGCTGCGTCAGTGGCTGCCGGTCGTGGTCACGGCCTCCATATTCACGATAAACCAGCAGGTAGCCCTCCTGTTCGCGAGCGGACTCGAGGACGGGAGCGGGTCGGCGATGACCAACGCACTGGTGTTCTGGCAGCTGCCCTTCGGCATATTCGGGGCGGCGATCACCACGGTGCTGTTTCCGCGAATGAGTCGTCAGGCGGCGTCGAAAGACAGTGAGGGGCTGAGCGAGACCCTTCAGTTCGGATTCCGGTACCTGGTTACGCTGCTCATCCCCTCGGCCCTGGTGCTGTCGTTGCTTGGCCGGGAGATCATTGCCGTGGCTCTGCAGCGCGGTGCCTTCGAGCCTCGCTTCACCGTGCTTACGAGCGAGGTGCTCATGTACTACTCGCTCGGTCTGTTGAGCGTCGGCGCCTATAACTTCTTCCAGCGCTTCTTCTACGCAACCGATGACTTCCGCACCCCGCTCATTGTCGCGGTGGTGACCCTGGTCCTCGACGTCGGACTCAGTCTCTGGTTGAAGGAGACGGTGCTCGCCGTGCGAGGCCTTGCCCTGGCAAACTCCATCGCCTTCACTGTCGGGTTGCTACTCTTTCTCTACCGCAGCTCGCTGGCGCTCGGAGGCATCGACCTCGCGCGGATCCTCCTAACCCTGGGAAAGGTATTCGCCGCCCTCATTCCCATCGCGGTGTTTATCCGCGTGTATCTGCAGCGGACGGGCCCGTGGTGGCAGGACGGCAGCACCTTTCGGAACCTCGGCCTGCTTGCGATTCCCGGGGCCGCATCCATCGTCATCTGTCTCGGGATGTACTACATTCTGAGAGTGGAGGCTTTTTCCGCCTTCCTGAGAACACGGAGAAACTCATGAGAGCTACAAATGCGCAATACAGAGAACAAGTATCGCGGGCGACGCGCACCGCGAAGGCGACGCATGTGAGGGTGGCGAGGGGGCTGCCGTCGTTCGTTGCGGGATTGGTGCTTATCGCCGGATGGGTGCTGATGGCGCCGCTGAACGTTGCCGCGCAGGAGGCGCCGGCGGAAGAGGAGGCGCCGCAAAGCGAAGAGTCGCCCGCGTCCACTGACGCAGAACCCGAAGAGAAGCCACTCATTGAGCAGTGGCGTGAGACCCTTCTGTACGGTATCGACTCACAGGTCGAGGAGCTTCTTCCGGTGCTCAGCAGCAACGGCGTAAACAGTCTCAACGACGAAGTGGAGGCCTTATTGCAGAGCTCTCTGAACCCGCGACTCAAGGCCTCCATCTTCGAGTTCTTCATGGAGATGGACGCCGAGGTGGCGGTCGACGAAGCCATCGAGATCCTCGAATACCACCGTGACGAGCGACCGGAGCTGGTTCGCGCGACGCTCTCCTACCTGAGAAACGGAGGTTTCGAGCTTCCCCCGGAGGCCGTCGGCGCGGTTCGCCCGATTGCCGCCGACCCGTACTCCGGATTCACCGCGGAGGCGGCACGCGTGATTGGTGAGAAGGGCGGTGAGGATGACGCGGCGGCCCTCGTCGGGGCGCTCGAAGAGGCGGCCGACGACGAGCTCCGCGGGCAGCTCATCCTTGCTCTCGGAGACATCGGAGCACCGGCTGCTATCGATGCCCTCGTAGACATCGCACGCAACGATGATGAGGCGCGTTTGATCCGAGGGTACGCTGCGGACTCTCTCGGCCGGATCGGAGATCCGCAGGCTCTCGAGGTCCTGAAGGAGATGGTCTCCGCCGAGGATGCCATAGTTCGGGCGTATGCGGTGTCGGCGCTGAGCCGGTTCGACGACCCGGAGACAGAGCCCGTCCTCATGGCCGCGCTGCGCGACTCTGTGTGGCGTGTGCGTCAGTTCGCCCTGCAGGGCGTTGCACGCAACGGGATGACCGATGCGGTGCCCGCGGTGATCTATAAGGCCGAGCAGGACCCCGAGGAGCGGGTACGGTCGGAGGCGTTCGCCACGCTCGTGCAACTCGGCACCGGGCGGGCCACGAGCTTTGTGGAGGAGTATCTCCTCGACGATGGCAACTCGATGAACGACCGGCTCGCGGCTGCTACTGCTCTTATGGAGCATGATCTTTCGGGTTCCATCAACGTACTCGAGAAAGCCGTCGAGGCTGAGTGGTCGGTGGCCCAGTCGCGGCTTCTGGGCTTCATTGCCCGGGAGCTTTCCCGGAAGGAGGCCGAAGCCCTCGCCGAGCTGTACTCGAAGTTCCTGACGCATCCTGATCCTGCCGTCCAGGTCTTCGGCCTGCGTGGAATCGGAAGGAATCGCATACTCAGACTGAAGACGAAAGTCGAGGAGAAATCCGATGAAGGAAACCACCCGGCGGTCAGACAGAATGCAGAAACGGTACTCGAACAGCTTTAGTGCCGGCGGGCACTGCATCAGGGCTCCCGGCTTCAGGACTCCCGACATCCGGACTCTGGTGCTTGCGGGTGTGCTGGGTGTGCTCGCCGCACTTCTCGCGCCGGGCATTGCCGCCCAGGAGAGTGCCGCACGTCAGGCTCACGAGACCGAGGTTCCCTCTCCGCGTCTTACCCGTGAAGCCGAGCTGAGCGAAGCTGAGGCGGCGCTGGGCGAGCTGTCGCGCCGGGCGAGTGCAGTGGCCGTCGCGGTGGAAGAAGAAGGACATCTCCCTCATCGTGCGACGCTGGGGGCTCTGCGGGGCGAGCTCGAGAGCTGGGCCAACACGATTTCCGCGATGAGTGTGGAGCCCGCCGAGGATGCGGACATCGACCGGCGGCGCTTTCGGCGCTTCGAGCGGCGAATGCGAAGCTCCGCCGCGGACGTGAATGCCGCGGTGGAACGAATCAACGAAAGCTTGCGAGCGACCTCGGAATCCGCCCCGCAGAACGATTAGCGGTTAGCTGAACGACGCGACCTCGATGCTCTCCACCCGATAGTTGTACTGGCGATCGTTAATCGTCAGCTCGAGCTCTTCACCCTCTTTGTGGTTGTAGAGCTTGCTGCCGAGCGGGGAGAGGTAGGAAATAACCGACTCCTCCGGGTTCGACTCCCACGGACCGAGCACCGTGTACTCCTCCTGCTCGCCGGAGTCATTGTTGTAGAGCGTCACCTTCGTTCCGAAGGTGACGGCGGAATCGTCCACGTCTTTCGGGCGCACGATCTGTGCCCGCTCGATCTCCTCGGTCAGTCTCGCGGCCGTGGTGTTGAGCATGTCCTGCCGCTCCTTGGCCGCCTTGTACTCGGCATTCTCCTTCAGGTCTCCGTGCTCTCTTGCCTCGGCAATCTCCTGGGAGTTCTCGGGCACCTCGACCTCGTGGATGTGCTTGAGCTGCTTCTGTTTCGCCTCGTAGCTCGACGGCGTGACGATGAGGCCGCGGCTGACGATCTCGGCCTCTGCTTCGCCGTGGAACTTGAAGTCCGGGAAACGGTCGAGAACGCGCTGCTTGATCTCGATCACCAGTGATGGGTCGAGGTCCTTGACGTCGCTTACCAGACTGAAGAGGCGATTCACGCTTTCTTCGTCGGCGCGGCCGATGTAGTCGGCGAGATTTCCGGACTTGAACAGATAGGTGTGGATTTGCCGATGAAGCTTGCGATTGGAGCTAACGTCCCGCCGGTTGTCAATCTCCCGAGCGGTAATATCCAGGAGATGGACCATCGCTATCAGCAGCTTCTCATATTCCACGGGCAGCGACTGGTACCAGTCGTCGGCAGCGCAGTGGCGAACCATCCATACGAAGGGCTCGCGCATGTCTCGATAATTGTTGAAGATGCTGAAGAACATATCCTTCAGCCGATCGGCGTGACCGCGGGTCTCGAGATCGTAGATGATATCGCGAGAGAGGTGATAGGGAAACAGCCGCACATAGTAATCCGGCCAGTCGTTTACGTGCTGTTTGATCTGTTCGAGGAACTCGCTCTTGAGAGCGCCGTTGTCGATGCGGGAGAATATCTCCTCCACGTTGCCGATCTGCTCGAAGAGGCGGGGAAAGTCCAGCTCCACTCTCGGATTCAGAAAGGGGAAGCGATCGGTTATGCGCTTGACCACGAGATAGCTCGCAACGACCTGCTCGTTTACCGCGGTTTGCGAGCGCAGAAAGCCGGCGAAGTACTCGAACATCTCTCGAAAGAGGTCGGACTCCGTCGATTCGCGCTCCTCCTCGGCAGACTGCTCGAGAAACTCGTCCAGTACCTTCACCCGACCGAAGAAGTCCTTCTCGGCGCGAAACTTGTTGTACATCTTCTCGGCAAAAGTGATGGGCTGATCGCGCACCATGAAGTAATCGGGCTTGTCGGTGAGATTCCCGAACTCTTTGTTCGTCTTGAGGATCTGTCGCGCCTTGGTACTCCATGACGACCACTCGCGCTGCGAGAGCACGTAGGGGACAAGCTCGGCTTTGACCTTCTTCATGTCAGCCGCGTTGCCGAGGCTCTTGATGACGGTCTTCAGGGCCCATTTCGGGTCGTTCTTGACTTTGTCATGGAGCTTCTGCTTGTCCGCGATGCTCCGAAGTACCCAGATATGATCTTTCGGCAAAATATCGAGGGCGCTCACAGCCATCTTGAGCGACATCTTGTGGCCGCGCTTCTTGGCGAAATCCACAACCACCGAGTCGTCGTCGATCTTGCGGATGATACCGACGCCCCAACTGCGGTGAAACACGAAGTTGCCCGAATCGAACGAAATGTGCTTCTCGAAATCGGCGATGGCGTCGTGGACGTTTCTCCAGCTCTGATTCAGATTCGATATGCGGATGTACTCATCGAGGTGGCTGTGGTCGGCGTACTTCTGTTTGTAACACTCGACGATCTCCTTGCGCGCCCACGGGTTCTTGGGATCATAGGTCAGTACCCGCTTCAGGATCTCGATCGCGCGATCCCAGTTTCCTTCCTTCTTGTAGTGGGGGAAGAGGTCCTCGAGAAGTTGCACGGCACGATCCTCGGAGACCAACTTGGCGATCTTTCCCTCCGCATGATCGAAGAACTCGCTGTCCTCCGGCGCATACTGAATGAGCCGGTGCCAGATTTCCTTGATGTTGTTGAAGTTCTTCTTGTTGATGTAGCGGTGCAGGGCCTTTTTGTAGTAATCGACGGCGTCGTCGAGCTCACCCTCTTCCTCGCGTTTCTCGGCGAGATGACGAACGATGTCCGCCTCCTCGTAGTCGACGCGGATGAGACGCTCCCACACGTCGTACATCTTTTCCCGCTGGTTCTCGCTGTTGTAGGTCTCCGCTAGTGTTCGCAGCGCGAAGCGATTCTCGCCGAAGTCGAGGATCCTGTTTGCAAGGTACTCGACGATATTCCAGCGGTGATTATCGGTGAAGATGTTTATGAGCATCACGAGGTTGCTGTCGTCGACTGCCTGATGGCGTAGGCGGATCATGCCGGAGAGGTACAGAGCGATTATGCTGTTCTTCGTGTGGTGGAGATGCTCCTCACAGAGCTCGAGTATCTCATCTTCCAGCCCCTCGCTGATAATGCGGTCGAGAAGTTCGTCCAGCTCCTTGAAGTTATTAACTGTATAGTTATTGAGCGCTGCGCGGGTCCATTTTTCCTGATTGAGTTGGTCGGCAACCGATTGGACCAGCTCGTGCTCGGGTGCTTGCTGTTCTTCAGTCTGCTGCTCTGTCTTTTGCTCTTCCGCCATGTCTCTCTCCTGTGTTAGCTGACGTAGTGGCTGTAGATCTTCTCGTTCGTGCTCCGGATCTTCAGCAGCACTTCATCTATCTTACTTTGGTCTTCCTGTGTATTCGTGTAGTGATCGATCAACCAGAAGTACCGATTGAGGAGTTTTGCACACACAATGCCGTCGGGGTCAGGTTTGTCGTGATACTCGTGTTCCAGGGCGTAGATGGACTGTTTGAGCTTTCCATACTCGATGGATCGCAGCTCTCGTTTGACTGAAAACACCCCGTATAGTACTCCGTAGACCGGAAGCCACTCTTCCAGCGCCGGGCTCTCGTATCCGAGCTCCCGTAGTTTGGTAATCAGCCGCCCGATCATTTCCGACTCGAGCGTCCCGATATCTACTTTCTGGGGACCGAGGAAAAAGGCTTCGCGAAAAAAGGCCTTTGCCTTGCTGATCTCGTTGACCAGGGCGTAGGAATCGGCAAGCTCGGCAAGTACGTGCGGGTCATCCGAGCGGGCACGGGCAGCCTTCGACAGAACTTCGAGGGCCTTGTCGTATTCGCCGGTTCCCTTGTAGCAGCGACCCTTGCGGAGGAGGATTTCCGGATCGTTTCCACCGGATTCTTCAGCGCTACGCTCGAACTCTTCGAGCGCTTCGCCGAATGCGTATTGTCGAATTGCGTAGAGAAACCGTTCCGATATTTCCCCGACACGACGAACGAATGCGTTGAACAGTCTCCATTGACCGAGGAGGTACTCGCCCCGCTCGAATCCGCTCGAAGCCTCCCTTGAGGAGGCATCACGATCTTTCCAGAAGTTGACGTACTTGAGCGCCGTCACGACCTCGGTATTGTCGAAGTCTACCGACAGCGCCTCCTCAAGCTTCCTTCCGGCGTCATGAAGTTCCCTGTTTTTCGTATGCTCGTAAGCCGCCCTCAGGAGACTCTCGACAGGCTCTCCGTGTGCGCCCTGTTGGTCGTGAGACATAGTCCCCTTAAATCTCTGTTTCATCTATATTAATACAGCATTCCGCCCCAGCTAGTCAACGACCGCGGGTTTGCCATAGACGGAGTCATGATTTATGATTGCGGTATCAGGTCGTCGGGTCACCAGGTCGACACAGTAATAGGAGACCGGCTTTTCATGATAACGACTACTCGTGCGACGATTGCCGTCGTGCTACTACTCGTAACGATGTCAACGTTTGCTCAGGAAGCGGATCCTGCCCGGCGGATTCTGGAAGAGGGGCTGGAGGATTTTCGAGGCGGCAGCTATGAGCAGGCGATGGTGACGTTCAGGGAGCTTCTCTCATCTCCCGAGGCCGACGCCTACCGCGCGGATGCGTATTTCTGGATCGGTCGCTCCGCACTGGCCGCCGGACGTCTCGAGGAGGCGGCGGAGAACCTCGAGTTCTTCCTGCAGAACTACCCGGAGCACCGCTTTGCCGCCGAAGCACGCTATCAGCGGGGGCGGCTTCTGTATCTGGAGGAAGACTATCAGGAAGCCATCCGAGCCCTCGAGGACTTCATCGTGCGACATCCGGACTCCCGTTTTCTGCCGAACGCCTACTACTGGATCGGCGAGGCGCTGTACGCGCTCGGCCAGTTCGAACGCTCGGCGGAGGTGTTCCGTACCGTCACCGAGGAGTACCCCGAGAGCTTTCGCGCGGAGGCCGCCGAGTACCGCCTGTCGGTTATCGAGCTCAATCGACGGGAGCAATCGCTGTTGAAGCTCCTGCGCTGGAGTCATCAGGAGTATCTCAACGCTATCGATGAGTTCGAGCAGCGCGAACGAACCTACGAGGAGGCGCTGAGCGAGTATCGCGAGCGCCTGCGACGTCTCGCCAGCGGCGATTTCCGCGCGGAGCTGGATCGCCTCAGCGAGAGAGTATCGGAGCTCGAGGCCGAGCTCTCCGAGCGTGATCGCGAAATACGGGACCTCAGACAGCGACTGGCAAGCCGGCCGACACCGGAACGGGCGCCGACGAGCACCGCGGAGCGCGAGCTCGTGGAGACGAAAGCCCGGGCCCTGGAGCTCAAGGAGTTCTACCTGAACCGGCTCGGCGACATCGAGGCGGGGGGAATGTGATGCGGCGTGCACTTCTGTTGCTTGTTGTGATGGCTGTCGTCGCGTGGCAGGTTCCCGCGATCGAGCTCACCGAGGGCCGCGTGAGGCTCGTGCTGCACGAGCAGAGCGGGCGCTTCTCCCTCGACTATCGGACCGACCTCCAACGGGACCGCTACATTCCTCTGATAGACGACACCGACCCGCGAACGTCGGAAATCCGGATTCGCGACGGAAACGACGTGTATAGGCTCGGCAACTCGCCACGGTTCGACCTTCGCGTGGAGCGTCAGGCGGGCGGACGGGCGGCGTTCGTGTGGGAATCCGGCGTGTTGAGGATCACCCAGCGGTTTTCCTTCGTTACATCCACGTCGGCGCGTCTGGCAAACGGGGTGATCGTGGAGCTCGTCATCGAGAACGTCTCCGAGGTTCCTCGCGAGGTGGCGGCGCGATACCTCTTTGACACTTACCTCGCGGAGTCCCGGCAGGCCCATTTCCTCCTCGCCGACGGAGAGCGCCTTCGCTCTGAGACTCAAGTGACCCCGTCTTCGGCCCGCTCATGGTGGGCAACGCCGGATCCCGAGCGCGAGGGGGTGGGCTTTCAGCAGCTGATCGCGGGAGAGGGCATTACGAGACCCGAACGCGTCGTCTTTGCGAACTGGAAGCGACTGTCGGAAACGACCTACGACTACACCGTCAACGCCGATCGTACTTTCAGCCTGCTTCCATACTCCATTGACGATTCGGCCGCGGCTGTGTACTACGGTGCCGAACAGCTTGCACCGGGGGAGTCGCGGCGAATAACGACGCTCATCGGAAACCTCGACCCGGCGGGCTACGCAGAGTACTCTGTGGCTCGAACTGAGAGCGCGGAGCTTCTCGATCGCGCCCGCGATGAAGCCGCGCCGGAACTCGATGCCCGGACTGCCCGGGAAGAGTTGGTATCTGTCAACGATCTCCTCGACGAGATCGACACGCTTCTTTCTGGAGACGCCGAGCTCGACGCGGAGGACGTGGAAGTGGTCGAGGAAATCCTGCGGCAGCTCGAAAACCGTCAGGAAGCGTACGATACGCGGTAGCCACACGCCGAATGAAGACTCAGGGACTCAAGAAGGCGGAACGCCTCTTTTCCTCCGGGCGCTACTCCGATGTCATCCACCTGCTCGAGCCACAGGTGTTCATGTACCGGGAGCATCCCCGCTTCTACTATCTACTCGGCATGTCGTGCCTGCAGATGGGCGATCTCGGCGGCGCCTACTCCTACCTGAGCAGGTCCGCCCAGCTGACTCCGGATGATGCCGATTCCCTCCTTGGCCTGGCCGCGGTGCATCTGCGACGGAACGAGACCCAGGATGCCCTTCGGCTCTGGCTGGACGTTCTCGACGTGGACCCCCGTAATCCCCAGGCCCGGCGCGGTCTCGCGGCGTTACGGGAGGCGGAGACTCAGGCCGAGGTACAGGAGCTCTTTCGAGAGGGCCGCATCAACCGAATCCTTCCCGGGAAGCCGTTCCCGCTGCACAAAGCGGTTCTGTGGGCGGGCGCCGGCGCACTCATTGCAGTTCTCGCCATAGGCTTTCTGTTCGTGCCCTGGAGTGATCTCTTCGACCGGCCCCCCGCCGAGGAGCGGCAGGGCGCCGAAGTACTGGACATCGACACCGAGGGTGAGCAACTCATCCAGTACACCGGTGACTTCCGCTACGTTCTCACGGAAGGGGAGGTGGAGCGGCTCTTCGACCGGATCCGGGACCACTTCCACGACGGCGAGGATAACCTCGCGCGGCGCGCAATAAACCGTCTGCTGCACTCCAACGCTGCCGCGGATCTGAAGGAGCGGGCGCTGCTACTCACCGACTACCTCCGCGAGCCCGGCTTCACTGATTTCGGCGAGAACTTCTCCTATCGAGAGGTTTCGGAAGAACCCTGGCTCTACGAGGGATGCTACGTCCGGTGGCGCGGCCGCGCGGCAAACGTCAGTATCGGTGACGATGCGATCATCTTCGATCTCCTCGTCGGATACGAGAACCAGCGGGTACTCGAGGGCGTGGTCCCCGTCCGACTGAACTTTGCCGCCCGCATCGAGTCCGCCATGTCGGTGGAGCTCATTGCCGAGGTTATAGCGGATTCCGAGCTGACCGGCCTGCGGGGTGTTGCCGTTCGGCGGATACAGCCGGGGGGCGAGTAGCCTGCGCCGAAGGAGCGCGAGAGGAGTAGCCGGGGATGAGAGCGGTCGTACAGCGTGTGGTGGACTGCAGCATCGAAGTCGACGGCGAGACAGTCGGCGCCATCAGTCGTGGCGCCCTTATCTATCTCGGCATCAATCCCGACGACGGTGCCCAGGAGATCACCCATGTGACCCAAAAGGTCGCCAATCTTCGCATTTTCGAGGACGAGGACGGGGTGATGAACCGCTCCCTCCTCGACTCAGGTGGTGCCGCCTGCGTGGTTTCGCAGTTCACCCTCTATGGCGACACGAGAAAGGGCAGGCGACCATCCTACAATCGAGCGGCGTCGCCCGAGGTGGCAACACCCGTGTACGAGCGCTTCGTCGAGGAGCTGCAAAACATGGGGCTCGAGGTGGCAACCGGGGTGTTCCAGGCCCACATGCAGGTCCGTTACACGAATGACGGGCCGGTGACCATCCTCATCGACTCTGAGAAGGCGTTCTAATCTCGTTCGAAGCACCGACGCCCGACGCGGGCTGTGCTAACGGCTCTCAAGTACTGAGCGGGCCCGCTCAACGAGCGCCGCATCGCGGGACTCCTCGCGTATGGCATCTGCGAGGGCCACGAGCGTGCTGTCGGGAGTCACATCGGCGTATGAGAAGAAGGCGAGTCCCTCGGCGGTAAGCTCCGGATCCTCTCTTCGGTCCGGAGCTCGCTCGACGACCCGATCGTCCCCCGCCGCGGCAAAGCGCGCGTGTAGGGCGGCTGCCGCGGTCCGCGCAGCGGGCAACATGTCCCGCCGGGCCTCCTCGCTGGAGGCCGCCGCCGCCCGCCACACCGCGGCCCGAAGCATGGCTGATTCGAGTCGGGAGCTCTCGACGAGGAAGTGCCGCAAGAGCCCCGCGTTCGCCTCCAGTGCGGGGCGCCGGCGATCCGCCGGGAGAGCATGCAGGGCGTCGAGGGCGACGCGGGTGAGGAGCTCCGCCCGCTGAGTGGCCGCACGTGGTCCCCGGTAAAGGGCGCGCAGCGGCGCACCGATGTCGGCGTGTTCGCGGCGCGGCAGGGAACGGGCAACCGTGAGGGCGTCGGTGAGGGGCAGGGTGGTCAGAAGCTCGGCGATGTAGCCGTCCTGCTCCGGACCGCTCGCCTCGGCGATATCCGCCCAGCCGCCGCTTTGTGCGCCGGCGGGTGGTGGAGTCACGAACGTTGAGACTCCCGCTATCAAAGCGAAGGCCACGAGTAGTCGCGTCAGTCCGATGAGGGGGGAGCTGCGACGCTGCGCGGGGCAACGGTAATGCGAAGGGCCGGGGGGCATACACGTACAGTATCGGCGCTCATATTGACCGACTGCCGGGTGGAGGTTAATATTTTCGCCGGAACCGTGAAGCACCACGCCCGTTTTACCCGTAGCAATCAGTGAAAGCTCGAACCCCTGCTACGGGAGAGGATTAGTATGGCAAAGAAAGACACCGAGACACGTGATCTCGAAAACACCGACGAGAAAGAGCGGGCGATAGAGGCGGCCCGGCTGCAGATCGAAAAGCAGTTCGGCAAGGGCTCGCTCATGAAGATGGGCGAGGGAACCGACACGAGCGGGATCAAAGTCATTCCCAGCGGCTCGATCATGATCGACGAAGCACTGGGTCTCGGCGGATATCCAAAGGGACGCGTGGTGGAGGTCTTCGGACCCGAGTCGTCCGGAAAGACCACACTGGCATTGCATGCGATCGCCGAGGCGCAGAAGATCGGCGGCATTGCCGCCTTCGTCGACGCCGAGCACGCGCTCGACCCCGCCTACGCACGTGCCCTCGGGGTGAACGTGGACGAGCTCTGGGTATCTCAGCCCGACACCGGAGAGCAGGCGCTCGAAATCGCCGAAACCCTCGTGCGCTCGGGCTCGGTGGACATCATTGTCGTCGACTCGGTTGCGGCTCTCACGCCCCAGGCGGAAATCGAGGGCGATATGGGCGACTCCCACGTCGGGCTCCAGGCGCGCCTCATGAGCCAGGCACTGCGTAAGCTCACCGGAACCATCTCGAAGTCCGGCACGTGCCTCGTATTCATCAATCAGATCCGTATGAAGATCGGGGTGATGTTCGGCAATCCCGAGACCACCACGGGCGGCAAGGCGCTGAAGTTCTACTCCTCGGTTCGCGTGGAGGTCAGGCGCATCGAGACCATAACGAAGGGAACCGACGACGCCATCGGAAACCGCGTTCGCGTGAAGATTGTGAAGAACAAGGTGGCCCCGCCCTTCCGGAAGGCCGAGGTTGAGATCATCTTCGGCAAGGGCATCTCCGCCACCGGCAGCCTGCTCGACGCGGGGCTGAAGTACGACGTGATCTCAAAGAGCGGCAGCTGGTACTCCTATGGAGAGGAGCGCATCGGCCAGGGGCGTGAAAACGTCAAGGACTTCCTTGAGAAGAACCCCGAGATCGCCGCAGACATCGAAGACAGGGCCCGGCGAGCCATATTCCCCGAGCGGTACGCCGGCGAGTCTCAGACCGGATCCGCCGAGGCCGGCGGTGCAAAGGCCGGCAGTGCCGGGGCGGGCGACGCGAAAGGGGGCGCAGCTACCTCGGGTGAAGGCTCCGGCGCGAAACGTAGCGGTGGCAGCAAGGCGAAGGCCAAAGCGGAGGCCGAGACCGCATCGCCTTCGGTAGCAAACAGTGCTTCCGAGGGCGGCCCGGAGTCAGGCGAGGACGAGCTCTTCTAAGTATGCCGGAGCGCCCACGTGTATACCTCGGGATCGGCAGTAACGTCGGCAACCGTCTCGCCAATCTCGAGTTTGCCTTCCGACGCCTGCACGGTGTCCTGACCGAACCTCGGGTGTCGCCGGTATACGAAACGGAGCCGCTCGAGTACGAGGAACAGCCGGCCTTCCTGAATGCCTGCGTGACGGGGCACTGCGCGCTCTCTCCGCTCGAGCTCCTCGATGCGGCACAGCGAATAGAGGCCGAAGCCGGCCGCGACCGCAACTCTGAGATCCCGAAGGGACCGCGGCCGCTCGACATCGATGTGCTCCTCTACGGAGATCTGGTAGCCGATGAGGAACGGCTGGCACTTCCTCATCCCGGGCTCACCTCGCGCGCCTTCGCACTGCGGCCGCTCCTCGACCTGGCCCCCGACATCACCGATCCGCGGACCGGCGTGCGCTACCGGTCGTTTCTGGACAGGCTCTCGGGGCAGGGTATTTACCTCGCCTCCGAGCAGCCGTATACTCGCGGTGGAGGACAAACCTGATCGCGGATGCCGGAACAACAGCAGGAGCAGGGCCAGCGCTTTCGAGTTAATCAGTTCGAAGGACCGCTAGACCTTCTGCTCTTCCTCATTAAGCGCTCCGAGATCGATATCCACGACATCCCCATTGCCGAGATTACACGGCAGTACCTCGAGTACCTCGAGTGGGTGGCGAGTATCGACCTCGATAACATCACCGACTTCTACCTCATGGCGGCCACGCTGCTGTACATCAAGTCGAGAATGCTATTACCCGGCGAGGCGCTCGAGGATGACGAGGAGGACCCGCGACAGGAGCTGGTGGAAAAACTCATCGAGTACCAGCGCTTCAAGAAGCTTTCCCATCTGATGGACGAGAAGCAGCAGGAATCGGAGTGGGTAATCGAGCGGAAGAAGAAGCAGCCGGTGCTTCCGTTTCCCGAGGACGACGACCTGTGGGTGAGTATTGACGTCTGGGATCTGCTCAAATCCTTCTCCACCATCATGGACGGGCTCTCGGACGAGCGGGTGTTCGACCTCTACGAAGAGGTATCGGTGAACGAGAAGCTCAGCCTCATCGAGGAGTTCCTCGAGACCAAAGGTGAGTTCCTGTTTACCGACCTCATTCAGCAGCGGGAGTCGATCATGGACGTCGTCTGCGCCTTTCTCGCAGTGCTCGAGGCGGTAAAGTCCCGCAGGATCCGGCTGCTGCAAAATCGCATGTTCGGAGATATTCGTATTCGCTCATGGAATTGACGCAGGAAAAGGCACTGATTGAAGCTATTCTCTACCTCGAGTCCGAACCGGTCGACGAGCGCCGTCTCTCGACGGTGAGCGGGCTCTCCCGCGAGGTGGTGCGGCGCGTTCTTGCCGCCCTCGAAGAGGACTATGAGAGCGAGCACCGGGGAATCGAGCTCACCAGGCTCGAGGACGGGGTAGGGCTTGCACCGAAGCGCGCGTTATGGGAGCATCTGAAGGATCACTACGGCAAGCGTCGCGACGCACGGCTCTCCAAAGCGGCCCTCGAAACGTTGTCGATCGTAGCGTACGCGCAGCCCATTACCCGCGGGGAAATCGAGAACCTGCGGGGCGTATCGGCCGACAATATGATCCGACTTCTTCTGCAGCGAGGCCTCATTAAGGAAACCGGTCGCAAGGATGCGCCCGGTAAACCCGTGCAGTACGGAACGACGCGCGAGTTTCTCAAGCAATTTCACCTCCAGAGCATTGCGGAGCTTCCGCGCCTCGATGAGGTTGAAGAGGACAGGTTCAGACTCGATGGCTAAACCCGCAGGCGGCAAAACATCATACGAATGGCCCATGCGCCTGCACGTCTACCTCGCCCGCAGCGGCATCGCCTCGCGGCGAAAGAGCGAGGCGCTCATTGCCCAGGGGCGCGTTCGTGTGAACGACACGGTGGTAACCGAGCAGGGTACGCAGGTGGGACCGGAGGACCGCGTGTACTTCGACGGCCGGGAGGTACACATCACGCGCCAAAAGTACTATCTTGCGCTGAACAAGCCGGCCAAGGTGCTCTGCTCGAACCATGACCCCGAGGGGCGTCCCCTCGCGGTGGATCTGGTCAAAAGTGATGTTCCCGTTCGGCTTTTCACCGTGGGGCGGCTGGATTTCATGTCGACGGGACTCGTATTCCTCACGAACGACGGGGAGTTCGCCGACGCGGTCATGCATCCGTCCTCCGGCGTGGAGAAGGAGTACATCGTAGAGACGAAGGACCCCGTTCCGCGGGAAATGCTCGAGGAGTACTCCAATGGTATCCGTGTCGAGGGCACCGTTTATACGCTGAAGTCCTTCGATTTCAAGAACGGCCGCAAGGTCCATCTGACCCTCGAGGAGGGAAAAAACCGGGAGATCCGAGAGGTGTTCATGGCGCGAAAGCTCAAGATAAAGCGTCTGCATCGCATCCGCATCGGCCCGGTTCGCCTTTCGGCAACGCGCCCCGGTGGTTATCGGGAGCTCACCGAGCAGGAGGTAGCGTGGTTCTTCTCCCAGGCCGGGGGGCGCCGCCGGGGAGCAAAAGGCCGGGATGCCCGCGGAAGGAGGCAGAGTGGTCGTAGCGATTGACGGGCCCGCCGGGACGGGAAAGAGCACCGTCGCGCAGTACGTCGCTGATTCCCTCGGGTTTCTCTACGTGAACTCCGGAGCGCTGTACCGCGCCATCACCTGGAAGGTGCTGGATAGCGCCGACGACCCGGACGACACTGACCAGATCATTCGAGCTGCCCACGAGATGGACGTGTACGTCGACGCCGGCTCTGTGCGGGTCGAGGGGGTGCCGGCTGAGCGCGTGCTCTACAGTCACACGGTAAATGCCTGGGTCTCCCGCCATTCCTCCGTGTCCGAAGTGAGAGAGTGCGTGAACGACCGACTCCGGGAGCTCTCCGCTGAGCGAAACGTCGTGGTCGAGGGACGGGATATCACCACCGCAGTCTTCCCCGATGCCCGAGTGAAGGTCTACCTCGACGCAAGTGTGGAGACGCGGGCTCGCCGCCGCTTCGAGCAGGGCCTTACAAACGAATCCCTCGAGGATATCCGGGCCAGCATAGAGGCGCGCGATGCGCGCGATCGGGAAAAACGAACCGGCGCGTTGCGCCGCTCCGCCGACGCCGTCTACGTGGATACATCGGGCTTGACCATCGATGAAGTTTGTGAGACAGTACTAGTTACTATCCAGAAACAGCAATATATTCAGGAGTTGCAGGGTAATCATGAGCGATAAAGACCCACAACAGAGCGAGACTATGAAGTCGCTCCTCCAGGAGGAGCTCCAGGAGGAGTTCCTCAAACCGCTTGATCAACTCGAAGTGGGCCAGATCGTAGAGGGTACCGTTGTACAGGTTGGTTCAGAGCAAGTATTTGTGGACATCGGCTATAAGTCGGAGGGTCGCATCTCGACCGAGGAGTTCGACGAGCTCCCGGAGATCGGCGACACCGTTCAGGTCGTGCTTCTCAACAAGGACGCCTCGCGCGGTGGCATATCCGTTTCCAAGCGCAAGGCCGACGAGAAGTTGTTCTGGGGCCAATTGAAGGAAGCCTTCCATAATCGTGAGGCCGTCGAGGGTCGCGTGGTCCGTAGCGTCAAGGGCGGATTCGAGGTGCGCCTGCACCAGGGCGTGCGTGGTTTTAACCCGATCTCGAAAATGGACCTTCGCCGGATCGAAGATCCGGAGCAGTACGTTAATCTCACCTCCAAGTTCTACATAGAGCGACTCTACAGCGAGAACCGCGTCAATATCGTGC
Organism: uncultured Spirochaetaceae bacterium; assembly: GCA_964631585.1. Lineage (GTDB taxonomy): Bacteria > Spirochaetota > Spirochaetia > DSM-27196 > PWMO01 > JAAAOH01. Next base: position 27,947 of record CAZVXU010000001.1, on the reverse strand, counting down.
TGTCGCGCCGCACATGGCTGGAAGAAGAGGTCGAGAGGAGGCGGAACGAGTTCTTCGAGAATACCCAGGTTGGAGACATCGTCACCGGCGCGGTGAAGTCCTTCACCTCTTTCGGCGCGTTTATCGATCTCGGTGGGTTTGACGGACTGCTACATATCAACGATATGAGCTGGGGCCACGTTACCCGTCCGAAGGACTATGTCCACAAGGGCGAGGAAATCAACGTGAAAGTCATTCGCATGGACCCGGAGGAGAAAAAGATCAACCTCTCCCTGCGACACATGACCGAAGATCCCTGGAACTACTTTGAAGAAAAATACGGCACCGGCGACGTAGTCACGGGTACGGTGACGAAGCTTACGGATTTCGGCGCTTTCATCGAGCTCGAGGAAGGAATCGAGGGCCTTGCGCACATCTCCGAGCTGTCCTGGACAAAGCATATAAACCATCCGAAAGAGGTCGTCTCGGTCGGAGATCAGGTTCAGGCGAAGATCCTCGACTACGACGTTCCCGAGGGCAAGGTCTCGCTCGGTATCAAGCAGACACTTCCAAACCCCTGGGACGAAGTTGCCGAAAAATACCCCGAAGGTATGCGGGTGAAGCGTCCCGTCAAGAAGATCACCCATTCGGGCGCATTCATAGAGCTCGAAGAGGGCATCGACGGCTTCCTCCACGTGGACAATATTTCGTGGACGAAAACGCCCCGGAATCCGTCCGCCGTCCTGAACGAGGGCGAAGAGGTCGACGTGATAGTGCTGTCGGTGGACTCGGAGAACCACAACATCCGTCTCGGCATGAAGCAGCTCGAAGACGACCCGTGGCAGGAGCTGAAGCAGGCCTACGCCGACAGACGCATCGTCGAAGGTGAGATTACCAACATCACCGATTTCGGCGTCTTCGTGCGGGTGCACGGCGGCATCGAGGGGCTCATCAACAAGGCGAACCTCGTTGATCCCAAGAACGAGTCCTTTGAAGAGGCGGTGCAGCGTTTTAAGGTCGGTCAAAAGGTGCAGGCTATGGTGACCGAGGTCAATCCAGGGAGGAATCGCCTTTCCCTCTCCATCCGTGAGATGCACAGACAGGAGCAGCGCGCAGAGCTCGAGAAGTACATCCACGATGAAGGGGAGGAGACCAAACTCACGCTGGGCGAGATGCTGAAGGAAAAGGAGAAGACCTGAGTCCTTCTCCCATACTCCTTTGTCTCCTCACGCGACCGTGACCCGGATGTTCACGTCTGACGTAGACATTAATAAGCTCGAAACGCTCATCGAGATTAACGCCCTCATAAACTCCGACTACTCGGACCTGCAGGCGGTGTTGCGGCGTATCCTCGATTCGGCCATGCGCCTGATCGAGTGCGAGGCAGCATCGCTGCTGCTGTTGAACCCCGAGAACAACAAGCTCTACTTCGAGGTGGCACTCGGTTCAAAGGGCCCCGACGTGAAGAAGTTCTCACTCAACCTCGGTGAGGGTATCGCCGGATGGGTGGCCGAGCATAACCGATCCCTCATCGTAAACGACGTCGACCGCGATTCCCGATTCGCCTCGGAAATCGGGCGCAAAATCGGCTTTACGACCGACGCCATCCTCGCGGTGCCCATGCGCATCAAGGAACGATCAGTCGGCGTCATCGAGATGATCAACAAGAAGAGCGGACGGGATTTTAATCAGGGCGACCTGCAGTGGCTGGAAATTTTCGCTACTCAGGCGGCGCTGGCCATCCAGAACGCGAAGTCATTCCAGCAGGCACGCGACGAGATCGACAATCTGCAGAGTCAGGTCGACAACGCTCAGGGCTACCATACCTTCATCAGTGCGAGCAAGCAGATGGAGGAGAAGATGAAGCTCGTCGAGCGGGTATCGGCGACCGATTCATCGGTGCTCATTCTCGGCGAGAGCGGCGTGGGAAAAGAGCTCTTTGCCGAGCAGATCCATATGGGCAGCAAACGGGCGCAAATGCCCCTTGTGCGGGTGAACTGCGCAGCCCTGCCGGAGGGGCTCCTCGAGAGCGAGCTTTTCGGGCATGTGCGCGGGGCCTTCACCGACGCAGTGAGCGATCGGCGCGGCCGATTCGAGCTCGCGGACGGCGGGACCATCTTCCTCGATGAGATCGGCGACATCCCTGCGTCGGTGCAGGCAAAGATGCTGAGAGTGCTGCAGGAGCAGACATTCGAGCCCGTCGGCGCCAGCGAGCCGGTACGTGTGAACGTACGCATCATTGCCGCCACCAATAAGGACATCGAGCAGGCCGTCGAAGACGGGAGCTTCCGCCGAGACCTCTACTACCGGCTGAACGTGCTGCCCCTCTACATACCTCCCCTGCGGGATCGGAAGGAAGATATTCCCGTGCTCGCCACTCATTTTCTGAAGAAGGTGAACCGCGAGACAAAGAAGCAGGTGAGGGGATTCTCGGACGCGTCGATGCAGGAGTTGCTCTCCTACTCGTGGCCCGGTAACGTGCGGGAGTTGCAAAACGCGGTTGAGCGTGCAGTCGTCATTACGCAGGACGACTACATTCAACCCGGCGACCTCATCCTGCAGCCCACTCAGAAAGTACACCAGGAGAGCTTCAACGGGCGACCGCTGAAAGAATCGCTGAATCTCTTTAAGCGACACTTGATACAGACAACCCTCGAGAAAAACGACTGGAACCAGACCGCGACTGCGAAGGTGCTCGGTATCCAGCGAACCTACTTGTCCCGTCTCATAAAAGACCTCGATATTTCTCACTAACCCACACAGGAGTGCCGACGAATGCAACGAACCGACGAGCGTGACACGAAAACGCGCATAGCCGACGCCATTTCCAACCTGCTCAGCCGACACTGGAAGACGATCGTATTCACTTTCACGGGGGTCGTGATAGTGATCATCGGTATCTTCGCGTATTTCCAGATTCAGGAGAACCGCGCGAACGAAGCCGCCCGGATGGCCGAAGAGCTGCAGCGCGACTACGAAGCATGGCAGAACGCCGAAGGGGAGGAAGAGTCGACGCTCGAAGAGGCGATTCAGAACTCGATCGACGAGCTCGTGGACCGCTACTCCGGAACATATGCCGCCTCCCGCGCGCTCATGATCCGAGCCGAGATCGACTGGGAGCAGGAAGAGTGGCCCGAAGCCGCGGAGACGTATGCCCGCGTGGCCAACGAGTACCCCGACAGCCACGTTGCTCCCGTCGCCCTTCTTAATGCTGCAGCCGCAGAGGAGTCGGCGGGTAGCACGGAGACGGCCCTGGGGCACGTGGATACGCTCATCGAGCGTTATGCCGACGGCGAGCCGACACCTGAGATCGCCCGCGCCTTCCTCGCCCGCGGACGACTGAACGAGGAGCTGCAGAACTACGAACTGGCCTCGGAAGCCTACAATCGACTCGTTGAGGAGCATCCGGAGAGCAGTTGGACAAATCTGGCCCGAAACCGTATAATCGCTCTCAAAACACGCGGCCTTATAGCCGAGTAAATCGTTACAAGAGCGCGCGTCGTCGGGAGAGTACATGGCCAAGCGGAGCTCTCGCTTCCTGGAGACTCGTTACTTTGGGCTCGTCATTGGGGCTTTCGTGGTGCTTATCATGGCGCTGGTCGGAACGACCACGCCCATGCTGGACCGACTCGAAACGAAGATGCTCGACGCGCATTTCAACCTCAAGCAAACTTTCCGCGGCGAGAGCACGCAGGAAGGTGTCACCCAGGTCCGGAGAAATCCCGACGTCTCGCCCGACATTCTGATCATCGGAGTGGACTTTCGCACCCTCTCGGCGTTCGGCAACTGGCCGTTTCCGCGGTCACGTCATGCGGATCTCTTGAACTCCTTTGCACGTATCTCGGACCAGCGCGCACGGGAACGCTCCATTCTCCTCGATATCTTTTTCGTAGAGCCGGCTGAGAATGCCTTCGAGGACGCGATGCTACGAGAGGCTCTCGAGGACAACGGGCGCACCTACCTCGAGACTATTCTCGAGCGCAGTCCCGCGCCCCCCCAAGTCTCTCAGGAGATGGCCGAGCGGCATCAGGTTCTCTACGACACCCACGGGAAGGTCACCAGTATTGCCGGTGACTGGACGAAAATTCCCTACAATCTGGGAAAGCAACCGCCACTGAAACCCTTCGGACGGGCGGCCGCCGGCTACGGGCACGCAAACTTCTATGATGACTTCGACGAAGTCTTCCGGCGTGCTCCTCTCGTCGCGAAATCTACCGAGCTCATCGATACATACCGCCTCGACATGCTCACTCCGCAGGTCGAGCTTGACCGCAGCAGCTTCCAGCGTCTCGCCTGGTTCGACAGAGACGGGAGCGAGCACACGGTTCCCCATCCCCTGACGCCGCAGGTTATCGAGGAGCTTCGTGTTCGCATGGAGGAGGAGGCGCCGCAGCGGGTGGAGGACACCGACAACGACGGCGAGCCCGACGACTTTTACTACGTGGTGCGTAAGTTTCAGGATCATTTCGTTCCGGCAATCACGTTGACCCTCGCGCTCGACTACTTCAACAGAACCTACGATGACATCGAAGTGCGGTTGGGTAAATACATACGGATTCCCGACCCGCAACTCTACGATCCTCAGACGGGGGAGTGGGGTCCCTACGAAATCATGGAGAAGCTTCCGCAATACGACGAGGAGGGGAATCTCGTCGCGGAAGCCGAGTACCGGAGAATCGATGAGATAACCATTCCGATCGACGAGACCGGGGGTATGCTTATCAACTTCATGGGACCGCGCTCGAGTCCCGCGCGCGACGGGTACCAGACCTTTCCCGTCCGTCCTTACGCGGGATACGCGTCACGGGTACCCGGCATCGATCCCGAGAGCTGGCCGCCCACACGTGCAGTGGAGAACAAGATTCTCATGGTCGGCGCGTTCGCGCCGGGGATGGCTGCCGACGAAAAGACCACGCCCTACGGCCTCATGTACGGGGTTGAGATTCACGCCAACGCACTGAACACCATCCTGATGGACAGCTTTCTGCAGTACGCGCCGGCGTGGTTTGACCTGCTGGTCCTGTTTGTGCTGGCGCTCGTCACGGCGTTCATGGCATCACGGTTGTCTACCATCTGGTCGCTTCTTGCCTCGCTCTTTCTCATCGTTGCACTGTTTTTTGCGACGACCATCATCTTCGACGACCTCGCGTACATCATCAACTTTTCCACTCCGGCCATTGCCGTGCTTCTTACCTTTCTTTCGGTCGTCGTGTACCGGGTAATGACGGAGGAGAAGGACAAACGTCGCATACGTGACATGTTCGGAAAGTACGTGAGTCCGCGTGTCGTAGATCAGATTCTTGACCATCCCCCGGAGCTCGGCGGCGTGGACAAGGAGCTCTCGGTGCTCTTTTCCGATATCCGGGGGTTCACAACGCTCTCTGAGTCGATGACGCCGCAGGAGCTCGTGAATCACCTCAACATCTACCTGACCGCCATGACCGACGTGATCCTGGAATCCGAAGGAACGCTGGACAAGTACGTCGGTGACGAGATCATGTGTTTCTGGGGCGCACCGCTGTCGCAGCTGGACCACGCTCTACGCGCCTGTAAGAGCGCCGTGAGACAGATCGGGGTGCTCGAGGAGCTGAACGCCTCCTGGCCGCCCGAGAAACGTATCGCCATCGGGATTGGCATCAATTCCGGTATCATGACGGTTGGAAACATGGGCTCGCAGGGGCGGATGAATTATACGCTCATGGGTGATAACGTGAACCTTGGCGCGCGCCTCGAAGGAACGAACAAGATGTACGGTACGACGATCATCATGAGCGAGTACACCTACGGCCTGGTGAAAGATCACGTGGTCGCGCGCGAGCTGGACAACATACGCGTCAAGGGGAAGAACCGCCCCGTGCTGATCTACGAGCTGATCGACATCGTAGAGACCGCATGACGGCATGAGTATCGAAGAGCGCAAAAGCGGTTATTCTCTGGCGGTGCTCGCGACGGCGGCGCTCCTGTTTACCGCCTGCGGGATCGAGAGTACACCGTTTATTGCCGGTCCGAAGTCCGATGAAGTCGACCTGGTTCCGGCAACAGATACCCAGCGGATTACCTTTTTGCACAACGAGAACGACAATAATACCGACGAGTTCAAGGGCTATGACCTGTACTATAAGCTCTACGAGGACGAGGACGGGTTCTGGGGATGCGAGCCGGGCGATCCCTGCCGGAGCGACAGAGAGTATATCCTGAATGACCCCGTACAGACGGGTCCGTCGAGGTTGCTCGGCCGCGACTACCGCCGCCTCGTTCCGGGAAACTCGCCGGGGCAGACACCAAACATCCCCGTATCGAATGGAATAAAGGGAAACGAGTTCGTCGTGGAGATTGATCTCACCGGCGACGCGGTCGTGAATGCGTTTGCCGCTACATGGCCCGATGACACCGTCGCCCTGAACCGCCGGGTGTCCCAGGGCGGTACCTACAAACGGCTTCTCGACGAGTCGGCATACGAAAACACGGACGCCGATGTGACGCATATCGCCACCGCCATATCGGACGTGACAAACAATGATAACTTGTATATTTCCGTATACGCCCTTGGCTATGGGGTAGATCTCGGGTCCCTGCAGGCGCTCTACAGCGAGCCGGTATACCTCGGCTACGTTCGCGTCGACTTTAACTTTGTAGACTAAGACTGAAGGAACTCAACTATGACCGCATACTATCTGACAATCGGCCTCGCATATCTGGTCGTGGGTTTCGGCATGGCACTGTTCTTCTATTTCGTTCTCCGGAAGCGATTTCTGGGTAACTTCTGGGGAGCGCTGCTTATCGGACTCATTGGTGCCTTTGCGGGCGGCCTGGTGGACTTTCTGTTTGCGGACATCATCGCGCTGCTGGCGAACCTCAACAACTCGGTGAATATATTCCCTCCGATCATCACCGCGTTTATACTCGTATGGCTGTTCTCCCTGATAACCGACAGTCGGGACTAGCCGGCCGGTCGCAGACGGTCGCACACCGTTGCAGACGGTCGGTCGCGTGGGAAGCCGGTTCCTCTCAGCGTCTCTCAGGCGCCCTTCACTTCGTATAACAGATATTCTGTCTACTCATGTCGGTATAATGTGCGCGCCCGGGCCGTGGACGCGTTGAAGCCGTGACCGTACCCCTCTTGGCGAAGGGGCCGGAGCCCTGTAGGATCACGGTATGAGCGATGCGAACTTCTCCGAGTTTTTCGACGTTATTCGAACACTGCGTGGCCCCGAGGGCTGCCCCTGGGACCGCAAGCAGACGACCGAGTCCATGCGGCCGTTTCTCCTCGAGGAGACTTACGAGACACTCGACGCCATAGACATCGGTGACGACGCGGAACTGCGCGAAGAGCTCGGCGACGTGTTTCTGATCGCCACGATGATGGCATATATCAAGGAACAGGAAGGCTCGTTTACCGTCGGTGAGGTTTTCGACCATATCCGGGAGAAGCTGGTACGCAGGCATCCCCACGTGTTCGGCTCGGCTGAGGCGGAAACTGCCGAGGCGGTGTCGGCTCAGTGGGACCGGATAAAGACGGATGTCGAGGGTAAGGCACACCCCTCGGCTCTCGATGGGGTACCCGAAGGGCTACCTCCTCTGTCGCGATCATTCGAGCTGCAGAAGCGCGCGGAGAAACGCGGGTTCGACTGGGACAATCCCCGGCCGGCCGCGGATAAGGTCACCGAGGAGCTCGACGAGATCCTCGCGCTCGATCCCGGGGACCACACTCAAGTTGAGGCGGAGATCGGGGACCTGCTATTCTCGGTGGTGAACCTGTCAAGAAAAATGGGGGTCGACCCGTCGGTCGCCCTTCACCAGGCAAACACGAAGTTCAAACGCAGGTTCAGAGCGGTCGAAGAAGAGATGGAGCGGCGCGGAATCGATATGAGCTCCGATGAGCTGGAGACGATGGACGCTATCTGGTCGCAGACGAAGCGGACCGAGGACCGATAGTCTTGTCCTCCGCAGCGGTGCTCGTGGCGACCGCGCTCCCGGCGTACGCTTCGAAGTACGAAACGCCGTCCGTGTCATCGTCGGCGGCACCCCCAACAACGCCCCGAGCGGCCCCGATCGCCAGGGTTTCCCGCCGCGCGATGGAGATACCGAGCGCGGCCGGATCCGTGCCGAAAGACGTCTTCAAGAGCTTCCCGAGCCCCCGCGCGCGTCCGCCCTCGTGGGCAATGGTGACCTCCAGGCCCTCTTCTTCGCTTTCAATCACCAGTCTGACACCCGCGGAATCCTCTAGCAGTGCACGAAGCTCGCCTGCCTCGATGTCTGCGTCGCGCATGTCGATGAAGAACTCCGATCCCCAGTAGTTTGCCATGAGAGACCGCACCTTTTTGTCGGTCTCCTCCAAAAGCATGGCGCCGGTAACCTCGATCCCCTCGGGCATCGCTGTGGTCAACTTTTCACAAAAGCTGTCAACATGTAGGACTTCTGATACGGATACCAGCGCGTACTCGCATTCGGACGCCAGCCCCAACGAAAGCGGTTGCGCGAACTCCTGACGAGGTTTCGGATTGAAGCCCTGCGTATAGGCGACCGGTATGCCGGCGCGCCGGTATGCACGCTCGAATACTCCCATGAGGCCGAGGTGCGGGGTGTAGACTGCGGGTCCGGTCTTCGTAAACCGGAACAGCATGCGGTGTCGCAGCTGCGTTGTCGAGGAGCCCGCCTCCGCGCGCGGTTCCATGTGGCTCGGCGGTGACACCGGCGGCGCGGGCTCGGCCTCGCGTATGCGCAGGGTGCTGTTGCAGACTCCGCAGGGATGGTTGCAGTCGTCGGCGCACCCGTCGGTCAATTCCCCTTCTCTGGAGCGCTCGAGCTCACGGCGAAGGGCGGCCGTCCCGACTCCCGTTGTGACGACCTGCCATGGGAGTCGTTCATGGGAGTCGCGCTCCCGGAAAAGCTCTTCATCCACCGACCAGGGCGCATCCTCGATGACTCCGCGCCAGGCCTCGCGGTCGAGGTGATCCTCCCAGGCGTCGAGGCGGCATCCCCGGCTCCAGGCATCGGCGATAAGCTCACCTACCCGCTCGTCTCCGCGACTTATAATGCCCTCGAGTCGGGACTGAAACGGCGCCTGATAGCCGAGTTTCATACCCATACTCTTTAGCTCACGCTTGAGCTGCATGATGCGATCCAGTGCCTCGTATTCGCCGAGCTGGCGAGCCCACTGAAAGGGGGTGTGAGGCTTGGGCACGAAGGTGGCTACCGCAACGTTGAAGTTCATCTTCACGGCAGATTTCACCTCACGCATGAACCCGGCAATGGCCGCTACCTCGTCCTCCTCGGGTACGGGAAGACCGATCATGAAGTAGAACTTTGCCAGCCGCCAGCCCATATCGCGCGCTGACTGCAGGATCTCCTTTGTGCGCTCGAGGGGTACCTGTTTGTTGATGGCAAGCTGGCCGGCCTCGCCGGGCGTCTCTACGGCGAAAGTCAGCCCGCTCTTTCGGACCTGGGAAACCTCGGCAAGGAGCGGAAGCGTGAAAGAGCTCACTCGCAGCGACGGAAGGGAAAAACTCACGTGCTCGGAGGCAAATCGCGCGTTGAGGTAGCGGAACAGTGCATGCGCGTCCGCGTAGTCCCCCGTGCTGAGGGATGACAGCGTTATGTGACGATATCCGTGGTTGTAGACCAGGTTCTCCACTTCGCGCTCGATGGAGGCGTAGTCCTTCATGCGGACGGGGCGATAGAAGACGCCGGCGCTGCAGAAACGGCATCCCTGGGGGCAGCCACGCATGATCTCGACGACGCCGTGATCCTGCACAACTCGGATACTCGGCACCGGCGTCTGCAGCAGCAGCGGCCCGGACCCGAACTCGCCCCAGATTGCCCGACGCGTCCGTCGGTCGGTGCCGGGCCACCACATATGTGGACTCTCTCGAAGCCGCGCAAGCTGACTCTCGCGGGAAGCACCACGGGCACGCAGGGCCGCAAGGTCGCCAACCATTCGCTCGATGACCCCTTCAGCCTCACCGACGAAAATGCCGTCGAAGAAGAGGCCGAGGGGAACGGGGTTCGACGATGTCGGCCCGCCCGCTATGACCAGCGGTGACTGCGGTCCGCGGTCGGTCGCGCGCGGGGCTACGCCTCCCCGGTCGAGAACGGTGAGAATGTTTGTCGCCGACAGCTCGTATCCGATGGAAAAGGCCACCATGTCGCAGTCCGAAAGCGGTATCCCGGACTCCAGCGTATACAGGGGGATCCCTGCCCTCACGATCTCCGCTTCGAAGTCAGGGGCAGGAGCGAACACGCGCTCGCAGCGGACTCCGGGAATCGCGTTGAGACGAGTGTAGAGAAGCTTAATCGCAGTGTTCGACATCCCGATCTCGTAAAGGTCCGGAAAACAGATCGCGACGAGGTATTCGCCACCATGTGCCTCTGCGCTCCCGCCCCCGGCCGGAGCTATCGCACCGTACTCACCTCCCGCATAGCGGCCGGGGTGCTCCACGCGGGCAAGTATTCGTTGGATATCGCGTCTCGGATCAATTCGATTCATGTGTTTCAGTAGTGATAGCGGTTGTGATGGATGTTCAGCAGCAACCCGACACCGACCATTGCGGTCCAGAGAGATGATCCGCCGTGGGACAGAAAAAACAACGGGATGCCCGTTATGGGCATCACGCCGATCACCATCCCGACGTTTACGGCAAAGTGGAAGAAGATGAGCGTAACGATGCCGGTTGCTACGAGCGAGGAATAGTTGTCCCGGGCAGTCTGAACAATATAGAGGCCACGCAGCAGTATTACGAGAAACAGACCGAAAACCAGCAGCCCTCCGAGAAAACCCCATTCTTCTGCCAGGATCGAGAAGATGAAGTCGGTGCTCTGCTGAGGAATGAACTGATAGTGGCTCTGTGTACCCTGCAGGAAGCCCTTCCCGGAAAAGCCGCCCGACCCTACGGCGGTCAGAGACTGAATAATGTTCCAGCCCGCTCCCCGGGGGTCCGCGTAGGGGTCCAGAAAGACAATGAGCCGCATCATCTGGTATTCCGCCAGCACCCTGCGAACGGCGACCGAGCCCAGCAACCCGAGGAATATCACCGAAAGCCCATATGTTATCCAGAAAAAGTATTTGCGTTTCGTGGCGAGGTACCCGAGAGACGTCACGGCAAGCATCGCTGCGAGGGCGGCGATGACCATCGTCAGAACCTGGGGACGGGTGAGAACGGATACCAGCGGCACGCTGCCCTCATAAATCTGGCGTTCCCAGGCCGGGATTACGCTGAGCACGGCTGTCAGGACGAAGACGAGAACGACGTAACTCACGTGTCGCAACCGGGCGCCTGCCACGAAAACCATGACCAGAAAAAGTGGCATGAACACAAGCGAGGTTCCGAGGTCCGGCTGTACGATTATGAGTCCCATCGGAAGGAGCATGATCACGGATCCTGCAAGAAACAGCGGAAGCTTCCTGATTCCGGTTCCGACTCTTTCGAGATAGATCGCGAGAACCAGCACCGAGGCGAGTTTGACAAACTCCGACGGCTGGATGCCGAGACCCGCAATGCCGAGCCACGAGCGGGCACCATTCACGACTTTGCCGAATGCAAGTGTAATCAGCAGCAACACCAGCACCAACATGTAGAAGGGAACCGAGGTGGACCGAATCGTAGTGTAACTCGTCAGAGCAGCCGCAACGAGCAGGACAAGCCCGGTTCCCGCCCACACCAGCTGCCGAATGTGCTCATTGGAGTAGACACGGCCGCTGGACGTGACGCCGCTGGAATAGATGAAAAGTATACCTATCGCGATGAGCGAAAGCGTGGCAGCAATGATATAGACGTCGAAGCTCAATACCGAACGTGAATGCACCCGTGACTCCTACATATACCACAGCGGTCGAGGAGCGCGTTTGAGCCCCGCCACGGATTCCCGGAAATTGCTGTCGGTGAAAACACCGTGAAGGATGACGTTCGCCGCTTTGGGCGCCCACCACTCCCACTCGTTCTCTGCATCCACCATGACCACGACAATGACCCGCTCTTCCGGATCGGAGGTCTCGTAGGGGGCATAGGCGACGAACCAGGAGTGCCAGTTCTCGTCTTTGCCCGCAACCTGACTGGTGCCGGTCTTTCCCGCCGCCTCGACTGCCGGTGTGGTGATCACCACCTCCGCCGTTCCATCGGTTATGACCCCGCGCATGGCCTTCTTCACGTTGTCGAAGGTTGACTGTCGTGCGTCCATAGTGTGCAGGACCTCAGGCTCGACCCTACGCAGCACCTCGCCGGTAACCTGGTCGCGGACCTCGCGCAATACGTGAGGCCGGTAGACGACACCGTCGTTCACGATCATGGCAACCATGTTGGCGAGCTGCAGAGGGGTGACAGTAAGAAAGCCCTGCCCGATTGACAGGTTTGCGGTATCGCCACCGACCCACGGCGCATTGAACCGGCGCCGCTTCCACTCGGGACTGGGCAGAGTTCCCGGAACCTCGCCCGGCAGGTCAACGCCGGTTTCGGTTCCGAAACCGAACTCGTGCGCGTAGTCAACGATGTGATCTACCCCGAGGTATTCGACCCCCATTGTCCAGAAGAAGACGTTCGAGGAGTTTGCAAGGGCTCCGAAAATATCCAGATGCCCGAAGCCCGTTTCCCGCCAGTCGTTGAGCACTCGGTTGCCCAGGACGTATGTGCCGGTCGCGTTGACCGTCTCGTCGAGCCCGAAAACCTCCTCCTCGATGACGGCGGTAGCCATGAGAATCTTCCAGGTCGACGCCGGGGGAGAGCTGCTCTGTATGGCACGATTGAGGAACGGCGAGTTCGGCGAGAGCGAGACCTGTCTGAAGGCCCGTGAGCCGCCTTCTCCGTAAAAGCGATTGGGATCGAAACTCGGGTAGGATACCATCGCCAGGACCTCACCGGTTGCAGGCTTTAGGACCACCGCAGAGCCGATGCGATCGCCAAGTGCCTCTGCTGTAAGCCGCTGAATGCTACGGTCGATCGTCAGAACCAGATTGTCGCCGAGGACCGGAGGAATGTCGTTCTGGCCGTTCGCCTCCACAAGCCGCCCCGATGCATCGACGGTGCGAAAACTGCGGCCGGGCTCACCTCGCAGCAGCTCGTCATACTGCTGTTCGACTCCGCTCTTGCCGAGAACCGAGTTCGCGTTGTATCCGCGGTTGAAAAGCACCTGAAGTTCTTCGGGCGTAATGTCTCCGACGTATCCGAGCACGTGGGCCAGATCTTCGCCTTCGGTGTAGTAGCGCGTCGGCTTGCTTTGCCAGGTTACACCGTGGAACCGGCGTGCGTGCTCCGCGAGATACGTTACCTTTCGGAAAGACACACCGCTTTGTACCTCCACCGGGCGGTACACGTTGTAGGTCTCCGGGGGAATTTTCTCTCTTATCCGAGAAACCGGTACACCAAGGTAGTCAGCGGCACGCTGGAATATCTCCTCATGCTGTCCTGCGGGTATCTCGGCGGGATTCACATGCACTGCGAAGGAATCGGTGTTCGTGACGAGCGGAGTATCGTAGTTTCGGTCGTAGATTTCCCCGCGCTGCGCCGGTATAACCATCGCACGGCGTTTCACGCGTTCGGCGCGGGCGCTGTAGATGTAGTTGTCGACGATCTGCATGGAAAACAGATAGCCGGCATACCCGATGAAGAGGGCTGTAATGAGAACACCCAGGGCGAGTACTCGAGGCTTGGAAACCGGACCCCCTCGGGGTGAGAAACCACTCATAGCGTCGTCGACTCCCTGTGGGATTGTCTCAGCGGCTGGATCAACCTTAGCAAAGCAAACAGGATTGGTGCAAGCACCGCGTTGTACCCTACCTCGACGAGGAGGCGCGGTGAAAGAGCCACCGATGAAAGGCCTTCAATCGCAAATACAGTGGCTGTAAGGCCGGCAAAGAACGCCTTCAGTACCGTTCCGACGGTGAGAAGGAGGACGGGGACCAGAACGGCGTCCACCAGCATACGATTGTGCAGGACGCCGTAGAGGTAGCCCATGACGGTTCGAAGTAGAGCATGAAAACCCGGCGGAGAGAGAGAGAGCAGATCCTCCACCAGCCCTCCGACGAAACCGCCAATCTGCCCCTCGAAGCTGCCGTTGGTCACCGAGTAGTAGGCTATAACGATAAGGGCGAGGTCCGGCCGCACGCCGGCTATCTCTATCGCGACGAGCACATTTGTCTGGAGGACGGCAAGGGCTGCGAGAAAGCCTGAATAGAGGAGCACGCGAGGGGTCATTCGTTCTCCGGAGTTATGACGAAGACATACTCGAGCGTCGAAAAATCGACGATAGGATCAATAGTCAGCTGCAGCGAGGTTTCGTAGGGCTTCGCCTGTACCGAGGTCACGGTCCCAATACGAATTCCCGCGGGGTAGATCGAGTTCATCCCGGAAGTTACAACCTCAGCGCCGTATCGAACGCTCCCGCGAGCCTGAGAGCTTACATATCGCATGGTCAATGTGCCATCCCTGCTCGGCGTCCCGTGGACGAGCCCCTCGTAGCGGGACTGTTGTAACCGTGCCGCCACGTAGTTCGCGCTGTCGAAGAGCGGAACCACGATGGATGTACTCCGTCCCACAGTCTCGATTCGACCCATGAGCCCTTGCGAGCCTCCCTGCACCGCGACGATCGGCATGTTTCGCCGCATACCGTCAGCCGAGCCCTTGTCGATAGTAATGGCAGCGAACAGGTTGGAAGGGTCCTTTCCGACAACGCGGGCCGGAACATTCCGGTAATCGAGAGAATCTGAGAATCCGAGCACCTGCTCAAGACGATCCACTTCCCGTCTCAACTCCTCGACATCGGTTCGCACGCCCTCGTAACGCCTGAGCTCCTCCAGCACCGCCTCATACTGCTGCTGAAGTTCCCCGAGCTCGCGCACGGAGTTTATCGTCGAGCCGACGAAGTCGCCGACGTGAAAGAAGAGCTCCTGCACCGAGGAGACGATAGTCAGCCCGGCTTCCGCCGGCCTGAATCGCTCGCGCGCAGTGGAGACGCTCATCAGGACGAGGGAGGTTAGCACCAGTACAGCGAAGAGAACACCGGCCCTGTGATCGTCAATGCGTTCCCGAACGCTCACGTCACGTCTTGTGATACACGCGGCGACCCGAGTGGTTCGGTCCCCGCTCGTGGTCGAAGTACATGCCGGCGCCCAGCGCCACGCAGTTCAAGGGATCCTCCGCCTTGAAGGCGGGGACACCGGTCTCGTTCGCGATCAAGACATCAAGGCCCTTGAGCAGCGATCCGCCGCCGGTCATGACGATGCCCCTCTCCACGATATCAGCGGCGAGCTCCGGCGGGGTTTCGCCGAGAGTTCGCTTTATCTCTTCGATGATGGCGATGATGGGCTCCTGCAGCGCCTCGCGAACCTCCACGCTGTCGAGCTCGAGTCGACGCGGCAGGCCCGTGATAGCGTCGGTTCCCTTCACCTCCATTTTTTCAATGGTCTTGTCGGGCGAGGCATTGCCGATGCGCTTCTTCAGCTCCTCGGCGGTTCCCTCGCCGATGATGAGGTTGTGGACGCCCCTGACATGCTTCATGATGGCTTCGTCGAACTCATCGCCACCGAGGCGGATCGCATTCGTAACGACCATGCCGCCGAGGGAGATGACCGAGATTTCACTTGTTCCGCCCCCGATATCAACGATCATGTGACCGGCTGGCTCGAAGATGGGGATACTCGCACCTATAGCCGCGGCGAGGGACTCCTCGATTACCTTGACCTCACGTGCGCCTGCCTTGTAGGCGCTCTCCTCGACCGCCCGCCGTTCGACCTCGGTGATGCAGGTGGGAACCCCGATTACCATGCGCGGCTTCACGAAAAGCCGGCGGTTGAGGACCTTGGAGATGAAGTAGCGGATCATTTTTTCGGTTGTCTCGAGGTCGGCTATGACCCCGTCGCGGAGCGGTCGGATCGCGATGATATCACCGGGGGTCTTCCAGAGCATCCGACGGGCCTCCTCGCCGACCGCGACGACCTTCTTGGTGCCCCGTTCGACGGCTACCACCGACGGCTCACTTATTACGATACCCCGCCCTCTGATGTAGATAAGCGTGTTGCATGTACCGAGGTCTACCCCGATATCGCTTGAAAAAGCGTTGAAGAGCGATCCAACACCCATGTATGTCTTCCTCCAACTTATGTGTTCCCCTGCAGACTTGTCAATGCGCCCGCATGGTTCGGATCGATTCGAATAGTCTCGCGCCACTGCGACCGGGCGCGCACGGTGTCTCCCATCAGGTCGTATACTCGGCCCAACTGATAATGAGCTTCGGCAGACTTGGCGTTCGAGTCAATGATGAGCTCGAACTGCTGCTCAGCGTCCTCGAGCCGTCCTTCCTGGATATACACCGCGCCCAGCATGAAACGGGCTCTCTGAACAAGAAACGCATCGTCGGTGGCCTCTATGGCATCCTTCAAATGTGTTTCCGCCCGTTGGTGGCGCCCCGCCTTCATGTAGGTTTCCGCCACCGTCAGATACAACAGATCCGACGGGGTACGGTCGAGTGCCGTAGAGAAACTCTCCACGCTCTCTTCGAAGCGGCCGAGTTGAGCGTACGCCATGCCGAGGTACTCGTGGGTGTCATCGGCTACGTAGCCCATTTCCACCGATTGGCGCATGTGCTTCACAGCGAGATCGTAGTAGAAATCGCCGCGGTGATAGTACGCCTTCGCGAGCACGTAGTGTACCTGGGCCTCCAGCGGCGTGCGACGGAGCACGAGCGCCTTGCGAAGCAGAACTACGGACCGGTCGAGGTAAGCGCGCTTGTCCTCTTCCGAGACCTGATTGACGCCCTCATAGAAGTAGGAGAAGCCTCCCAGCACCAGAGCGCTCTCGTCCAGCGGCGTCTCGGCGAGCACCTGCTGCGTCCGCTCTATGATAGCGCCATACCTCGCCTGGTCCCACAGCTCGTGCATTTCCTGTCGTTCCTGCACGTCGCTGTATCTCAGCAGCCCGAAGGCCTGGGTTTGAAAAAATACTATCGCAAGAACTGCGAGAAGGCCACCGAGGATCAGAATCCGTCGGGCACCGCCTCGCGGTGATGCTCCAAAGCCTCTGGCGCGATAACCGCTACGGGAGAATGCCATTGTCAATTAGGCGTATTCAACTATACATCAGGGGAAAAGTCAATTCAGCAAAGAAAAGCGATCGAGGCGTCATAAGCCGGGTTCTGTGTGAGGCCGTCATCTATCTGGCCGCTGCGTTACCGCAGTCAGTCACGAGCAACCTACCCGCAGGCATCGGACGGGCCGCCCGCCTGCTGCTTGGTCTTGCTCCCGGCAAGGTTTGCCATGCGCCGGAGATCACTCTCCGACCGGTGGGCTCTTACCCCACCTTTTCACCCTTACCCGACCACTCGATCTGAGATCGTGTGGTCGGGCGGTACGTTTTCTGTGGCACTCTCTCGCCCGACACGGAGTCGGGGCCGGGTGTTACCCGGTGCCGTGCCCTGTGGAGCCCGGACTTTCCTCCGGGGCTTACGCCCCGGCGACGGCCGGCGCCCCGATCGCTACAGGATCTCGGCGCTGTTCTAATCTTCTTCCTCTTCGTCCTCGTCTTCGTCTTCGTCGTCGTCTTCCTCGTAGTCCTCTTCCTCGGTCTCTTCGACTTCCTCATCGCTGTCGGGCTCGAGCTCTTCCTCTTCCTCGACTTCCTCGTCCGCCTCGGCATCGCCCATCTCGAGCGGTTCCTCATCGAGCACGTCCTCGATACCGAGATCTTCGTTACCGAAAGACTCCACGACATCGGCGAGGCTCTCTGAGTCCTCTTCGGTGTACTCGGACTCCTCATCGCCGACGTAGAATACGATTTTACTGCAGTAGGGGCAGAAAAGGATCTGGTCACCGCGCTGTACGTCGTTCACGAACTGGTTCGGCAGGATCATCTGGCATCCTGTGCAGACACCTTTTTTCAGCGGAACGATACCCTCGCCTTCTTTGCTGCGGATAATGCGCTTGAACTTGAAGATCAGCTCTTCATCGAGGCCAGGAACGAGTTTCTTCTCGTCCTCTTCGAGCTCATCGAGGGAACGCTTCTTGGCCTCCGTTTCGTCTTTGATCTTGTCCTGCTCCTCCTGGACTTCCTGCTCCTGCTGCTCGATGAGGCTCTCTTCCCGGGAAAGCTCCTCCGACATCTCCTCGAGCACTTTGGTTTCCTTCTGCAACTCTTTCCTCAGCGACTGTTCTCGTTCGGAAGCCTCGCGAATCTCCTTGTCCAGTGCCTCGTACTCCCGCTGCGTCTGGATAAGGTCCATCTGCTGCTCGTACTTTTCGCGCTCACGCTCGGCCGCCTCCATCTTCTCGCGGAGGTCGGTGATGCGCTGTTTGGTTTCGTCGTACTGGTTGTTCTTTTCGATGTAGGACTTCTTCATTCGATTGAGGAGCTCGGTCTTGGTGGAAAGCGCCTTCGGAAGGTCTTTGATCTCCGCCTCGATTTCGAACTTCCGCGAGAGGACGTCCTGGAGAGTTTTCAGTTTGTCGATGGTGTCCTGAATCATTCTATGCTCCTTATTACTGGTCGAGGTAGTCCTTGAGCCGCCGGCTACGCTTTGGATGCCTGAGCCGGCGAAGCGCTTTCGCCTCGATCTGGCGGATGCGCTCGCGAGTGACGTTAAAGTACAGGCCGACTTCTTCGAGCGTCAGCGAGTACCCGTCCTCGAGCCCGAAACGCATCTTGAGAACTTCCTGCTCGCGGGGGGGCAGCGTGCCGAGGACCCCCTGCAGCTGCTCCTGAAGGAGCGTAAAGGCGGTCTGGTGTGCGGGATTCTCCACATCCTTGTCCTCGATGAAGTCACCGAGCAGAGAGTCTTCCTCCTCGCCGATCGGCGTTTCGAGGGAAATCGGCTCCCGCGCAACATTCTTGACCGACTTCACTCGCGCGACCGACCAGCCAAGGCGATCGGCTACTTCCTCATCGTTGGGCTCGCGACCCAGCATCTGCATGAGCTGCCGCGATTCCCGCACGACCTTATTGATCTGCTCTATCATATGCACGGGCACGCGGATCGTCCGCGCCTGGTCGGAAATGGACCGAGTGATCGCCTGTCGAATCCACCATGTGGCATAGGTTGAGAACTTGTATCCTTTCCGATACTCGAACTTCTCAACCGCCTTGATGAGGCCGATGTTCCCTTCCTGCACGAGGTCGAAGAAGTGCAGACCACGGTTCGTGTACTTCTTGGCGATGCTCACCACCAGCCGGAGGTTCGCCTTTATGAGGCGATCCTTGGCGTTCTGCATCATCTCCTTGCCGTGGGTGATTTCCTCCGACATTTCGAGAATCTCGTCGATCGAGTTTTCGAAACTGGTTACCAGGTTGTTAAGCTTCTTTTCGGTGATCTGTATCTGGCGGATTTTGTCCTTGATCTGGTCGGCGCTCAGTCCAAGCTCTTCCTCGATCCGCATGCGCTCAGCCGTCACGGCAAGCCCCCGTCCAAGACTCCGAAGCTCCCGGAGGTTCGAAACCCGAAGACGTTTTTCGATGCGCTCCTGTTCCTTTCGGTACTTGCGGATCTTGCGGGCTGCGCTGATGAATCGATCAGAAAAGTAGAGTATCTCTTCCTGATGGATCTCCACCTCGTGAAGCTTCTTCATGAGGTCGCGTCGCTTCCTGGCGAGGGTTTTGTCTTCGAAGAGTTCTCCACCCTTGGCGATGACCTTCTCTTTTTGCTCGATATACCCCCGCAGATCGGGCAGCAGATCCTTCAGAGCTTCGCGGTAGAACTGCGAGAGCCGTCGTCTTTCGGCGAGAAACTCAGAGATCTCCTTCTTGGTGAGGTTCAGCTCCTTGGGGTCCTGCTTGGAAAAGGCGCGCTGGGCAAGGTCAAAGAATTCCGGGATCAGGATTCCGGAGTTCTTGATAACCCGCTTGATGATGTTCTCGCCCTCCTCCATCTTCTTGGAGAGCTCGACTTCCTGCTCCGCGGTAAGAAGGTTTTCCTTGCCGATTTCCCGGAGATAGAGGCGGATCGGGTCGTCGACCGCGCTGTCCTTCTCGCCCATCATGAGCTTCTTCTTCGTCTTTTCGTGTTTGGCCTCCGGTTCGGGCTCTGGTTCCGCCTCGCCGTCTCCGTCGGCGCCGGCTTCCTCCGTCGTCTCCTCGTCCTCTTCGACTACCGATACATCTTCTTCTTCAAGCGTAACGTTATGCTTGGCCAATATTCCGATAACCTCCTCAATCTTCTCCGAGTTCACAACCGAATCGGGAAGGAAGTCATTCACCTCGTCGTAGCTGATACTGCTCTTATTCTTGGCGTAATCTATGAGCTTCAGCATCGCCGGGTCATTTTGCAGCTCTGTCATCAATAAGCACCCTCAGCTTTCGAAGCTCGGCGTCGAGATACTGCTGTTCATGTAACAGCTCCATCTCCTCGGCATCATCGGCTGTATCGCTGCGACGCAACCGCGCTTCGATGCGTTTTCGTCGTTCCTGGAGGTTGCGCTGCTTGATCCTGTAGGAGGTATCACGAATGATAGCCTCACCATTCAGCGCGAACTCGTCGGAGGAAACACGCTCGACGATTACTCGTCGCAGATCCTCGGTCTCGATGCGTTCGAGCAGTAGCTCTGTCGATTGCTCCCCTGCGCGAAAGCACTCCTCGAGAGCGACGAATACCTCACGTGCGCGATCGTCCCGGAAATCCTCAACGTTCAGTACCGTTCGTACGAAGGAAAAAAGATTTCGATTCGCAACCGTTGCAAGCATGAGGTAGAGATCGAATGAGATTGACTGCTCGGCAGGTCGACTCGCGTACGCGGATGCATGCTTACGCCCCGCTTGGAAGTCACGTTCAACAGCATCACGATCCGCACCAAGCGTATCGGCTACGAGATGTAATACTGCCTCCTGCCGCACCGCCGACCCGATGCTCCTAATATATGGGAAAACCTCCCGCAGAACAAATTCTTTGCCGCGCGGTGTGTCGATATTCGTCCGACTTATTGCGCGTTCCACAAGATAATCAACCAAGGTTTTAGTATAAGTCAGCCTTTTTTTCAATTGTTCGGCGCCTTCCTTCTCCAGAATATCACCCGGATCCTGGTCGGCGGGCAGCTGACAGACACGTCCCTCGATGCCTGCCTTCTCGAGGATCTCGGCCGCGCGCCGTGCAGCATCGAGCCCGGCTGAGTCGGCGTCGAAGAGGAGGATCACCACGCCCGCATAGCGCCTGATCAGCCTGGCCTGCCCCTCGGTGAAGGACGTCCCGAGCGGCGCAACCGCATTCTCCACGCCGGCCTGCGCGAGGGCCAGCACGTCCATGTAGCCTTCACAGAGATAGACCTCCTCCAGTTCGCGTATGGACTTAATACCCTGATAGAGGCCGTAGAGCTCGTCCCGTTTTCGAAATATCGGCGACTCCGGCGAGTTGATGTACTTGGGGCCGTATTCGCCGAGACGTCGGCCGCCGAAGCCCACCACCTGCCCTCCCCGGGTATGTATGGGAAACATTACACGGTCGGAAAACAGCGTAACCTCGGGGTACTGCCGCGAGAAGAGCCCGGTCTGGGCGAGAAACTGCGGCGAGTACTGCTTCTTGCGAAGGAAATTGAACAGCCACCGCCGGTCCGCCGGCGCATAGCCGACTTCGTAGCGATCGAGCACCTCCTCGGAGATCTTGCGTCCGCGCATGTATCGGCGGGCCGGCTCCGCGCCCGCGGAGTTCAGAAAAATGTGGCGAAAGCTGCCGGCGACCCGCGTGTTGAGCTCCTTCAGTGCATCGCGGGTGCGCGACTCCTCGTCGGATTCGCCGGCCTCTACGCTGACTCCTGCCCGCTCGCCGAGGGCGCGAACCGCCTCGGGAAAGGACAGACCTTCCATTTCCATAACGAACTGGAAAACGCTGCCCCCCTTGCCACTGGAGAAACAGTAGTAGAGCTGCTTCTCGGGTTCCACGCTGAACGAGGGAGTCTTCTCGCTCGTGAATGGACTAAGGCCCCAGTAGCGCGCACCGCGCTTTTTGAGGGACACATAGTCACCCACCACGTCCACGATGTCGACCTTGCGGGCGATTTCATCGATTACGTGTTTGGCTATCTTCAACGCGCCCTCTGTGTGTTCGACTCCACCATGGTTATCGGATCAGGATGAACTCAACCCGCCGGTTTTTCCATCTGTTGTCCAGATCCGTATGCGGAACCACCGGATCGCGTCCACCGCGCCCGAGCGTGGAGATGCGGTCCTCGCTCATACCTCGCTCCACAAGCGCGGTCTTCACCGCCTCGGCTCGTGCCTCGGAGAGGGGCTCGAGTTCCTCGACCTCCTCGCGTTCGGTCTGGGTGATGTTTACCGCGTGTCCCTCGATGCGGATGCGGTAGTCGTCGTACTTGGCGAATACCTCTACCAGCCGCGAGAGGATCGCTGCGTTCCTCGCCCCGCGCTCGGTCGATGTATCTGTTATGAGCTCCGGGCTGTTCGGCGCGAAAGTGATGCTCGCTATCTGCACGCGCAACCTGTCGCCGTCGCGAATCACCAGGATATCAACGGGAATAGCGCCCTCGGTCACCGCGGTGTTTCCGAGTACGTCGGTCACCTCGAGTATGTAGGGATAGTCCTCCGCTGAGATGACGAGCTCCCCATTCGCGGCGCGCCCGTCCCAGATGATCTCTTCGGCAGGCTCACCCTCACCGGAGAAGTCGGTGAAGTAGTTCCCCTCGCGATCGAGTACCCGCATTCGCCACGTCGAGATGTCGCTTTCATCCTCCACGCTGATACCGATCGAAAGCTCATCGTCCACTCCGTCGTTATCAGGAGAGAACGGGACGGGGTCGAGATCGACCTCCACCTCTGGAGCCGTGACGTCGAGCCTGAAGGGTGTGGTTTCCCCGCTCGGCCGGTCGCCCTTTGCGTATATCACCTCGAAGCGGGCGGTATACTCCCCTTCCACAATGTCACCGTTGGCGTCAACGCCGCGCCAGATGACCTCCGAGCTTGCCTGAGCGGCATCGCCCTCGAAGGTGCGCACCGGTGTACCCGTATCGTCGAGAATATCCAGGGTCCAGGACTCGACGCCGTCGAGGAGATTGGTATACATCGTAATCGTCACCGCCTCGCGGAAGTCATCGCCGTTGGGCGAGAAGCCCGTGACATCGACGGTAACAAAGACCGCCGTACGACGCGTGTCCACCTCCAGGCCCGGCAGTGTCTCAGTGGTGGTGTTTCCCGCCGCGTCGGTGGCGGTGACCTCGTATCGGTAGGTCCCGTCCGGCACCAGGTTGCCCGAATCATCGCGGCCGCTCCACTCCACATCGGAGAGCGTCTCTTTCCAGAACCAGGTGCGCACCGCTTCCCCGTCGGAGTTCACGATACGTGCCTCCCACAGGCTTTCGGTGGAGGATGACTGCTCGATAGGAACGATATCCTTGTTGCCGTCCTCGTTCGGAGAGAACAGGGTATATCCTGCTGCCAGCTCCGCCCGCGGATACCTCGTGTCCAGACGTATCGCGGAAGTGGTCGCCTCGATGAGGTCCCCGTCGCGATAGGAGACCTCAAGGAGTGCCCGGTAGCGATCGTCGTCGGCGCGCTCGCCGTCGTCCGTGAATCCGTCCCAGACGAAGGCCCCCTCAACCGGCCCGGTACCGTTTATGGTGCGAACCGCCGCCCCGGTTTCGGTTTCGATGGTCAACGTGTAGCTTTCCACGTTGCGGTTCTCCTGCACCTGCGGGAAGAGTTGCACACGGTCCCGTGTGCCGTCCGCGTTGGGCGAGAAGGCCTCGTACTCGGCGGAAAGCAGAACTTCCGCTTCCTCGGTATCGAGCACGAACTCCACGGTCCGGGAGCCGCCGGTATTTCCGGCGCGATCAGTTGCGACGAGGCGATAGGCATAGCGGCCGTCATCGGCAAGCTGACCGTCGGCCCGTCGGCCGTCCCAGCTGGTACTGAGGTCCGCGGTTTCGCGGAAGGTGAATGTCCGGACGACCTCACCGTCCGCCCGCGTAACGCGGCCCTCCCACAGTTGTTCGACCGACGTCTCCTGGTCGAAGGTGATCACGTCACGGTTTCCGTCACCGTTCGGGGAGAATGCCTCGAAGTTGGCCCGGACGGTGCCACGCGGCGGCGTGACGTCCAGGGTAAATGACGGGGAGGTCGCCTCCGGCTGATTGCCACTCTGGTACACGATCCGGAGCTCCGCGCGATACTCACCCTCGGGCAGCCGGTCGCCGGCCGCATCGGCCCCGTCAAAGGCGATGCGCTGCGGCGGCGTACGCAGCCCCGAGAAGCGGCGCGCAACCTCTCCGTCGGGACCGATGATGTCGACGCCCCAGCGCTCCAGCCCGGAGGTGACGGGAACATCGGGCAGGAGCGTCACGGTGTCCTGCACCCCGTCGTCGTTGGGCGAGAAGAAGGCCGAGTCGATGGTCATGCGGATTGGTGTCGGCTGGGTGTCGAGGATGATGTTCTCCAGTGTCTCCTCGGTGGCGTTGCCTGCCCGGTCGGTACTGGTCACGGTGTAACTGTATACGCCGTCGGGCACGAACTCGCCGGCATCGTTAGTACCGTCCCAGGACAGGGTCTCGGGTGACGTTTCTTCCCACGTCCAGGTCTTGATCACGGTGCCACGGGCGTCCTCTATCTGGGCCTCCCAGAGCTGCTCGGTGCTGCCCGACTGAGCGAGGGGAAACTCGTCTTTGTTTCCGTCACCGTTCGGCGAGAAGATACGGTCTTCCGGCGTCGGCTTCACGAGCTCGATCTCGGGATCGGTGGTGTCGATGACGACCTGTTGCTCCTCGGATTGAGCCCGGTTGCCGTTGTCGTCAACCGCTGAAAGAACGAAGGTGTAGGTGCCGTCGGGGACAACGGAGCCCTCATTGGACGTGCCGTCCCAGCGCAGGCTCTCCGGCACGGGAATGCCGGACTCCACCGCCGCGAGCCTCTGGAGAATATTCTGGACCCCCTCGTTCTCCGGGCGGTCCTCCTTGTTCTCGATGGTACGTACCACCGAGCCCGATTCGTCACGTATGGTCAGCGTGTAACCGCGGACGTAGCGGTCGTCCCCGATGCTGATCGGTAGCCGAAGCGCATCCAGGGTCCCGTCGTTATTCGGAGAGATGTAGGCGGTCTCCTCGTAGTCCACCGTGATTTCGGGCGGATCGCGGTCCACTACGCCGAGTGGAGCGTTTACCCCGGCCCCGAAGGCCCATGTGCCCTCGTAGAGTGGCGCCGCGGTGATCCGGGTGCGCACTTCGCTCTGGTTCCACTCGCGATCGGAGATGAAACTCTCACTCTTGGCGAAGTCGGTCGCGAAGTTCACCGAAATACCTACAGACGGAATGAAGCTGCGGTGCTCGAGGCTCCCGTCCAGGAGACGACGAGCATCACCCCGCACGCTCGTGAACACGGATACCCGGTCGGCGATGTTGAGCGTCGCGCCGAGATTCATGCGCAGGTTCTGGAAGGTAGGGGCACTGACGGTATTTCGAACCACCAGTTCCACGTCCTCCGCCTGAATCGGGGCAAACTGTGCACCGACAGCGGGCGTAAAGATCGACGGCACCGAGCTCCGTCCGTCGACGGGCGTGTATGGGAGCCCCATACCCAGAAGTGACACGCCCCACCGGAAGTCCTTGGCGAACCCGAGATCGCCGGGGAGATGAAGCACGCCGAGATCGGCGGTGAGCCCCGTATCGATCCCGCCGTCGCCACCGACGCGAAAGTTGAGACCGGTACCGACGAGGATATCGTCGTATAGGTCCTTGGAAAACGACGCATGGCCGAGGAAGGTCGACCCGAGGTCCATTGCCGCGAGATCGGAACCGAGGAACTGAACCATCCCGGAGAACACGCCGACGCGAGACGGAATCGTAGCGCCAAGGTTGGCGGCGTGACCCTGCCAGCCCTCATTGTCCGCGGCGTCTCCGAATCCGGTCACGCCGATGTAGCTCGCATCAAGCGTGACTCGTTGTTCGAGACCCGAGACGGCCGGGTTCATGAGGTTGCCGGTCGGACTTTCGTCGCTTGTAACGGAGAATCCACCACCGAGAAACAGCGGCGAGATCAGCTCATAGCTGTCGTCTCCGCCGGCGGGCGGATCGTACTGAGCGGCGGCCGGAACGGCAAGAATCAGCGCAAGGGCTGCAAGGGTCCATATCCTCTTCATGTACATCTCCAGATAAAAGATCGTAGCGCGTTTCGCATGCAATATCAGGCTTTCCCCTCCTGCCGACGGTAGGACTCTTCGAGCCCTTCCATCTCGTCGATCGACAGGTGGTGGAACAGCACGCGCTCGAGGGTGTTGAGCACCCCGAGGGTATTCGTATCGAGCTCTTCCTCATGTTCACGGAGGAAGAGATAGAGACCGACCACGGGCTTCCCGCCGAGTCGCACCTCAACATCGTCTAGACGGTGGGCCATGGGTTCTATACCTCCACCTCCGTGCCCTCCTCGCTGAGATAGATCTGCAGCGTGGTGTTTCCAAGTCGGTTCGCGTACCAGCGTGCCGACTGCAGGTTTTTATGCAGCTTCTTGTCATCGTATTGCGGCTCGTGGTGAAAGAGGTACAGCCGCTTTGTTCCCCACGCCGTCGCGAAATCAACGCCGAGGCTGAAGCTCGTGTGACCCCAGTTGTACTTCTCGATGGCCTCGCCGAGCGTGTACTGGGTATCCAGGATCATCATGTCCGCTCCCTGAAAGAAACGCGTGTTCCCGGGAGTCTTTTCGAAATCGCTTTCCAGCAGCTCGACGTCGGTGGCGTGTACAAGTGTCTTCCCGTGCTCCCGGATCTGATAGCCGAAAGCAGTGCCGGGATGATTGAGCTCGCGCCAGGTTATCTCCGCGCTGCCGAAGCGCATCGGCTCCTCTCCCAGCACTACGAACTCCAGATTACTCATTTTCTCGTCCATGGTGATGGGAAAGTACGGATGCTGCATATGCTGCTTGAGATTGTCCTCCAGCTCCTGGCGCGGGCTGTAGAAGGTCACCTTCACATTCGGGTTGTAGGCTGGTGCGAAGAACGGCAGCCCCTGCACATGATCATAGTGGAAGTGGGTGAAAAAAATATGAAACTCGCGAACATCCCGGTGATCCCGTTGCATCGCGGCGGAGAGGGCCTGTATGCCGCTTCCCGCATCGAAGACGACGACGCTACCCTCGGAGAGGCGGGCTTCAACGCATGGCGTATTACCGCTGGTGGTACCGAAAAGCCAGGGAGGGAGCGAGGCGAGAAAGCGTTCGCGGGACTCCGTCGATTCGAGGTCGACGGTCCGGATGCGCTGCACCACACTCGCAATCTTGCTTCGGACTTCCTCCGGAAGCAAGGGACGAGGATGCGAGCCGCGGGCTCCCCAGAAGCGAATGGTCATGGTCTACCCTTCACAGAAGCAAATCGCGTTCGTGCGCAGTCAGCCACTCGCGGACCCTAGCGGCGGAGTGGCGGGCACCGATGTTCACGCCGGGACATTCGCGCTCGAGCTCGTCCCACTCCGGACGTGAGCCGAGATGCGCCGGCCAGAACGGGTAGCTGCGACACTGCAGAGGGCGGTGCTCATAGACCGAGCACTCGCCGTCGATCCAGAACACACAGTCCTTGTTCGATTGCTCCCGTAGGCTCAGACGTGAAACGAAGCCGAGCTCCACCCGCTTACAGTGCTTCTCAGAGACGGTCTGCATCGATTCCCCCAGTCCTGCCGCCAGCCTGCTGAGATCGGTCTCCGAGAGAAACACAAAGCCGGTGTCGAAGCGGCAACACATGGAGCACCGTGTGCAGTGGAAGCGTAAACCGTCGGAATAGAACTCGTCCCGTTCTTTCACAGCCGTCCCGTGTAGTCGTGCAGACGCACCGCGCCTGCGGGCTTCCCCACAATATAGCGCAGCGCTTCCCGTATCGTAAATGCTTGAATTAGAAGGGGTGGGATGGGGAGTGAAGGATTCGAACCTTCGAAGGCGAATGCCAACAGATTTACAGTCTGCCCCCTTTGACCGCTCGG
Organism: uncultured Spirochaetaceae bacterium; assembly: GCA_964631585.1. Taxonomy (GTDB): domain Bacteria; phylum Spirochaetota; class Spirochaetia; order DSM-27196; family PWMO01; genus JAAAOH01. The sequence goes on along the minus strand of CAZVXU010000001.1, from coordinate 103 downwards.
GAAACTCCCCTGTTGTTTCGCGGCAGGCTATCACAGCCCCCGGAAACGCGTCAAGCCATCTGTCGGATTCGAACCGACGACCCCGAGATTACAAATCACGTGC